>JAJZTK010000085.1 GCA_021849045.1 Deltaproteobacteria bacterium | reverse complement strand
ATAGCCGCCGCCACTGCTGGCATGTTTGGAGCCGTAGTGGGTCGAGGATATCCGTGTCTGGACCACGGCTTTGCCCAGGTAGCCGACCGCGTTCTTACCGTGGCAGACCAGGCAGGGGGCATTGCGGCCATAGGCAGGGGTAGAGTAGTTTGCCAGACGGAATACATTGGTGGCGGTTTTGTGGTTTACACTGGCATCATGGCAGTAGGTGCACTCGTTGACACCTGTAAAGTTTGCTGCCGGGTTATTGGACGTAGGGTAGTTACCCGATGCTGACGGCCGGCCGTGGCCCGTAGTGTCCCACTCACCCACGATCTTGATCTGGGAGCGGGTACCGTCGTTCCAGAAGGTGCCGTTGAAGTTGTCGATGTCACTGGCGCCACCGTGGCAGGACTTGCAACCAGGGGTGGTGCCGCCCCATGCGGCGTTGGCTCCGAGGCCGCCGTGACAGGAAATATCGTTGCACTGGGCTGGTGTACCTGGAGCAGGGGTGTTGACGACCGTGAAGGTGACCGCGCCTCCGCTCTGTAGAAGGTCGTAGGCCTTGTTCAGGTGATTGGTTTGGTTGGTAATTGTGTTACCCGTGGTGGTGGTGCTGTAGTGGCACTTCTCACAGGTATACCCCATGCCCGCCACATGCATGTTGTGGCTGTTGGCCTTGGGCGAACCGTTGCTGTAGCTCGGACCGGTGGCGAGGCCGTCGTGGCAGCTGCCGCAGGTGGTGGCCGGACCGGTCGACCAGGTGACGGCTACGTTGGGTGCGCCGAACGGGGCGGTGAAGGCGGTGCCGTTACTGTGACAGTAGATGTTGGCGCAGGCCGTTGCGCTGTTCACGTAGGCGCTGCCGCCACTGTTGAGGGTGTTCCACGCCACGTCCTTGACCTTGTTGACATGTTTTCTAGTGTCGGCAATGGTTGTGCCGTCGGTAGTGGTTGCGTTGTGGCAGTACGAGCAGTTGAAGGTGTAGTCGTTCACGTGCCTGCCGTGACGGTTGGTGATGATCGGCTTGGTTGACGCCTTGGTGTAGTTGTGGCAGATCGCACAACGCAGGTTCGGGTCAGCTGTCTTGCTGGTGGTGGTCCAGAGGATGGGAGAGTTGCCATTTCCGCCGTTGCCGTCGGAGTGGCAGTAGCTGGTCTGGCAGGAGGCGCCGTTGCCGGCCGTATAGTCAAGGGTACCGTCCTTGCCGGCTGAACTGGCCCCGGCAACATACGTACCCTTTCTGGTGGCGGTGGTGTAGCCGAAATAGACCTCGCCGACCTGGATGCCCGGCGTCACCGGGCCGTTGGCATGGGTAGAGCCGGGAACGCGGCTGGAATTGTGGCACGACGAGCATTCGAACTGGTATTTGGTGGGATCTGCGGTCGTATTGCCGGGCGTTGCCACATAGTTGGTGGCAATGGCCGTAGTTTCCCAGTGAATCCGGTGGGCAGCTGCAAGGGTATTGTTTGCGTAGTGGCAGCCGTTGCAGGCCAGAGGCGTACCACCCCACTGGGGAGAGCCGGACGAATGACAATACGTGTTGCTGCAGGTCTTGGTCGCTGCCGTATAATGCCCGGTTACGTTGCCGAAGGAAGCGAAGTTGATATTCCGCTGACTGTTCAGGTGGAGCGAAGAGTAGTTTTTCAGTTTTCCTGCCATCCCCTGGTCGACGGTGAGACGGTGGCAGGCTACACAGCCTCTGGAATCGGAGACACCGCGTCCCTGAACGTGTCTCTGGTGGGTGTTGGCGGAGGGAGTGCCCGGACCGCCATTGAGGTAACCCGGCTCGCCGGCCACGCTTGCGAAGGGGGCAACGGTGCCGTCTGGAAGCCTGGATGTGCCGTGACACCCGCGGCAGTCGAGGGTGCGGCTGGAATACCAGTTGGCTGAGGTCATGTTCCAGAACTGGTTGTTCTGCATGCCGGCGCTGTGGCAATAGTTGGTGTTGCAACTGCCCGTCCCGGGGGTGGCAATTCTGCCCGCCTTCTGGCCCGAATAGTCCTTGAAACCATTGGCGTGTTTGGTGGGACCGGTAATGTTACGGTTGTCGGGCTTGGTGACGGTCGTGGCGTGACACTCGCCGCAGTAGAAGTTATTGCCGCGGCCAAGGGTCGTGTAGTTGTTCATGTGGGGCCGGTGCTTGCCGGTGGTTATGGGGTTGGAGCTGGCGGCATCGTTGCCGTGGCAGCCGGTGCAGTCTGTCGGCATGGAGCTTCCCCAGACGGCGCTGTTCCCGGCGTGGCAGGCGATATTGCTGCAGCTCTTGGTACTCGCAGTCCAGGTGACCCCGGCACCGGCCTTAGCCGTATTGAAGGTGACGTTGATGGCGCCGTTGAGATGGAGCGTCGAACCAGCATTGATGGCTATGCCGCTGGTGGTGGTGCCGGTGTGACAGTTGTCGCAGGTGGACGCGCCGGCCGCAGCATGCTTTTTGTGGCTGTTGGCACGCGGCGCGCCGGCGCCGGCGGTGGCGTAGTTCGGCTCGCCGGCCTGGCTGACGAAGGCCGGAGCCGCGTCCGAGCCGTGACACCCCTTGCAGTCCAGGGTTGCCGCGCTCTTCCAGTTGGTGACGGTCATGTCCTTCTGGGTTCCCTTGCCGTCGGTGTGGCAGTAGGTGGCTGAGCAGACGCCGGTGGCGCTGTTGTAAGTCGAACTCCTGCCGGCGCGGGCTCCCGAAAAGTCGACAAAGCCGTTGGCGTGATTGGCCGGGGTGGAAATGGTGGTGTCGGTCGAGACGGTTTTCGCATGGCAGTCCGCACAGCCGAAATTGGTGCCGATGACAGCGGCGTTGTTGATATGGGCCGTATGTTTGCCGGTGGCCATCGGGGTGCCACTGGCGACATTGCTCCCGTGGCAGCCTGTGCAGCCGAGGGACCCTCCCCACTGGGCACTGCCGCCGAAGTGGCAGGCGATGTTGGCGCAGCTCTTGGTGCCTGCCATCCAATTTGCGGCTGCGCCGGCTTTGGCGGTGTTGAAGGTTATATCGATATTCCTGTTGGTGTGCAGCAGCGAGCCTGACTTGATCGAGAGGCCGTCGGTGGTGGTGCCGGTGTGGCATGCATCGCAGCTGGAAGCACCGGCCTTGGCATGCTTCTGGTGACTGTTGGCCCTCTGTGTGCCGGAGCCGCCATTGGTATAGTTAGGCTCACCCGCCTGGCTGGTGAAGGCCGGGGCCGCGTCCGAGCCGTGGCACCCCTTGCAGTCCAGGGTTGCCGCGCTCTTCCAGTTGGTGACGGTCATGTCCTTCTGGGTTCCCTTGCCGTCGGTGTGGCAGTAGGTTGCCGAACAGGCGCCGGTGCCGCTGCTGTACGTCGAGCTGTTGCCGGCCCTGGCGCCGGAGAAGTCCTTGAAACCGTTGACGTGGTTCGATTTGTTGCTGATGGTGGTGTCGTTGCTGACGGTCTTGGCGTGACAGTCGACGCAGCTGTAATTGGTGCCGATGACAACGGAATTGTTCACATGGGCAGTATGCTTGCCGGTGGCGATGGGGGAACTGCTGGCGGCATTGCCGCCATGACAGCCGGCGCAGCCGAGCGGGCCGCCGAACCAGGCCGGAGAGATGGCCGCCGGTGTGCCGTTGCCGTTACTGTGGCAATAGACATTGGCGCAGGAGGATGCGGCTGTGTTGTAGGATGGCGTCATGCCGGTGGCAGCGAGGGTACCGGCCGGTGACCTGAAGACATCCTGGTAATTGCCATCCATGTGGTTGTTGCCCCGGTGGCACTGGTCGCAGGTGTAGGAGTAATTCGAACCGCCTCCGGCGTGGCGAGCGTGTTTAGACAGTGATTCGTTGCCCGTGTAGCCGGCAGCATTACCCGAAGGTCCACCCGTTGTGGCCGTCGTCGGCGGGAAACCGTGGCAGGCGGTGCAGCCGCCGGAGAACGAGCCGAACTGGCCGTCGTGCTTGTGGCAGGTGGCGCAGTCACGTGCCATGGCGAAGGTGGTGTTGTGCTGTGCCGGATAGTTGCCACCGGTCGGGACGATGTGGCATGCCTGGCAGACACCGGTCCCCCGGCCGCTGCCATTTATGAAAACGGTCGACAGGGCAGAGGTCGCCATGGTCTGGACCGGCCGTTTCCTGACCGCGCCGTAGGGGGTGGAGATGTTCATGTAGCGGCGGACCAGGAAGCTGTTCGGTTGCGAACCGTCCCCTATGTCCACGTGGGCCGCGTGGCAGTCGGCGCACTGTACATCCTGGCCGACCGGCTGCTTGTAGTTGTGACTCTTTTTGTTGGCGTGGCAGTTGGTGCAGATGTTGAGATTATCCGTTGTTCCCCTGGCAACGGCCGGACCACGCATATCCGTGCGCAGGATGAAGCCGTTGCCGGAGCTCAGGCTCAGGAAGTTGGCGGCTCCGTCAACGGTGCTGCTGCGGGAATCGGTGTAGTGCACGCCGTGACAGGTGGTGCAAAGAACCTGCCCACCGGAGAGGGCGATGCGGAAGTTCAGGTCTGACGTACTGTTGGCCGGATTGTTGTTTTCGATCGGATTTTTCAGGTTCGAGTTCGGCTTGGCTGCCGCGACGAGGTAGTTCACCCGGACCGGGTGGCTGCCTTTGTTGGTGTCCTGGACGTCTCTCGGTCTGTGGCAGTCCAGGCACATCTGGTCCTGGCTGTTGACCATGCGGAGAAATGGCTTGCTGGTGGAGTTATTGTGCTGGTTGTGGCAGCGGACGCAGGCAAGTTCCCCGCCGGTGCGGCCCCTCAGGTTGTGGGTGGTCATGGCAGGGTAGACCGGCGGGAGTGCTCCTGCCGCCGGATTGGTGTCGGAGCCGTCCCATCGGTGGGAATGCTGGAATCGTTGCTTAGGCTGAACCGAAGAGTGGATGTTGAACGGGTCGGCGGCGTCTGCCGGGGTGAACGGCTTGGTGCCTGCTTTCGGGTCGCTGAGCCGGTGGCAGTTGAGGCAGGTGTTGTTGAACAGTTTCTGGCCGGTTGCTCCCAGGTCCATGTGGGAGGTGTGACACCGGACGCAGGTGTAGCCGCTGGCCGGGTCGTAGTGGGGCGGGTCTACGGTGGCGGCGTTAGCCACAAAGGCCGCAATCCCCAAAAGGAAACCAGTTATGAAAATGAATGCTGGCTTCTTCACGATTTTCCCCATGATATGCCCAAAGTTAGTGGTTCCGACAAAGTCACTCAACAGTTATCAATTACTGTAACGTTATCAACGGCAGCATATTGGGCAATGATCCGAATTGCGACGGACCCTGGACATCAAACAATGTTGGCGCAGACAGTGATAGTTGGGACACTGAAGTGCCGGACTGAAGATTACACACCAACTGGGCAAACTTCCCGAAACCGATACCTGAAACGTTGCCGGAAACATCAACTACAATGATGTCAATCTGGTTCGTACTGGCTGTATACGTACCACTCACTGGCAAGCTGCCGGCATTTTTCAATCCTTTCAGTACCGCGCTGTCAATCTGGTTGGAATTGGTTGCAGTTTTTACGGAAAGACCTTGGGGCAGGGTCATCTTTACTTCAATCCCTCTGACGGGTGCAGCATGGCTGGTGCTTAGCACGGCAAAAGTGATGGTTGCCGTTGATGATGGATTTACTGGAGTCAGGCTGTCAGTACCTCCACCACCGCCACAGCCGACTAGGCCCTGCAATGCGATGAGCGCGGCGCCTATTGTGAATAGATGTTTTTTCATAGGATAATCCAATCCTCTACCAGGGAAGTCCAACAACTTGTTCTATTATTGCAATAACGTCGGAAAGAGTTATTCTCCCATCGGGTGTTGGCGTGTGGCCGACGACCGGTCCGACGTCAGCGTGAAGCATCTGCTCAAACTTCTTGTCAAAGGGATCGAGACCAAGGGCAATTCTAATAGCTTTCAAGGCATCTGCAATATCCACTTTGCCATCCATATTAATATCGCCATTCCGTGTGCTAACTTCAGCTCTTGACAAAATATAGATATTGAGCGTTTCCGGGGCGGCAATGCCGGTCAGGTCGATGATGCCGTTGGTCTTGATGGTGCTGGCCAGGTACCTGCCGCTCTGGTCGACGACGTAGGGAGTGCCTCCGCTGTAACTCAGTTGCAGTGGGTTTTGCGAAACGACCGTTATCTTGGGCGGGATCGGGTCGTACACAACGGAACGGATGCTGGTCGCTCCAGTGCCGTTGCTGTCCATGGCGGTTACGGCAATGTTGTAGGTCCCTGGAACCGGGAATTGGGCATTGACCGTGAACGTTCCATCGATATTCGTGGTAACCGTTGCCGGGACACCGTTCACCGTTGCCGTCAGGGTCGTGCCGGTGGCGACCGTGCCGGTGAAGTACATGTTTCCGTTGATGGTGCCCGTGTCACGCGCCGGAGAAATAATGGCAATGGTTGGGGCAATGCCGCTGCTGTAGACGACCGTGGTTCCGGCGGTGGCCGTCTGACCGGTCTTTGGATCGGTGACGGTTGCCACGATCTGGTTGAGGCCGGTGCTCATGGGGAGGGTAGCGGACCAGGTGGCGCCGCTGAGCGTGGCATTGCTGCTGGTGACCGGAATGAGTGCGCCACTGTTCCGGTCGAATCTGTTCACCGCAACCACTACGGTGGTGCCAACTGGCGCGTTACCGCTCACCGTGTAGGACGGTGACGTGACCGTGGTGCCTGTCGGGGTGTTGATACCGAGCGATGGGCTGCCCGGGTCAAGGGTTATCGTCCGTGAATTGACGGCGGTCGTATTGCCGGCCTGGTCGGCTGCTACCACGGCGATGGTGTTGAGACCGGGATTGAGGCTGGCAACGGTGTTGAAGAGACCATTTACCACCGGTACGGTAAGATCGGTGCCGTTTACTGTTACGGTTACGGTCGTGGCGTTCGTATCGCTGACAAAGCCGCTGATGGTCTGGATCGGCCGGGTGACGACACTGCCATTGGGGATGCCGGCGACTCCAATGACCGGTGGAATGGTATCCAGGGTTATGTCCACGCTGGTTGCCGTGTCACTGTTCCCGGCGTTTTGGGCCACGATCATGAAGTTGTTGAGCCCCTCGACCAACGTGACGGTCTGACTCCAGGCCCCGCCGATCGGAACAGTGATGGCCGTGCCGCCATTGATAGTGATGCTGGCGCCTGCCGGTGCCGTACCGCTTATGGTCTGGAGGGGGACGTTGGTAATGCTCGGGAGCGCATTCACGACCAGCGGGACCGGTGGGGTGGTGCCGGAGGTCGGGATGACGTTGATGGTGACGTTCTGGGTGGAGACGGCACCGGCAACGTCACGGGCAATTACGGTGACGACGTTGACCCCTGTGGACAGGGTCACGGAACTGCTCCAGTTGCTGCCGGCAAGGGAAGCTGCTATGCCGTTCACGGTGACTCCCGCCACTGCTGCCGGACCATTTGGCTTCACCGTGCCGCCGATGGAGAGGCTGGTCAGGTTCGTGACCAAGGGAACAGCATTAATAGTCAGCAGGGGGCCTGATCCGGAGGTCTGCGGTGCAGCGCTGCCGCCGTCGATCCCGAAAATGGTCACATTGCCGAAGCCGTTGGCGACAACAAGCCGTTTGTTGGCGCTGTCGAAACTGTCGAACAGGGTGTCGGACGGTACCAGCAGGCTACCCGCGGTGATGCCGTAATTGCCGACAAAGGAAAGGAACGTGCCGGTATTCGGGTCTATGACCTGGACGTGACTCTGGAAGGAGTCGACTACGTACATCCTGGTCGTGGAACGGTAGTCGCTGCTGTATTCGAACGCGACCGATCTGGGTGAGGTGAACCTGAGAGCTCCCGAACCATAGGTGCCGAGACTCTTTTTGAAGGTGCCGTTCAGCTCGAAAAACTGGATACGGCAGTTCAAGGTGTCAACCACGGCCAGCTGATTGCCAACCCGGTCCCAGGCGATGCCGGAAGGCTGCAAAAACTGGCCCTGACCGCTTCCTTGCGTGCCGAACTGGCTGATGAACGTGCCGTTCAGGTCAAAGACCTTGACGCAGTTGGCGCCGCTGTCGGTGACGAAGATCCGGTTGGCCGAATCGGCAACGGCAATGCCGCTGGCAAAGGTGAACGTGCCGGTGAAATCTGCTTTTGGTGATCCATCGGCGGCAATTCTGGTGACCGTCGTGCCGCGGCTGACGATGATGTCGCCGGCCGTGGAAATGGCAATTGCCCGGGGATTGGGTATGGTGGTGATTTTTCCGGCGAGCTTGCCGTTACGGTCGTACTTGGTGATTCCGCCACTACGGGGATCGGCCACGTAGAGGTATCCATACGGGTCGCTGGCAACCCGGACAGGGGTGCTGATCCCTTGTTGTTCTGCAAGAAGGGTGGGTTTCAGGGAAACCGCTGGTGCCACTGATGCCTGAATCGATGCCGGAAACAGCAATAGCGCCATGCCAGTGAAGGCGTAGGTGGTAACCTTTGAAATTTGTGCTCTCAGACTGCACATTGTCGGTGATCTCTTGAGTCTAGCGTTAGTGCTGCTTAATGGTTGCGTTGGCATTTAATTACTATTGTTATCGACTTCTACTTTTAATTTGTAAAGCCAAAAGTTAAGGCCATCTTCAGTTTTTGAATAATGCGGCATGGGATGACAAAAATTCTCCGCGTGCATTTTTAATGTGCAAAAAATGTACTAAGATTGCAGCAAGTTGTAGATTATATTTGGTTTGTTAATGTACTGTAATGAGTGGATGGTATCTCCCCTCTGTCCTTGGTTTCCGGCAGAGGGGAGATGGTGTTATGGGGTACCCCAGAATTTGGTAATGTCCGGTGCACGATGACAGCCAAAGACGAACTGGTTGTCGGATGGCGGTGTAGAAGGAGCACAGGTACGGGCAGGAATTGTGTAATTCAGATACTGTTTCATGGTCAATGATGGGTCGAGATCGAACGTCACCGAACTCAGGTTGGAAAAGTGGGACGGTGCACTGCTTCTGAACAGTACCTTTTGATCGTGGCAATCGGTGCAGGCGAGACCGAGTTGCAGGTGTTTGACGTGTTGACCGGAATAGTAGCTGTTGTACTGCGGGGACTGCTTTGCGGAGCCCTGTTCGTGGCATGCCTGGCAGTTGTTTGGGCTGGTCGAATCAAAGGTGCTCCCCCAGACAACGGGGGTGCCAACGGGGAGTTGGTTTCTTCCGCCGTGGCATTTGACGTTTGCGCAAGTTTTGTCGGCGTTGAGCGCTGCGACGCCGGTTTTTGCGTTGTAGTACGCCGAAAACTGCACCCGGGCCGCTCTGACGATGCGGGAAGAGTAGTAATGGAAGATTGTGCCGCTGCCGGCGCCCAGGTGGCAGGCAGAGCAGGTAACGCCGGGCAGTGCCGTATGCTTGGCATGGGAGCCGGCCATGTTCGGATGGGTAGAGCCATTTGGTGGATTACCGTGGCAGGAGCCGCAGTTCTGAGACGCGACCGGGATCACGCCGGGCGCCAGCTTGACATGGCAGATGGAGCAGGCGGGACCCGTATCCCCCTGGAAGGTGGCGCCATGACATAGGCTGCAGGCATTGGCCTGGTTGCCCGCGGAGTCGTGTTTCAACCAGGTCTTCGGGTGCCCCAGGTTTACGGCCTGTTGGGCGTTGTTATGGCACCCGGTGGATTCGCAGCCGTTAGGCATGGTGCTGGTGGGGATATCAAACCGATAGGCGGTGGTGCTGATCTGGCGTCCATGGCAGTCGTTGCAGATGGCAAGATCCACTTTTGCCACCGGCCCATGGACGGTGCCGGTGAGGAACGGCATGGCGTGGGCGATCTGCCGGGGTGGGTGCCCATTGGCGTGACAACTCCCGGTGGAACAACCTACTTTGGTGATCCCTCCCATGAGGTCGGCACCGTGGCATTCCTTGCACTGGGATGGATTGGTCAGGTACGCCTTGCGATGTGCGGTACGCCAATTGGCGGGATGAGTGCCCGAAACGGCGACTGCCGGGGCGTTGTCGTTCCCCTTGCCGCACCCCCAACAGAAAATCATGATGGCTGCTATGCAGAAAAGCTTGATGTACTGAGACGCGTTACTCATCGAGTACCCCTGAAAGAGCTGGGTTATGAAAAATTTTCATGTTGCAGTCAGCCGTTGTGCAAGTTTTGCACGAAAACGGTTTGTATTTTGAGCAGTTTCAAAATTCACCGTCTGTGGCAGGTCATGCACTTTTCGTTATTGGCTCGGCCGTGGCATTTGTAACAGCTGGTCGGGTCGATCTTTCCCTCGATCCGGTGCAGGGTCAAAAAGTCGCCCCGATGGGGCAGTTCCCTGTCGGGCCGGTTCCCCAGCTTGAGCGATGGCTTCAGTTCGGTCTTGCCGGCATGGCAGTCGGCACAGAACGACTGGGCATGGCAGACGCCGCAGACCTGGGCGTCCCGGCCGGCCGCGAAGCGGTGTCCTTTAACGAAGTCGGCAGTGTGGTCAAAGGTGGCGTATGGTTTGAGCGCCCCCTTCAACTGGCTTCCTTCGTGACAGTCTGAGCAGAGTGGCCGACCGGCCGGAAGCGCCTCAGGGTGGGTCGGCGCAAAGCTGGATTCCGGGGAGAAGATACTGCAGGCAGCCGTCACGAGGATTGTGGCGAGCACGGCGGCTATGGTTGCGAAAGAGCGCACGGTCATCTGCCAACGCCTCCTGTGGTAGTGGTATAGGCGAAGGTGAGGCGTAAGAGCCCCTTGACCTGGTCGCCGTATTGGGGATTAGCCCCTGCGCTAAGGTCTCCGGAGAGCAACAACCATGGTTTGAGGCGATAGCCGGATGATGCGGTGATCTCGTAGGCAATTTTGCTCGTATTCAGATAGGGGAGGGGATCGTCGTAGCGTTGGGCTATGGCATCCAGGCTGGCGTAGTAGCGACCCGGATCGTATAGGGCGAAACCGCGGGCCTCATGGTAGGAGTTCATTCCCTTGGCCGAGTTGAGGCGGTGGTAGTCGAGGCCGGTCTTCAGCTTTCCCCCCAGCAGGGTGAAGCGTCCGCCGAGACCCAGCCGTGCCGATGTTCCCTTTGTTTTCCGGTCGTAATAGGTGTAGTCCGCGGTAAGTTCGGTGGCCGTGTTGAGCGCGTAGGAGGCCGAGCCGCTGTATGATGCCTCTTCGTCGGCGTCGTACGGCTTGAAGAGAAACGGGTTGCTGGCCGAGGCAAAGTATCCCTTGAACTGGTGCTGGTTGTAACTCCCCGACAGGGAGAGCCCGGCAACCGGCTTGACCGTGATGACGTAGCTGTGCTCGGCGAACTCCTTGAGCGAAAGGTTGTACAGGGAACGGCCATTCAGCTCCACCAGTCGATTCAGGGTATAGAGGACATCGAAGCCGGCCTGTTCCCGGTTGTCCTTGACAAGGGTCGCGCTGTTGGTCGACTTGTCGTATTGATAGGCCGCAGCCCCGTTTTCATGGGTGAGGAAGAGCCCCATCTCCGTGACCCCGGCGACCCGGTAGCTTAATCGTCCTCCGGCCAGGAGATCCCCCTTGTGGTCATCCACCCGGTCGGTCTTCACCGGCTTGCCGGCAAAGGCCGAGAGGGCAAACCCCTCGTACTGCTGAAACAGGTCGGAACGGGCGCTGATGCCGTCCAACTGTTCCACCACACCCCCTTCATAGAGGTACTGGCGGCCCACCTTGACCTCGGCGTTGCCTTTCGGGGACTGATAGTCCAGATAACCGTACGAGAGGGCGGTATCGGATGAATCGCGGGGAGTGCTCTGGTCTGCCCCGTCCACCCGTCCCCAGCCGTACATGTGAAACGACAGGTGGCCGTCGGCCGCTTTACCCACATCAACGCCAAGGTACTGGGTTGCGGGCACCATGGTCTTTTTGTCGAATCCCGGCACGCTCCGTTCTTCGTAGCGGACTATGGTGGTGCCGTTCACCCCGAGATCCAGTGCCAGGAGGGTCGATGGGAAGAGCATGATGGCGGGGAGCAGTGGCAGAAGGAGCCTTTTCATGGAGAACTCCAGGTTGTTGTCGATAGTGTGTTCATTCTAAAGCCCCGCGAACCGCTGTCAACCGTACTGCCAGCGGTCGCACCCTCATATCGTGCCCGTGTGGGAAATGCAACAGAAAAAATGTGCTCAGTCCGGAGATCGAGCAGCTTCCCGGCAAAAGGCGTTTTATGAACAATCGGCATGCTGTGGCGAAAACAAAAGATAATTTTTTCAACTGCGGAGTTTTTGGTAATTGAGTGCAATGGGCGTGTTATGCAACATATCCGCCGGCCCGGCAATTCTTTTGAGAACGCATTGCCGGACCGGCGCGTGGTTGTTCGGTGGGAGCTTTACTGCCGGCACACCTCCGGATTTCTGCAGATGGCGATAAGTGCCTCAAGTGCATTGGTCATGGTGAGGATGCCGACAAGGTTGTCCTTGTCGTCCACAACCAGGACCCCGTTGAGTTTGCGGTTGTGCAGGAGCTGGGCAGCATCGGTCAGATCGGTATCGGGCCTGACTTTGTAGGGGGTCGGATTCATTGCCTCGGTGACCGGGGTCTTGGAGAGGATGTAGTGGACCTCCCAGGTGTCGAGGGATGTTGCCTTGGAAGGCTTGAAGTCGGCCACCATCTTTTCCGTGAGGATGCCGGCAATCCTACCCTTATCCATGACCGGCAGCCGCCGGATGTTTTTCTCCTTCATGAGATGGATCGCCTCGATGACCGTGGCGTCCTTTTCGATGGTGATGGGATTCCTGGTCATCCATTTTTCGACCTTGGTCATAATTGTCCTCCTGTCGTTGGGCGGGGCAATTCATGGATTGGCCCTACATTCCCAGAAATGCCTTTTTCACATGCTCGTCATTCAGCAGCTGCTCGCCGGTGCCGGTGAGCACCACCCTGCCGGTCTCCAGGACGTAGGCCCGGTGGGCAATGCGAAGCGACTGGTAGACGTTCTGTTCTACCAGGAGGATGGTAACCCCCTGGCGGTTGATTTCCCGGATGATATCGAAAATGGTCTTCACAAAGAGCGGCGACAGCCCCAGTGACGGTTCATCCAGCAGCAGGAGCTTCGGGTTGGCCATGAGGCCGCGGCCGATGGCGAGCATCTGCTGCTCACCGCCGGACATGGTGCCGCCGAGCTGTTTTTCCCGTTCCTTCAGGCGGGGAAACATGGTGAAGACCCGGTCGATATTGGCGTCGCGGTTACCCCTGGCGCTCATGATATACGACCCCATGCGCAGATTTTCCCGAACGGTCATTTCCGGGAAGATCTTCCGGCCCTCCGGGACCTGGACGATCCCTTGTTCGACCACCTCGTGGGATTCGAGCCCCTGCAGATCGTTGTCCTGAAAGGTAATGGTGCCGGATGCGGGCCTGACGAGGCGGGAGATGTTCTTGAGGGTCGTCGATTTGCCGGCGCCGTTGGCACCGACCACGGTGACGATCTCCCCTTCGTTGACCTCCAGGTCGATGTCCCAGAGGACCTTCAGGTCGCCGTAGCTGAAGTTGAGCTTGTCTATCCTGAGCATGATATCTCCGGTAGGGGCACCCCCCTGTGGTTGCCCGCAAATCGGGACAGGCGCCGGAGCCTGCCCCTGCAACACCGATTAATGTTCCGATCCCAGGTAGGCCGCCACGACATCCGGGTTGCTGACGATCTCCGAAGGGTTTCCTTCGGCGAGCTTTTCGCCGGAGTTGAGCACCACGATCCGGTCGGAGATCCGCATGATCGCCTTCATGTCGTGCTCGATGACCATCTGGGTGATGCCGCTTTTCCTGATCTCCAGGATCAACCGGATGATCTCGTCGCTCTCGGCCGGGTTCAGCCCTCCCATGACCTCGTCGAGCAGCAGGAGCTCGGGCCTGGTTGCCAGGACCCGCGCCACTTCCAGCTTTTTCCGTTCGCCGATCGGGAGGCCGCCGGCGGCAACGTTCACCCTGTGCTCCAGACGGACCACCCGGATCTGCTCCATGGCCATCTCCCGTGCCGTCTTGAGGGAGTTGGTCCGGCAGAGCGCGCCGACCATGACGTTGTCCACAACCGACATCCTGGCCAGCGGCCTGACCTTCTGCCAGGTCCTGGCCATGCCGAGTTTGCAGACCTTGTCCGGGTTGAGGCCGTTCATCCGCCTTCCCTTGAAGAGGATCTCCCCCCTGGAGGGTGGGTAATAGCCGGTGATGCAGTTGAAGAGGGTGGTCTTGCCGGCGCCGTTGGGGCCGATGAGCCCCATGATCATCCCCTCCTCCAGGGCAAAGGAGACGTCGGAGTTGGCGGCCAGCCCCCCGAAGAACTTGCTGACGTGCTTGATCTCCAGTATCGCCATCAGGCATTCCCCCTGTTCCGCTTGGCAGCAAGGTTGCTGAAGAAGCCGAGCACGCCGTCGGGCATATAGAGGATGACGATCACCACCAGGATGCCGTAGATCAGGACATGGGCGTGGGAGAGGTGGTCCGTGAGAAAGGTGCCGACCCCTGACTCTGCGTTGACCAGTCCCGACTTAATGAGCCCCTCGGCAATGACGTTACTGCGCAGTGCCTCTGATAGCGGGATCAGCACCAGTGCGCCGATGACCGGACCAAAGATGGTGCCGATGCCGCCGATGATGCAGATGAGGACGATCTGCACCGACAGGTCGAGGGCCAGGACCGTGGTCGGGTCGATGAAGCCGACGTAGATCGCATAGAGGCTGCCGGCCAGGGAGGTGAATACCGCCGAGATGGCAAGGGCCGCGTTCTTGTAGACGGTCAGGTTGATGCCCAGCGAGTGGGCCGCGTCCTGGTCTTCACGGATGGCCTGGAAGTAGTAGCCGAGTTTGGAGTGCTGCACCCCCAGGGAGATGGCGATGATGAGCAGCACGCAGACCAGCCCGGCATAGTAGAACGGCACCTTGGTGAGAAAGTCGGTGATGACCGTCCCGCCGATCCTGAGGGGGGGGAGCTCGGTGGCGAGGATTCCCTCTGCGCCGTTGGTTATCTCCTTCAGGTTCAGGGTGGTGACCCGGAATATCTCTGCCACGGCAATGGAGGCGAGGACAAAGTACGGGCCACGCAGCCGGAAGCAGATGGTGCCGATGACCAGCGCCGTCAGCAGGGCTGCGGCCATGCCGGCCCACATGCCGTACCAGGGCGGGATCTGCTTGAACTGCAACAGCATCATGGTCATGTAGGCGCCGACCCCGAAATAGGCGGCGTGTCCCACCGAGTACTGCCCCGTATACCCGCCGAGGATGTTCCAGCTGGACCCCATGATGATGCTGATGAAGATGAGGATCATGATGTGGAGGGCATAGGTACTCTCCACCAGCCGGGGGAAGAAAAAGAGGAGGGCCACCACCGCCAGGGTGAGGACGACCCTGACCGGTGAGGCCCCTCGCTTGTTTACGAGTGATTGAGGTAACATGCGCATGGATACGACTCCGCCGACTATGCGTTGGATTTGCCCATCAAGCCGGATGGCTTGAAGAGGAGGACCAGGAGAAAGAGGACAAAGACGATCACCTCTTTCCAGCCGGAGCCGAGGTAGACGCCACCGATGGATTCGGCGATGCCGATGAGTATCCCCCCCAGTGTCGCCCCGACAATGCTCCCCATGCCGCCCAGGACCGTGATGACGAAGGCCTTCAGGGTGAAACTGCTCCCCACCTGGGGGAAGATGTAGTAGGTGGGGGAGATCAGCGCCCCGGCAGTACCGGCCAGGGAGGCGCCGAGACCGAAGGCGATGATGGACATCCGCTTCACGTTGATCCCCATCAGCTGGGCCGCCTCCCGATCCTGGGCCGTGGCGCGGATGGCCTGGCCGGTGTCGGTCTTGAGCAGGAACCAGTAGAGGAGGGCGGTGATCGCTGCCGTGATGACAAAGGAGATGACCAGGGGCTGCGAGACGGAGATCCCCAGGATGTCGACGCTGCCGGACGAATAGGAGGTGGTGAGAATCTTGTAGTCCGACGTGAATGCCAGCATCACGGCGTTGCTCATGATCAGCCCGAGACCGATGGTGAGGAGGATCTGGTTCTGGGGCAGGGAGTTCAGAATCCGGTTGATGAAGACCTTCTGCAGGACTCCGCCGTAGAGGAACATGAGCGGGATGGTAAAGACGATGGAGACGAACGGGTCCACACCCAACAGGGTGAACAGGAAGTAGGTGGCATACATCCCGAGCATCAGCAGGTCGCCATGGGCGAAGTTGATCACCCGCATGACGCCGAAGATGATGGTCAGGCCGATGCCGATCAGGGCATAGACGCCGCCGATCAGGATGCCGCTGATGAGCGATTGGAGAAAGATGGTCATGTGATGGCTCCGACGGCAGATTCCCCCTCTATTAACGTGGGGAGCAGACTACTTCTTCCACCCCGGGAACGGATAGATCGGTTTCCTGGAGGTATATCTGGTTGGGTACACGGTCTCGTGGACACCGTTCTGGACCTGTTCCACCAGCATCTGGTGTTTGTTCTGGTTGGTGTAGCCGTCGTAGTCGCGGAAGGTCACCTCTCCCATGATACCGTTCCAGTGGCCGGTCTTGAGTTCGTTGCGCATCTTCTCCTGATTGCCGGCTTCCTTGGCAGCGGTCTCGGCCATGATGATCATCGAGGCGTAGGCGGTTGATGCGTGATAGGTCGGCTCCTTGCCGAACTTTGCCTTGTAGCGGCTGTTGAACTCCTTGGCACCGGGCCAGTTCACGTCACCGGTCCACTGGGTGCTGGAGAAGACATAGTTGGAGATCTCTTTCTCCTTGGCGAACTGGGCAACGGAGAAGCCTGCACCGGCTCCCAGGAAGGCCTGGGGCGTGATGCCGATCTCACGGGACTGGCGCATCAGCAGGATGGCATCGGCCACGTAGGAGATCATGAAGACCAGGTCCGGTTTCTTGGATTTGATCTTGGAAAGGGTTGAGCGATAGTCGGGCGCACCCGGGGAATAAGCCTCCTCGGCCACGACGCTGATCCCTCTCTTTGTGGCAAAGGCCTTGGCAGACCTGGCTCCGGAGGTGCCGAAGTCGGTATTTTCATTGATGATGGCGATGGTCTTGGGTTTGCCGAGAGAGGTGGCCATGTCGAGCAGGATGTTGGCGTAGTCGTTGGTGGTGGCGCTTAAGCGGAAGGTCCACTTCAGGTTCTGGCGGGTGATCTCCTCTTTGGAGGCCACCGGAATGAGCAGCGGCGTTTTGTATTTCTCGGCCAGCTTGGCCACGGCATTGGCGCACTTGGAGCTGTAAGGACCGACTACGCCGGCCACTTTGTCGCGGGTGGCCATTTTCTCGAAGGCGGCCATCGATTTTTCCGGTTTGCCGGTATCGTCCTCCTTGATCAGTTCTACGTCAATACCCTTCTTTTTGAGGTCCTCAAGGGCAAGTGCAACGCCGTTCGTCAGGTTTTCGCCGATCGGTGCCTCCGGGCCGGTTATGGAGTTAACAAAGCCTAATTTCACCTGTGTCGCCTGTGCCAATCCCGGAGTTGCGACGCATAACGACAATGCCAGTGCTGTCAACCTGTTCTTCATCGGTGTGGACCTCCTTTGTGTGGTGGTTTATTGGTTGAGGTTAATAGTGAGGTTACGATATTTTATGCGAAATGCAACGGAGATGCCACTTTTAATTAAGCATAAAACCACCTGATTAGTACCAATCTTCCGCAACACACTCTCCCCCTCCCTTGACGGGAGGGGGGCGGGGGGGTGGGTGAAGCTGCAACCAGCGGACTTCGTGGCAACTTCCCCCCCACCATCACCCTCCCCCGCCAGGGGGGAGGGGATTTTTTTCAAGCGGGCGGAAGATTAGTGCTAATCAGGTAAAACCATGTTTTTGAAATGGGTGGGGGATGGTCATGATAAGCGGTGGCCAAAATGGTCGGATCGGTGGGGTAGGAAGAGGGTCGATAGGTGTGGAAACGAAACGGGCTCCCCCGCAGTGTCGGAGGAGCCCGTTTCAGTAACCTCAGCCGGCCGGAGACTCAGGTGATGATCATTGGCCGCATCATGTCGTGTTCCTCATGTTCCAGGATGTGGCAGTGCCAGACGTACTCTTTCCCGGGTGTTCCCAACATGGGATTGAGGCTGTTCGGGACGGTAAACGGCGTTGCGGGAAGGTCGAACCTCATCAGGATCCTGGTCACTGTTCCCGGATGCATGCGGGCTGTCTCCTTCCATCCCGTTTCGTTCGGGTCCGGGGGGAGGGGAGGTCCGGTGAAGACGGTGGTGCCGGCCATGTACTGGGCCACGTCGAACGGTTGGCGGCTGAGGATCTGGAAGTTCACCAGGTGCAGGTGTATCGGGTGGGTGTCGCCGGTGAGGTTGTAGATCTCCCACACCTCGGTGGTGCCTGCTGCCGGGTTCTCCGTGGAGGGATCCATGTACGCCATGCCGGCCCCGCGCACGGCAAGGGCATCGGTCCCTAGCCGCTGTTGGAGGCGGCCCCATGCATCGAAGTTCTCGTTCAGGGTCAGGCGCCGCGGCGTACCTCCCGGAGGTGTCAGGAACGGATCGATGCCGAGCGACAGGTCGGTGGTCGTGTTGATGGCAAGCGGTATGTCGGAGCCGGTCGCTGCAACAACTTTGAAGCGCATGAGTATCCTGGTGTTGGGGCCAAACCCCGGGGTCGTCAGTCCGTTGACCGGGTTTGCTGTCGTGTTCCACTTTGGGAAGTAGTCGTTGCGCGGATCGCCCATAGGGAACGGAGCCGGGGCGTCCGAGTAGAGAATGATGTTTTTCCCCGCATACTTGCCGAAGTCGAGGATCAGATCGGCCCGCTCGGCCGGTGCCAGGAAGAGGCTTCCCATGGCGAGGCCGGTGACCGGATTGACGGCGAACGGAGCGTTGGTGGGGACCAGCGCCGGCTTCGGCAGGAAGCCACCTTCAGCCCCGATCTGGAGAACGGCCGGCTGGTTCTGGGCTGCATCGACAAACGGGGCGTTTGTCGGGTTGCCGAAGTTCGGGCTGAGGGGGTTTGTTTCCAGGGTGATCCCGTCCGGGCTGCCGTCGTCCACGTAGAGCTGCAGGTTCATGAATCTGGCCTGGCAGGCGTTGAGGATCCGCAGGCGATAGCGGCGCGCTTCTACCTGGGCTTCCGGAAAGACCGTGCCGTTGACCAGCATGGTATCGCCGAACATTTCCGGAACGATGCTAGGGTTCGGCGGGGTCAGGCCGGTGCTCCGGCGCCATCGGTTCCGCTCGTAGAGGTGTGGGTACCAGAGGCTGCCGGGGGTCGTCGCGGACGGGTCGACGATCGATTTCCAGGACAGCTA
>JAJZTK010000084.1 GCA_021849045.1 Deltaproteobacteria bacterium | reverse complement strand
TTATCGTAGCCAGGGAGACGGATCAATCGGTTTCCCCTGATAGCGAATTTCGAAATAGAGCAGCGGCCCTTTGGATGAATCAGTATCCCCGACCAGTGCGACGGCTTCGTTACCGGAAACCTTTGTGCCGACCCCCTTCAAGATCTTCGAGCTATGGGCATACAGGGAAAAATACCCCCCCCCATGGTCTATGATCACCATATTTCCGTAGCCTTTGAAGGCGCTGGCGAATATGACCTGACCATCATACACGGATCGGATTTCAGTGCCGGCCGGCGCGCTGATGGAGATACCATTACTGATGGTGTATGAGTTGAATTCGGGATGCTTGTGCCTGCCGTAGGTGCCGACAACCTGCCCCCTGACCGGGACCGGCAGCCTGCCACGCTGCGATGCAAATCCCTTATCCGCAACTGGCGGCAGATCCTTGCCGGTATCCAGCCTGGAAGGCTTTTTTTCACTTTTGGCAGTATAGCTTTTTCTACTGCGCGCTTCAAGCCTTTCAACCATGGTCTGCAGCCGCTTGGCATTGGCCTGGAGTTCTTTCAATGATGCCAGGTAAGTCTGCTGGTCCTGACGAACCTGGGAAAGATAGACTGTCTTTTTTTGTTTTTCGGTCTCTATCTCCTGTTTCTTGGCATTGACTGCGCCCTTTATCTTCTCCTTACGGGCCGCATCCTGTTCCAGGTTCAGCTTTAACGACCGGAGCTTATCGATCCTGGCATTATACTCGGCAAACAGCACTTTATCGTGTTCCAGCACCACCTTCATGTAGCGTTGATTTTCAACCAATTGTGGCAGGGTTCCGGAAGAGAAGAACATTCTGACACTCCCCAATTCACCCGCCTTATACAGGGATACAAGCCGTTGCCGTATCTGGTCGCGTTTTTTTTGAGCCTCGTGCCTGGCTGTTTCAATTTCCTGCTGAGTCCGCTCAACCTGAACCTCTGCCTGCTTCAACTCCCGATTAAGGGCTTTCAGGTTCTGCTCCTTCTCCTGCAACGTCCTGTCGATCTTCACCAGATCATTGCTAACCAGGCGTTCTTCCTTTCTGGTTTTCCGCAACAACTGGCGCTTTTCCCGAATTTCCCGGTTTACTCCCTGGAGTTCATGCTGAATATCAGCTGCTTCGGCAATTACTTGAAAGCATGTCAGCGAAAAAAATAGGATAAAGAACGCGGATCGCATGATCTACAGGGTAATGAAGCGCTTCAAAGACACCAAACTGCCCATGAAGCCGATTATGATCCCGAGTGCGAGCAATCCTGCCAGGTACTCGAGCGGAAGGAAGGTGATGCCGGTAGCCGGGCTGAGTGCCAGAAAATTCTCGGCATTATGGAGAAATGCAAGATAGATCCCGCCAAGGAGAAGCATTGCCAGGAACGCGGCAGTCACCCCCTGAACAATACCTTCGAGCAGAAACGGCACCTTGATAAAGAAGCGGGTCGCTCCGACCAGGCTCAGTATCTCCAGTTCGTCCCGTCTGGCAAAGATGGTCAACTTGATGGTATTCGAAACGATAAAGGAGACGGCCAGCAGCAGGAAGCCGCCGAGGAGCATACCGACAAGACGCAGAAACGTCATGAAGGCATTGAACTTTCTCACCCAGTCGTCGCCATACTGAATGTCGCCGATACCGGGTATTTTCCGCAAGCGCCCGACAAATCCCTGGATCGCCTCGTCCACACGATACTCGCGCTTCAGGCCAATTTCCAGAGATGCGGGCAACAGGTCCGCCGCCACTCCTTCAAGAAGCGACTCTTGACCTTTCAGGCGTGCTCGAAACCGTTTCGCAGCCACATCCTTGCCGACGTACGTCACCTTTGCCGCCCCGGGTATATCCATGATCGATTTTTTGATGGCGGCAAGCTGAAGCGGTACCGGCTCCCGTTCAAAGTAGACCGTCACCTCGACCTTGGTGCTCCAGTCATCCGCCGTTTTCTCCACGTTCACGTACACAAGCAGGAACAGGGCAATGATCAGGAGCGCCAGGGTAATGGTCCCGGTAGCGAGGGAGTGGAGCAACAGGTTTTGCCGGATATTGACAAAAGTCTTTCCCCCAAAATAGATAAGCCGCCCCCAAAACCCTTCCCGGGAGTGCTTGGGGCGCTTGGCATGTTTGTTATGCTTTGACACCATCGTCTTTGACACATCCCCCTTCAAGTCTGACAACCCGTGCCGGCACCAGGTTCATGAGACGCTGGTCGTGGGAAGCAATCACCACTGTCGTCCCCCGGATATTGGCATCTTTAAAAATTTGCAGGATCTGCTCCTTATTGGCATCGTCCAGGTTACCCGTCGGCTCGTCGGCCAGAAGGATTTTGGGATCGTTCACCAGTGCCCTGGCCAGGGCCACCCGCTGCTGTTCGCCACCGGAAAGGCGGGAGGGGCAGACATTCAGCTTGTCCTCCACCCCAAGTTGCTTGAGGGTATGATAAACTTTTTTGCCAATATCGCTCTTGCTCCACCCCAGGACCTCCAGGGTCACCGCCACATTCTCCATGACGGTACGGTTTGGGAGGAGTTTGAAATCCTGGAACACCACTCCCAGGGTACGCCGGTAATAGGGCAGCTGCGAACGGCTGAATCGGGCAATGTTCTGACCGTCGACGACAATCTGCCCCTGAGTTGGCAGTACGGCACCATACAGCAGTTTCAGCAGGGTAGTCTTTCCTGCACCCGATGGTCCGGTCAAAAAGACAAAATCCCCTTTGGGGATCTTGAGTGAAACGCCCTTTAACGCCACACTCTCCTGCTGGTAGCGCAGATGCACACCGTGAAGCTCAATCATGGGAAACTGTCACCATTCGTTATAGGGAGTACCGTCGCTACCAATCAGGTTGGATTGGCTGTGAACGTCATATACCGACCCCTTGATCTCTCCGCCGTCGGTTGATGCCGGAGGTGAAACGGTTACCCAGGTGTCCCTGCTTTTGGTAAAGGGATCCTTTGGGATGTCACGCAGGTATTTTTTCTCCTTCAGTTCTTGAATCGACTCGGGGAATTTACCCTGGTCGGCGTAGAACTGATCAATAGTGGAGCGGAAAGAGTAGAGGTTCTCCCTCAGAACCGCCTCACGTGCCCTGATGAGCCCCCACTGATAATTCGGGACAGCGATGGAAGCCAGTATACCGATGATCGACATGACGATCAGGAGCTCGATTATCGTGTAACCACGGTTGCGGGCAACACTGCGCCCTAAGATACATCGAAAGCGATCCAATCACCACTCCTTGTACTTGCTACCGTCAATGGCCGTGTCTTCACTGAGAGAGTAGACGTCGAAGACGTCTTCCCCCCCCCAGGTCGTGCTGCCCGGCTCGTCGACAGAGGATCTGAGCCCCCATTTGGGTTCTTCCCCTTTGATTGTGGGGCTGAAAGGGTCGACGGGAATGCGTCTCAGAAACTTTTTCTTATAGTTAACCAGCCCACCGAAATCATAGCCATCTACCAGCAGTTTCAGGTCCTCAGGATAACCATTTGGCATCTTGTTCATGGATGGAATGATCTTTTTCTCATCAATCGCCTTGTCATAGTTCTTCTTGAATTCGTCAAGTGCAGTCCGAATAGTGCGCAGGTTTCGCCTCAGCTCGATCTCCTTGGTCCGCTTGGCCGTCAACTGGGCCGATGGCAGAACAAGGGCAGCCAGTATGGAGAGGATCGTAAGCGTAACGATCAGCTCTATCAGGCTGATTCCACGCCGGTTTCTGATAAGGAGTTTCATCATCCAGCAATGACCGGCTACTTTATTTCTATGACGGTGTTGTACGGTATGGTCTCGATGATCTTGCCTCCGGCATCGGTAAACTTTACCGACATGAACCCAAGGCTGGCCGGGCCTTTGCTCTTCGCCTTGAAACTGGCCGTCAGTAATGTCCCTGCACCGCCAATACCGCCATCGCCAGGCTGGCGGGCAGAAGTTATCGTAACCTGACCGGTGTTCTTGTCAACAGTCGATTTAAAGGTTGTCGATTTGCCGTCCCTGTTCAGGAAATCCCCTTCCGCGGCTGCCTGGAACTCCAGAAAGGCCGGATCATAGACGAGAACGAATGGTGCGTTCAAAAGCGATTTTGCATCACTAATCTTTATCTCTGCCATGAACTGTTCCCCAGCCTTCACCGAAGCCGGCGCACCGATATTCAGGGAGATCCGCTCAGCCGGCTGCCGGACCGGTGGTGGTGCAGGCGAGGGAACTAGTGTCTGTGCAGCCGGCATAGGTGCGGCCGGAACAGCAGTTACCGGTGTTGTACCCGGTTGCGCAGGAACCTTCTGCTGCGGTTCGAGAACGGGCTGAAAAGGCGCAGGTGCAGCCGGCTGGGTTTGCGGTGGTACCGGTTTCGGAAATGGGGCAGCAGTCGGCTGCGGTGTCACGGCAAATTCAGGCTCCTGGGTAAAAGAGCCATAGGGCTTGGCGATCGACGGATCATCCTCCATGCCGGACCAGAAGGCGGCGACATCAGCTTCAGGCACCGTTATCCCCCTGACGATCCGCGGGGTAATGGCCAGTATCAGCTCGGTCTTGTCGTTGGACGTGTCATGGCTGGAAAAGAGCGAACCGAGCACCGGGATATCCCCGAGTAAAGAGATCTTCTGATTGCTCTTGCTCTTGATGTCCTGCATCAAACCGCCGATGATACTGGTTTCGCCATCCTTAAGGGAGAGAACAGTGTCCAGGTTACGGGTACCGATGGTGACGACGGTGGTGTTACCGTCGCCCACTTTATCTTTGGAGAGAATGGAACTGACCTCAAGACTCAACTTGATGTTGACCTCGTTGTTGAGCTGGATGGTCGGCTCGGCACTCAACTTGACACCGACATCGACGTACTGGACGTTGACGTTGATTCCGCCGACCGTACCGTTGGTCGATGTCGTGGTAATGGGTACCCGGGTGCCGACGTTGAATTTCGATTTCTCCCGGTTCTTTACCCGGATCTTCGGATTGGAGAGGGTTTCGCCGTTGCCGATGGTCTTGCCGAAATTGAAGGTGGCATTGGGAACGGTGATGAAGCCGTCATACCCGCGCCAGCGGAACAGGTTCAACATGGCAGTAGTAGCTGTAGAGGTGGCAGCAGCGCCCCCAGTCGCAGGTGTCGCTGTGGACGTTGTAGTGGTAGGCTTCGTAAGTACGTCTGGTAGGAAAACTCCGGAGCCTGATGCCGAAGCCGCAGCCGACACAGCGTAACGGCTCAGGACCAGGCCAAAATTGTCCGCATTCTTCTTCGCGATTTCGATCACCTCCACCTCGAGGAGCACTTCGGCATCCGGCACATCGTTGGCCTCGAGAATTTTTCGCGCCACATCCAGCACGTCAGGGGTATCACGGATCACCAGGGCGTTCATCTCCTCGTTCACGTAGATCTTTTTCACCTGGAGCATGGTCCTGATCAGGTTCACCGCCTTCTTGGCGTCGAGTTTGTTCAGGTAGAAGGTCTGGACAAAAAGTTCCTCATACTGCTTGATTTTATCGGGACTTTTGGGGAACACGATCACCGTACCCTCATTGAGCGCCTTCTTGCCGAGCTTGTTGATCCCGGTGATGATATCCAGGGCCTGCTGAAACGTTGCGTTTTCAAGGTAGATGGTGACGTTATTATCCTTCACCCCTTCGTCGAAGACGAAATTGATCCCCGAAAGCTGGGTGATGATATTAAAAACCTCCTTGATCTTGGCGTCCTTGAACTTAAGCGTGATCGGCTTCGTGGACTTTAGATTGAGCTCGTAGCCATCCAGCTTGGTCTTGCGCGTTTTCAGCAGACGCTCGATCCCCTCCTTGGCACCGTTATGCCCGGAATCGATGCTGATGGCCTTCTGATAGGCGCGGAGCGCTTCACGCGGCTTATTGTCCTTTTCCAGGCTCACACCCTCAAGGAAAAAGACCTGGGCGTTTCGCAGCTTTATCAGCAGGTCGCTCTGCTGTTTTGCCTTATCAAAAGACGGATCAAGAGCCACGGCGCTCTGATACTCACGAATGGCTTCATCAAAGTTCTTCTGTGCAAGAAACTCATCGCCCTTCTTGGCGTGGGCCCGTGCGGCATCGACGCTCACCTTCAGAAAACGGAGCCGGTACTCACCTTGATTCGGGTTGGCCGCAGCCGCTTCGGCGTACTTCAGAACCGCCTCGTCAAGCCGCCCCTGCCGCTCCAGCATCTCGCCCTTCCCGATGGCAGTCCGCCCGGCAGCGCAACCGGCAATCAGCCCCATCAAGGCAAACGCAAGTATTCCAGTTCTGTACAACGGCATCGCGCATCTCTCCTTACCCGAGCTGAGGGCAGTTCTCTGTTTCATGGTCAAAGGCATTTCAATCTCAGCCAGTCCTATTTTCTGAGTGCTGACAGCGGTTTGTTTTCAATCAAAGGAATAATTATCTGGCCACCGTCACCAAGGGCGTTAATAGTCAACAGATCATCGGTGACATTGGCTACTTCGTACTTGCCGGCTATTCTGTCACCCTTTTTAACGACAAATATCTCCTTATTGCTGGAGAGAAAAATGGTTTTCTTACCATCTTTTTTCATAAAACCGAGAAAAGTGAACCGCGCCATATCCCGTTGAACCGGCGTTGGCTCTGCTGCTGCGGGAGGAGCCACTGCCGCGGGAGCAGGTGGCGGCGGTGGCGGAAGAGACGGCAAAGGTTTTGGGGGGGGTAGCGGGAACGGAACAATCCGCGTCTCGTCCCGGAAAAGGGGACGGAAAAGATTCTTCCGGTAACTCACCCCGACGGCACGCCTTTCATCAAGAAGTGCCAGCAGAATCCGGCTGTCATCAATCTTGTTGGCGGCTTTTGCGGGAGCCGGACGGGACAC
Source organism: Deltaproteobacteria bacterium (assembly GCA_021849045.1). Lineage (GTDB taxonomy): Bacteria > Desulfobacterota > Desulfuromonadia > Geobacterales > DSM-12255 > Geomobilibacter. Next base: position 12,400 of record JAJZTK010000084.1, on the reverse strand, counting down.
TTTCCCCGGTGCGAACGTCAGCTTATCTACGGTCTTTTGCCGGGGGTATTTGGAATAACTGTACATCACCGACACGGCGAATGACAGGAGGAGAACAACCAGAAGGAGCCGCTGCCGGTTCATGGCCGCTCCAGTCTGAAATAAGCGGTCAGTTGCATTCTCAGCTCAACCTGCTCTTCGGTAGGCTTGGTGTTGTTCAAGTCAATTCCATCCACCACCACCATTTCGCGCACAGCCAGGAGATCGGAAAGAAAAGACTTGATCTCACCATATTTCCCTTTGACGGAAAATCCGATTGCGTAGAACGTCATGGACTTGCCACTCTCCGCCGCTGGCTTGTAGGTAATACCGGTAAGCTGGAGATTGCGCCTGCTGGCTGAAGAAAACAGCCGGGAAAGAAACGGGGCAAAATCTTTCTTGACCATGACCCGCGCACGCCATTCCTCCAGTTCCCTGACACCTTGGGCGTAAAGTGCAGGACGACTCTGGTCCCTCTCTCCGACTGCCATCCGCCGCTTGGCAAACCATTCTCCCCGAATTCTGTCGAGTTCGGGCTGTTGATAGGCGGTCAGATAGCCATAGGCGAGAGCGTTCGCAACAAGCAGAAGGGCAATGGCTGCCAACGGAATCCGGCGCTGCCTGGCTATGTCAAGTACCTGTTTACGAGTCATTTACAGCTGCACCTTGCAGGTAAGGGTAAAGACTGTCCCTTTTTGGGTCTGTCCGAACTTCTGTTCCGCCTGCGACAGAAGATATACATCGGCAAACTGCTTGGAATTCTCCATGTTGGCCAGTAATGCACTGATACCGCCGAAGGATAGTGCCGACCCTGACAGTTTCAGTTCTCCGGTCCCGGCCTTTGGTTCAAGACTGATTATGGTCACACCGTCGGGAAGAACCGTTTCCATATCGTCCAGAAAAACAAGCCAGTTAAAAGCCTTTTTACGGATGATTGCATTGGCTCCGGCAATGTCTGCCTGGAGACGCTGCCAATCCTTATCGGTCACCGGTGGGTGGGCTGATTTACCCTTCAACGCAGTGCCTGCCAGTTCCTGGCTCAGACGCCTGCTCTCACCGGCGGCTGTTGCAAGATCGTACACATTGAGTGCCAGTACCATCAACAACAACACGCCAGTGACCAGAAGCCCGGCATCCAAGGGACGCAGATTTATATACTGCCTGGTCGCAAGGTTTATCTGTAATTTCATCAGAAAATCCTCGCGGCGGCGCCTAACGCTGCCAGATATGAGTAGAGCATCGATTCCGATGCCGGACTCTCCGACCGTCCGACGCAACGGCCAAGATCAATCTGATAGGGAGTCACACCGGTCACATCGGTCAGGAGCGTCTGTAATGCTTCTCGATCCCAGGGGGGGCTGTAGAACAAAACCCTTTGGAGCTTTTGACCAGACACCTTGTCTCTGTAGACCAGAAAAGAACTGTTCAACTCACGAAAAATCCGGTTGCTTTCAAAGCTTCCTTCGAAAATCTCCTTTGCTCTGAAGAACTCAAGAATCCCGTCATGAAAGATGAGAATACTGATAACTCCTTTATACCAAATAACAACAGCCGTGTTCTCCTGCCCTACCATTTTGAGAAATAGACGTAGCAAGTTGAAGGTGGTGAAATCGATACGAATCGGCTCAAGTCCGACTTCTCCGACAATCTCTTCATATTGCGAGATCACACTCCGACTGACAAGGGCGACCAGGGCCGAAAGCTCTCCGGACTCCCGCTCCCTGAGTATTTGGTAGTCCAGATGTATTTCACTGATATCAATGGGCAGGTTTTTCTTCAATTTCCACCTGATGAGATCAGCCCCTTCCTCCTTGCTCTTGAGACGGGTTTCCAGATCAAGGAGCATTACTCTTCCCGCGGCATCGGGCAACGAAAGTGAAACCTGCTTCTGATTGGTAAGAAGCCGTGCATGAAGTTCCCGCAACTGACCGACCATAAAAGGACGGTCGATGATGTTCGGTTCCTTGAGGGATAGCCTGAGAGTCCCGGCCGGGAAGGATACCGACTCGCACCGCTCCAGCACGGGGAGACCCCGCCTCTTTCCAGCCAAAGCTATGGTTGCACCCTCATGGGCTATTTCAAGGCCAATAGCCTTGGTCTTCAAAAACATTCCCGATTACTCCACAAAGGTTACCCGGTTGATCTCACGGAGGGTAGTTTCGCCGGCGAAAACCTTTTCCATGGCTGACTCACGCAGAAATACCGTCCCTGACTCGCGAGCCGATTTCTTGAGGATGGTTGTCGCGGCCTTAGCGATAATCAACTCGCGAAGTTCGTCGTTCAGATCCAGAAGCTCCACAATGGCCGAACGCCCCCGGTAGCCGGTACCGTTACAGTCGTCACATCCCTTGGAATCGTAAAACGTCACCTCTCGACACTCGTTGGGGTCAATGCCGGACTCCCTAAGGACGTCATCCGAATACGTCACCGGATAGCGGCATTTCTGGCAGATCTTTCTGACCAACCGTTGCGCCATGACACAGTTCAGACAGGAGACAAAGTTGTAGGGGTCAATCCCCATATGAATGAAACGGCCCAGAACATCGAAAGCATTGTTGGCATGAACCGTTGTGAATACCAAGTGGCCGGTCAGCGCCGACTGAACGGCAATTTGAGCAGTTTCCGGGTCACGTATCTCACCGACCATGATCTTGTCGGGGTCGTGACGAAGAATGGAGCGAAGGCCGCGGGCGAACGTGAGTCCTTTTTTCTCATTCACCGGAATCTGGACAATTCCTTTCAGGAGGTACTCGACCGGGTCTTCGATGGTGATGATTTTCTCTTCACCGGTATGAATCTCGCTCAGGGCAGCATAAAGGGTGGTGGTCTTTCCCGAACCGGTTGGGCCGGTGACCAGGACCATGCCATACGGTTCGCGCACCATCTTGCGAAATCGTCTCATCTCCCGTTCCGACATCCCCAGCGACTCAAGAGTCAACCCTTTAATGTTGTTGGCAATACTCTCCTTGTCAAGTATCCGGATAACCGCGTCCTCACCGAAGGCGCTCGGCATGATGGAAACACGGAAATCAATGGATTTATTGCTGATACGGACCTTGAAACGCCCATCCTGCGGGATGCGGCGTTCAGAGATATCCAGTTCACTCATGACTTTGAGACGCGAAATGATCGGTCCCTGGAAATGGCCATCGATCGGTTCCGTTGCTTTGTAAAGGACGCCGTCGATCCGGTATTTGATGATGACACCCTCATGGGCGGTTTCGATATGGATATCACTGGCACGCCGCGTCAGGGCATCGATGATGGTGGAATTCAGAAGTTTGATAATCGGACTGGTATCAGCCGAAATGTTTTCAACCGACAGAACCTCTTCGCCTTTGTCTGTCTCGGTGACCAACTGCAGCAGAAAATCCTCGGAGACCTCCTTCAAGACCCGGCTCGTCCCTTCCCCCTTCTTCAGAAGATGGGCGATATGGGATGCCGGCGCCAGCTTGGTGATAAGGGGGCGATCCAGAAGAAGTTCCAGTTCATCAAGTTTGAGGACATCGGTGGGGTCTGCGATGGCAATAACCAAGGCCACCCCCTTTTCTTCGATGGGGACGAAATGATAGCGATAGAAAACATCGGCCGGGAACTGGCCAAGCAGGGCTTCATCCGGCTTAAAACCGGACAGGTCGATATATTCCACACCAAACTGTTCGGCCAGAGAGCGGTACAGGATATCTTCGGATATCAACCCTTCGCTCAGGCAGATTTCACCAAAACGCTGATTGGTTGTCTTAAGCTTTTCCTTGATATAATCCAACTGTTCAGGGTTCAGATCTCCCCGATCAACCATGATATCGCCAAGCCGTTTTCTGGTATAGGGTCGTAAAAAGTCCATAGCGTTACCTAACGGCTTCTCCGATCTTGAAAATGGGCAGGTACATGGTAATGATGATTACACCGATGATGAGTCCCATAATGATCATGATGGCGGGCTCGATTGCTGTGCTGAGTACCTGTAGGCGCTGGTCGATCTCCTCTTCAAAATAATCGGAAATCCCGCCCAGCATTTCCTCCAGGGAACCGGTAGCCTCCCCCACCCCGAGCATACGAAGGGCCAGTGGCGGAAAAAGCTTTACCCCATCGATCGCAACAGCCAGACTGGTTCCCTCCTCGACCCTGCCGACAGCGTCAAGGAGCTTCCTTTCGAGGACGCGATTATTGAGTGTCCCCACCGACATCTTTAATGACTCGACAATCGGTATACCGCTTTCCAGAACCGTTGCAAAGGTACGGGTAAAACTGACAACCGAGTATTTTTGAAAAATATCGCCAAGTAACGGAATACGCAGTTTTAGACGGTCAACGGCAAAACGCCCTTGTGGCGTACGGACCCAGCTACGCAGCAGATACGTTGCCAGCACTGCTCCGAGGACAAGGAACGGAAAGAGCTTTTTCAGCACCGAGGTGAAAGCGATAAGCATCTGCGTCGGCAGCGGCAGCTCAGATCCCGCATCAGCGTAAACCTGACTGAAGGTCGGAACGACATAGACCAGAAGCATGGTGACAGCGAGAAAGGCGGCTGTAAGGAGAATGGCCGGGTAAAAAAGGGCGGAGATGACCTTCTTTTTAAACATTTCCGTCTTTTTCAGAAACAGTATGAAGCGGCGAATGGTCTGGGGGAGGTCACCGGTCCTCTCACCTGCCCGAATGGACGCCACGTAAAGTTGAGAAAAAGCGCCAGGATACCGTTCGAAGGCTTCGGACAGGGCGCTGCCTCCCTTTATCTCCTCCCTGACGTTCTTGAGGATTTCGGCAAGATTGCTTTTCTCTACCCGTTCCAGGATGGTATCCAGCACCTGAATGATCGGCAGACCGGATTTTATCAGGACCAGGAGTTCCTGGTTAAACGTCAGCAGTTCCTTGTTATCCACCCGGCGACGGGTACCACTCTTTTTCCAAAGAAACTGAAACGACTTTCTGCGAACATCAAAAACATGGAAGCCTTGTTCGGAAAGGGTTTCACGGAGGCTCTCCAGATTCAGCGCTTCGAACTCACGTTCGAGGATCTTCCCATCCGCGCTTCCGATTTTACATACATACAAGGCCATATCGTATTTCTTCTACCACACTTACCCTGAAAATCAAACACAAAAACCACGGACAAAGGCCTGTGGTTTAAGTGCTGGCGCGGTTTTGCGGATATTGAACAATTATGACCCGGCTATCTCAGTAAGATTTTGGGTTATGATCAACTCCGTGGCAGGAAAGATAGCACTCGCCACTGAATTTATATGACCCCTTTTCAACAAATTTCAGCAATCCCTTTGAATTGAGGGTCACAATTTCAGGGTTGAATTTTATCAGGTATCGGTACTCCTGGCTGCCATGTGCAGAATGGCACGTATTGCAGGACGTGCCGCCGGTGTTCAGGCGGCCCGTTCCCAGTATGTGCAGGGAATGGTAACGAAAACTTTCATTAGCAAGAATGCTCGACCGGTTGTGGCAACGGTAACAAAGCGCGTAGGCAAAGGGAGACTCGGGCTGATTGTCTTTTGAATAGTAATTATCTACAAGAATGTGCTCATATCGCGAGCCATGGGGGCCTTTGGGACCGTTCGGATCATCGCTCCCATGACAGGCGTTACAACTGAAGGTGGAGACATCTTCCTGGGCGGTTTTCTTTTCTCGATAAGGCCTGATGAGGCTGACTACGGCCAGGTTCCTTCCTTCACCCTCAGTCGGGTGAAATGAAGGGTTTGTTGTCGAAAATTCGGCTCTCTTGTTCGTATAGCGACCGGGAAGATTGGCGCTTTCTGCGTGGCATCGATAGCAAAGTTCGTATTCATGCATAATATCAGTAGACTGAGAACCGGCGGCTCTCCGACGAATTCCGGCATACTTGCTATTCTTCCCAACCATGTGGGGATGATGACAGTCCGCGCATTCGGCATGGCGCAGCATCTTCGGATCAGTCTCGGGCAACACCTCATTGCTTCTGTGCCGGCCGGGAAGATCGAATACCGGATGGCGGTAGGTCTTGGCAAACTCGGCTTCGATGTTTTTGAGCCGCATGCCTGGCGGGGCAAATCCTTTGGGCATATTTTTCTGTGGTGAAGAAAGGCGCTGCGGATCGCCGTGACAGGTAATACATACCGCTGGGCCACCACCACTCTGCAAATTCGACTTAAAGTGGCAGGTTGCACAGCCTAATGGCAGGTTTCGCTTTTCAATATGGGCCTGTGCCATAGCGTGTCCACAAAACGAAATAAGGGCAACAAGGATGAGAAATGCCACTGGCAGTGTTTTCAGATTCATTGCTCTCCTCTAAGGGGGAAGGACGGGTAACGTCTGAACATTATGACAGGCCTTGCAGACCGTATCGTGGTCAGGACCGACCCAGAACGGACTGACTACACTCGGCGTAACCGATTGGTCCTGATGGGGATCATGGCACGATACACACTGCATCCTCTTTTGCTGGTCAAGCTTGACGATCGATGCCGACGGAGAATCTGCCGGGAGCCGATATCCCTCAAGAGGCTTTTTGAGCGTGATCGCTGCAAGGACGGAGGTGTCGTAGACAAACGAAACCGGGTGGTGCGAGGAATAACGCATATAGGGAAGAGTGCCCAACCCTGCCGGGAAAGCGATGGCAGCGCCGTTGAATACGACCCCCAAAGCAGTCTGGCCGTCGTGACAGCTCAGGCAGAGTCGAGATGAACCATTAGGCTCACCGTACATGCTTTTCGATGTCCTGACATCAGGGTTGTCGATCACCAGGGTAGGCGAGGAAAAGTGACCGAATGTGCGAGTAGGGTCTCTTCTGTTCCAGAGCACTGCACTACCTGAGGCGTGGTGCGGCGTATGACAAAAGACACATATCTGTGTATGCCGTTTACTGGGATCATTGGGGTTCACTACTGCACGATAGGTCACGGCGGTATTCCACGATGCCAGATTGTGCTTGTTGCCGATCTCCGAAATCTTGGGGCCTACTGCATGGAGTGACACAGGAACAGCACAAAACAGAAGTGTGAAAAGCAGCGAAAGAACGCTCACCACCTTATCTCCCCTTGAGGTACTGAAAAATCTGAATCCTGCGATTGTACGAATCAGATACATAAATTCTGTCTTTCGTGTCTATGAAAATCCCGTTCGGCAGCATGAACTGACCGGGGTCGTTGCCAGTCTTACCAACGTACAGTAAGGCCCCCCCCTTATTGTCAAAAATCTGAAAATTATTAAAGTTACCATCTACCACGTATAAATGCCGGTCTGTATCCACCGCGACCCCCTTGGGGCGGGCAAAATAACCAGGGGCGTCACCAATCTCCCCAATCCGATGCAAGAACGTGCCGTCGGGGCTGAATACTTTTACTGAAAAATCAAAGGCGTCGGTAACATATACCGTGCCATCAGCATCAACCGTCACATTTGTCGGCCTGATCAACAGGTTATCTGCCGCATTGACCGGAAACGCCCGCAAAAAAACATCCGATTTATCAAAGACTAACACTTTCCGTGCCAAGGCATCAACGACATACTTAACGCCTTCATGCGTAACAGTTATGCCGGTTGGTCTTTGGAAACGCTGCTCATCTTTTGCCATTTCACCAAGAGACTCACCGGACTTGTCCAGCTTGTAAACCTTAGCCGTGACGGAATCAACCACGTACAACACACCGGCCCCGTCCAGCGCAACCGCAACGGGGCTGACAAACGGCTCTGCTCCTACTGTAGAAATAAATGAAACGTCCCGGTTGATCAGATCATATTTATGAACACCTTTGCCTAAGGTATCAACAACATAGATGATGCCCTCACCGTCTGCAACCAGCCCCGCCGGGGTAACGAAAGGAGCACCTCCTCGCTTTTCTCCGGTCACGTACTCAAAAAAACGCTGCATGGCGGTACTTTGTGGAATGACATCTTCGGGTCCTGAAATTATGCGCAGGAGTTTTATGCGTGGTGTCTCCGGGGGAGGTGGCCAGACCATGTTCAACGAATTATCCACCAGCAAAAGGGAATCCCCACGCGGCGACGCACAGCCGGCGAGCAGAAGAAAGGCGAGCAACAGAAAAAACATGGAACGCATAGCAGTAACCATGTTACGCCTTGATCATCCCAAGCACCCATGTGGCAAAGAGGAGCACAACGCCTGTCCCCCAAAGCCTGGCCTTTGCCGCTATAAACAACTCCCGTCGTGGGAATGTGCTCAGAATCAGGCCGATTGTGCACCCGATCCATCCCCACAGCCCAAGCTGACTTACCAGCCCCCATCCTTCATTTATCACTGAACGCCCCTCCCGGTAAGCTTGCGGAGAATTGACCCGATCTTAAGTTTCCACACCATGACAACTGCTTCAAGGACAATCTGCCGCGACATCTTGGATGTCCCGGCGTGGCGATCGATAAAGATAATTGGCACCTCACCGATCCTGAAACCTTTCTCATGGCAGCGATAGTTCATCTCGATCTGAAACGAGTAGCCATCGGAACGGATTTTCGTCAGGTCGATTGCCTGAAGTACCTCCCTGCGAAAACATTTGAAGCCGCTGGTGCAATCGGAAAGCTTGAGCCCGGTAATGATTCTGGTGTACACACTGGCGAAATAGCTCAGCATCAACCGGCGTAACGGCCAATTCACCACACTCACCCCATTCAGGTAGCGTGATCCCACAACCATGTCGACAGATTGTATTTTTTCGAGGAAAACCGGCAGCATTGCCGGATCGTGGGAGAAATCGGCATCCATCTCGATAATGTTGCTGGCACCCTGTTCCAAGGCATAGCGAAAGCCTTCCCGGTAGGCAGACCCGAGTCCAAGTTTGCCGCTTCTGTGCAATACATGGATTCGTTCGTTGACAGAGGCCAAACGATCGGCTATTTCACCGGTCCCATCCGGTGAATTGTCATCCACCACCAAAATATGGATGCCTTCATCCTGGGCAAGGATTTGGGGGATAATCTTTTCAATATTCCCACGCTCATTATAGGTAGGAATAACCACCAGAGCTTTCAAAGAGGGTATCCAATGTGAGCAGTATTAAGTTGAGCCAATAGCAGATTAAACGAACCAAGCAAAACAAGTCAAGGGAAAGGGGTGCATTTAGCGCACTAACGGAGACACTGGAACACCCCCATGCACCAGAGACAGGCGCCGCACGGCACATTCCCGATATGGCAGTCCTGCTCGAACTTCTCGGTCTGCACGTAGTCGCAAGGGGCCAGAGCGCAGCTGACGCAGGAGGGATAGTCGTAGGCCAGTACACTGCTGCGGAAGGTGCGAAATTCAGGGCTGTTCCAGATCGCCAATGCCCCCTGATCGGCCAGGTTGCCGAACACCTTCGGCTTCACCGACTGGTGCCAGCCGCTGGCATAGCACTGGTAGCGGTGCCAGAGGAAGTAACAGGGCGATACGTCCCCCTGCCAGGAGACGAAAGCGCTCCCGTCTTCCACAAAACTGCAGCTCCGCTGTTCACGGAGGGTGATCTCCGGCAGCCTGACGTCGAGACCGGTTTCCCGGGCAACCTCACGCACCTCGTCAAAGACCCCGGCTGTCTCTTCAATCGTCTCGAAATCCACCTGGAGGAGCTTCTTCAGGTCAAGAAAGATACCCTGCCGTTGCGCCTCCCTTTTCATCGATTCAACCATCTCCACGACGGCCTGCTCTCCCGGCTCTCTCGCGTATTTCCGCCAGCGCACCTCAAAATAGCGGCCAAGATCGATATTCTCCCGACCGGCCCGCTCCTGCCACTCCTGAAACAGGGCAAGGGCCTTGTCGGTGCAGTTCCCGAAGGCTGTCTCATCTACATGATCGGCATCGTAGGGAAGGACGTGGGTAACGATGGCGAAAGCTGCCCCTTTCTGTGCCGCCCAGCGCAGGGTTGCAGGTAGTTCCCGCAGATTGCTCCGCATGGCGACGAACTCCACTCCTACCCTCACCTCCGGCCGGTTACATCGTTTTTTTGCGGCATTGAGAGCGGCAATGGCCCGCTCAACCCCTTCCACCTCCCCTCCTTCGCGCATCTGGCGGAATTTTTCCGGTGTTAGAGCATCAATGGAGAGACATATCCGGTCGAGGCCGGCATCAACCAGCGAAAGTGCCCGCAGGTTGGTCATGAGCAGGCCGTTGGATTGAAACCCCACCCACCCGTTTGCAGGCATCTGCGCCTTTGCTTGCCGGATGAACTCCTCAAGGTGCGGGTGCAGAAGCGGTTCGCCGATACCGTTCAGGATGAGCGCTTCCAACCGGGGAAAGAGTGGCTCAAGCCGCTGAAAAAGTGCCGGCGACAGGTCACCGTCTTCGATCAGTCCCTCCTGGTTCTGCTTTACGCACATGAAACAGCTGAGGTTGCAGCGGGTGGTGACCTCGACGAAGAGCTTTCGCGGGAACTCCTGTAACGCTTTATGCTTCACATCCATATGATCCATGTCACCAAAATTGATTGGATATCCGGGACACCTGATCGGAATTCACGATCCCAATCAGATCGGATGACGGCGTCCTCTTGACCAATTCGATCCCCTGACGCACCAGGTCGGAAATCCTACTTATATGCTGATGCTTCATGACCTCTTCCAGCAGCTGCCGCTCTTCATCGGAGATACGCATGGAAATGACGTAACTCTTCTTTTTCGCTTTCTTGCGTGCCATATCCGGGTCCCCCATTATATCCAACAGATCTGTATACACAACATTTCTCTGCGTCTCCTATACAACGGCATTTTCTTCGGTTCTTCAGAACTCCTGCGGCATCTCCCTGACCTGCCTGGCGGTAAATACCGGGCCGTCCTTGCAGACATAGACGTTCCCCACGTTGCACCTCCCGCATTTGCCCAGCCCGCACTTCATCCGGTTCTCCAGGGTGGTGTAGATCTGCTCGTCCCCAAAACCGAGCCGCTCCAGCACCGGCAGGGTAAATTTGATCATGACCGGCGGGCCGCACACCAGCGCGATGGTGTTCCCGCTTTTGGGCGCCGACTCTTCCAGGATGGTCGGGACAAAGCCGACCTGTCCGTCCCAGGTTTCCGTGTTGCCGCCAGGGTCAACGGTCTTGACGAGATGCACGTCGCTTCTCTGTTGCCACTCCCTCAGTTCGTGCTTGTAGACCAGGTCGCTTTCCGTCCGGGCGCCGTAGACGATGGTGATGTCGCCGAATTTCTCCCGCTGGTCGAGACAGTTCCAGATGAGCGTTCTGAGCGGCGGCAGGGCAATGCCGCCTGCCACGAATACCAGGTTCCGGCCGTAGTACTCCTCGATGGGGAAGGAGTTGCCGTAGGGGCCTCTGACCCCGACGGTTTCGCCGACTTCCAGCCTTCTCAACGCCTCGGTGACCCGGCCGACGCTCCGAAAGCAGCATTCGATGTGCCCTTTCCTCGTGGGGGCCGAGGCGATGCAGAAGGTGGCTTCGCCATGGCCAAAGGCGGAGTATTCGGCGAACTGCCCGGAGCGGAAGCTGAAGCTCTCCCGCACGTGGTCATCCTGGAACTCCAGGCGGAGCGTCCGGACGTCCGGGGTTTCGTCGACGATGGCGGCGATGGTGGCGAGATGCGGTTTGTAGATGTTTTTGTTGTGGTCGCACATTTGAAAACCTGTTCAGGTTCAAAGGTTTTTCGTTTTCCAACGTTGAACTTTGAACTATCCTTTGTTTATTTCTTCCAGCACCGCGGCGATGTCGATGCCCACCGGGCAGGCGCGGATGCAGCGGCCGCAGCCGGTGCACAGCGTCTGACCGAATTTGTCGTGGTAGTACTTGAATTTGTGCATGATCCGGTTGCGGTAACGCTTCTCTTGCACGTCACGGGGGTTGTGGCCGGAGGCGTGGTTGGTGAATTTCCCGAAGCCGCAGGCATCCCAGTGTTTGCGCCGCTCACCTTTCTGTTCCGTGCCTTCGTCGCTGATGTCGAAGCAGTGGCAGGCGGGGCATAAGTACGCGCAGGCGCCGCAGCCGACGCACCGTTCGGCTATTTCCGCCCAGAGCGGGTGCTCGAAGTTGTTGTCCAGCCATTCCTTGATCTTGTTCAGGTCGAGTTTGCCCAGCTGCGGTTCGGCCGGGGGGAGCGGTTTGCCCCCTTCTGCGTCCGTGAACAGCTCCCCATGGCAAGCCATGAGCCGGGTCCCCTTGTCGGTGATGGCCTGGCAGCGGTACCCTCCCCCTGCCAGCGGCAGGAGGAAGAGGTCGCTCCCTTTGCCGTCGACCGGGGAGAGGCCGATGGCAGTGCAAAAGCAGGCGTCGTCAGCCGTGGTGCAGGCGATGCCGATGATGGTGGTTTTGTTCCTTCTCTCCAGGAAGAATTCGTCCCGATAGTCCCAGGAGAAGACGGCGTCCAGGACCGGAACGGCTGCGGCGTCGCAGGGACGGGCGCCGATGAGGACGGTCTCGGGGAGCTTTGTCAGGTCCACGTCGGTGACGGTTGTTGTCCCCTCCTG
>JAJZTK010000083.1 GCA_021849045.1 Deltaproteobacteria bacterium | reverse complement strand
CCGGTTTGCCGAGAACATGCACAAGCCGGTCATGGAGATCGCCCCGGAAGCCCAGAAGACCCTGCTCGAATACGGCTATCCGGGCAATATCCGAGAGCTGGAAAACGCCATTGAGCGGGCCGTTGCCCTTTCCCTTGGCAGTAATCTGCGTCTCGAAGACCTTCCGTGGGAGTTCACCTCTCCGTGTCCTGCTGCCGTCCAGTCGCCTGTGCAGCCTTCCGGGACCGCCTCTCTGGCCGAGAGTATTCATTCCATAGAAAAAAACGCCATCGAAGACGCACTGCGCACCACCGGCAACAAGAAAGGAGATGCCGCGCGGCTCCTCGGCATCTCCCGGAAAACCCTGTGGGAGAAAATGAAACATTTGGGGGTTTCGTAACAGGTGGCAGACGCGATGGTCCGTTACCCTGCTGCCAGAAATTCCGGCTCCGGTGGAACCGGATGGACTCCTGAACTCCGCTTCCCCATCCCCTGTCCGTGCAATTAGCCGTTGACACCCGTAATGGAAAAGGTTATACAACTACCGGTCTTGGCGCCAGTGTGTCTTACCGAGAACGTGTATATGGCGGCGTAGCCAAGTGGTAAGGCAGAGCTCTGCAAAAGCTCCATTCAGCGGTTCAAATCCGCTCGCCGCCTCCAGATAAAAGCTGACCCACAGAGTGGGTCGGCTTTTTTTATATTTTTTCAGGCAAGGAATCGTGATGTCGCAGCCGGAGCCCCGCAATCAGACTCAGACGCCATTGGCCGAACTGACGCCGATGATGCGGCAGTACCTGGAGATCAAGGCCCAGTATCCCGACGCCATTCTCTTCTTCCGGCTGGGCGATTTCTACGAAATGTTCCTGGATGATGCGGTCAAGGCCTCACGCATCCTGGACATTACCCTGACGTCGCGCGGTAAGGGTGGTGACGGCAGCGATATCCCGCTGTGCGGTATACCGTACCATTCCGCCGCTCCCTATCTGGCCAAGCTGATCGAGGCCGGCGAAAAGGTGGCCATCTGCGAACAGGTGGAGGACCCGAAGAGCGTCAAGGGGATCGTGCGCCGGGAGGTGGTGCGGGTGGTTACCCCGGGGCTGGTGATCGACGGCGAGAATCTGGCCCCGAAGGAGAACAACTACCTGCTCTGCCTCGTTCCGCAGGAGACGGCCGAGGTGGGACTGGCCTATCTCGATCTCTCCACCGGCGAATTCAGGGTGACCGAACTATCCGGACTCGATGCGGCCATTGCCGAGATCGCCTGCGTGAAGCCGCGGGAAATCCTCCTGCCGGCCATGGGGCGCGATACCGGCCTTCTTGCCTCTTTGGGACCGCTCGGGGCCGATTGTCTGGTCAGCTGGCTGGAAGAGTGGGTCTTTGACGCGGAGTATGGCCGCCGTCTTTTCCAGCGGCAGTTCGCGGCTCATCCCGAATCCATGGGGTGTGGCGGGATGAAGACCGGCGTGCGGGCTGCGGCCGCCATCCTTCACTATCTCTACGACACCCAGAAGGGAGACGTGGCCCATATCCGGGAGCTCCACCCCTATCAGACCAGGGAGTTCCTGGTCCTGGACGAGGCAACGCGGCGCAACCTGGAACTCACGGTCACCATGGCGGAAGGGAAACGACGCGGCTCGCTCCTCGGTCTTCTGGACAAGACCGTCACCGCCATGGGGGGACGAAAGCTCAAGCAGTGGATCAACTATCCGCTGGCAACGGTCGAGCCGATCCTGGAACGCCAGAATGCCGTGGACGAGTTTTTTCGCGACCCTGCCTGGCGCACGGCACTTGCCGAGGCGCTGGAAGGGGTGTACGACCTGGAGCGGCTGAACGGCCGGATCAGCATGGCTTCTGCCTCGGCCAAGGATCTGGCGGCCTTGCGGTGTTCCCTGGAGCGGATTCCTCTTCTTCTCTCCCATCTTGCTCGGGTCGAATCCCCGCTCCTGCAACGCATCCGCGACGAGATCGATCCACTGGAGGAGATGACCGACCTGATCCGGCGGGGGGTGGTGGAAAATCCCCCCTTCATTCTCCGCGAGGGTGGCATCATTGCCGAAGGGTACCATGGGGAACTGGACGAACTGCGGGCCATCAGCCGGGAAGGGAAGGGGTTCATCGCCCGGCTGGAGGCGCAGGAGCGGGCCAGGACCGGCATCGGTTCCCTGAAGATCCGCTACAACAAGGTGTTCGGCTACTACATCGAGGTGACCAAGTCCAATCTGGCCGAGGTGCCGGCCGACTATCTCCGCCGCCAGACCCTGGCCAATGCCGAAAGGTTCATCACCCCGGAGTTGAAGGAGTACGAAGACAAGGTCCTGGGCGCCGAGGAGCGGATCGTCGACCTGGAGTATCAGCTCTTCCAGGAGATTCGCCAGCAGGTGGCCGAGCAGGGCGCCCGTATCGCCCGGACCGCCGACCGGCTCGCCACCCTGGACGTCCTGGTTGCCCTGGCAACCGTGGCCCACGAATACGATTACTGTTGCCCGCTCGTTGACGACAGCGACGTCATTGCCATCAACGCCGGCCGACACCCGGTGGTGGAGGCGCTCTCGCCGACGGAGCGGTTCGTGGCCAACGACACTTATCTGGACGGCCAGGAGAACCAGCTCCTGATCATCACCGGTCCGAACATGGCCGGCAAGTCGACTTTCATGCGCCAGGTGGCCATCATTACCCTGCTGGCCCAGATGGGGAGCTTCGTGCCGGCTTCTGATGCGCGCATCGGCGTGGTGGACCGGATCTTCACCAGGGTCGGCGCCTCGGACAACCTGAGTCGGGGCCACTCCACCTTCATGCTGGAAATGATCGAAACCGCCACGATTCTTCGCCATGCCACGCCGAAAAGTCTGGTGGTCCTGGATGAGATCGGCCGCGGGACCTCCACCTTTGACGGCGTTTCCATCGCCTGGGCAGTGGCCGAGTTCCTGCACGACAGGCCAGAGCATAGGGCCAGGACCCTATTTGCCACCCATTACCATGAACTGACCGAGCTGTCCGTGACCCGGCCCGGGGTGAAGAACTTCAACGTGGCGGTCAGGGAATGGAACGATCAGATAATTTTCCTGCGTACCATCGTGCCCGGCGGGGCTTCCCATTCCTACGGGATACAGGTGGCTCGCCTGGCCGGACTCCCCATGGCGGTCATCGACCGGGCCAAGGAGATCCTGGTCAACCTGGAAAAGGGAGAGTACGTGGCCGAAGGTGTCCCCCGGATCGCCCGTGGGAAAAAGGTTGCCGAGGTGAAAGCGTCTCCCCAGATGGCCCTTTTTGCCGACGATACCGACCTGCTCCGTCAGCGGCTGAAGGGTCTCACCATTGCATCGCTCACTCCCCTGGAGGCGTTGAATCTGCTGGATGAACTGAAAAGGATGATTTGAGATGGTGCGATCGATACCCCTCTTCCGCCTGCTTACCGCACTGATGCTGCTGTTCCTGGTTGCCGGCTGGGCATGCGGCGAAGAACGCGAAGGCTCTCCCCGGAAAAAGAGCGGAACTACCCGGAAGGCAACTGCTAAGAAGGCGACCAAGAAGGGTGGCAAGCAGGCCAAGAAGGGGGCGGTTGCTGCGCAGAAAGCCGCTGTGCCGGAGACAAAGCCGCCTCTGGCCGTGGTCAAGGAGATCCGTTCCTGGTCGACGCCGGACTACACCAGGGTCGCAGTGACGCTCGACCGGGAGGTATCTTTTGAAAAACACCAGATAGCCCAGGGCCCGGGATCGCAGTATTTGTCGCGCCTCTATTTCGATATCAACGGCGCCAAGGTTGGGCCGGGGGTGAAGGACCTCTCCATCGGCGACGGTTTCCTGAAAACCGCCCGGGTGGGCCAGTACCGGCAGGACACGGTGCGGGTGGTGCTGGATGTTGATCATGTGAAGGACCATAAGATCTTCACCTTTTCCGACCCGTTCCGGATCATTGTGGACGTAAAAGGGGAGCGGAGGGAGGAGATCAGCCGGTTGGACACGAATATACAGCCGTTGGTGCCCCAGCCCGAACCGAAGAAAGAAGAGATCAAGGAACCGGAGAAACCGGCGATTCCGTTCAAGCCGGGTAAAATAAGGCGGATTGTGGTTGATCCGGGGCATGGCGGCAAGGACCCGGGCGCCATAGGACAGGGGGGGGCACAGGAGAAGGATGTGGTGCTGGCCATGGGTCTGATGCTGTCGCGGAAGCTCCGCGACGAACTCGGCATCGACGTGGTTATGACCCGCTCCAGCGACATCTTCATCGAACTGCAGGAACGGACCGCCATTGCCAATCAGGTTGGTGCCGACCTGTTCGTCTCCATCCACGCCAATGCCTCGTTGAACCGGGCTGCCAGCGGCGTCGAAACCTATTACCTGAATCTGGCCAAGACCGAGAAGGCAGCGCAACTGGCGGCTCGCGAAAACGGCACATCTCTTGAGAAGGTGAGCCTTTTGCAAGCGGTCCTCTTCGATCTGATGGCCAACTACAAGTTGAACGACTCGGCACATTTGGCCGAGGAGGTGCAAAAGGCCGTCCACCGGAAGGTGAGCAGCCAGTATGCCAATGTGAAAAACCTGGGGGTGAAGCAGGGGCCGTTCTACGTCCTGGTGGGGGCCACCATGCCGAGCATTCTGGTGGAAACCGCCTTCATCAGCAATGAGCGCGAGGAAGGGCGGCTTCAGGACCCGCAGTTCCAGGAAACGGCTGTGGCCGGCATCGTTGACGGCATCAGGGCTTATATCGCCAGCTTAAAATAACCTACGACCGTTCGATGTGCGATGTTCGATGTTTTCAACCTCGAACTTAGAACGTCGAACATCGAACGGCTTCTAAAGAGACAATCATGCCCGAAACCATGGAGTTTGCCCTCGATCAGTACTTCCCGGATGAATCCCAGAACATCGGCGATGCCGGCCGCGCCTCGTTCAACGAAAAGCGCCCCCTCTATCTGGCTGCCAGTAAAAGGTTTTTCAGTCACTACCGCGAGCAGATCCGGCTGCAGCATACCGCAGGGGCGAGTGGAGCCTGGACGGTCCAGGCGATAACCGCCATGACCGACAAGCTCATCTGCCGCCTGTTCTCCTCCATCCTGAGCGATCTCCACCAGGCGGACATGATCAACGACAAGCTGGTGCTGGCGGCGGTCGGCGGTTATGGCCGCGGTGAATTGAACCCTTTCTCCGATATCGACCTGATGTTCCTCCACAGCGGCATCGATAGCCAGTTGATCGAGGAGATTGCCCAGAAGCTGCTCTATTTCCTCTGGGATATGCGGCTCGAAGTGGGGTATTCCGTCCGGACGATTGCCGACTGCGTGGAGATGGCCCGCGGCGACAGCACCGTCAGGACCGCGCTCTTGGACAGCCGCTACCTGATCGGGAGCTCGCAGCTGTTCACGGAGTTCGAGAAGGTCCGGACCGCCCAGATCCTGATGAAGGGAGGCAACGCCTTCATCAGGGAGAAGGTGGATGAGCAGAAAAAGCGGCGGGAAAAGTACGGGGCGTCGGTCTATCTCCTGGAGCCGAACATCAAGGAAGGCGAGGGTGGGCTCAGGGACCTGCACTCCGCCATGTGGGTGTCCAAAATCAAGTACAAAATCGACCAGCCGCGGGAGCTCATCGTCAAGGGGGTGCTTTCCGAGGAGGAACTGGACAGCTACTACGGGGCGCTCGACTATCTCTGGCGGATCAGAAACGAGCTGCATTATCGGGCCGGCAGAAAGAGCGACCAACTCACGTTCGATGCCCAGACCCACCTGGCCGCGTTCTTTGGCTATGTGGACCGGGGGAAGGTGCTGGCGGTCGAAGAGTTCATGCGTGATTACTACCTGCATGCGACACGGGTCGAGCATTACTCGGCCATGCTCATCGCCCGCTCTGCCCGTCAGGACGATGCGTCCTCCAAGATCCTCGGGTACTTCATCCGGCGCCCGATCGGTGAAGGATTCTATGTCATGAAAGGGGAACTGGTCATTCCTGACGAGTCGGTAATCCAGAAGGATCCAACCAGGCTCATGAAGATATTCGAGTATGCCCAGAAGCAGGGGGTAGTGCTGAATATCCGGGTTAAGACCCTGATCAGGAAGAATCTCGATCTGGTGAACGACCGGTTCCGGCGCAACAAGGAGGTAAACGCCTCTTTCTTCTCCATCCTTCGGGCTGAGCACAGCATAGTGGAAACCTTGACCCTCATGCACCACCTGGAGTTTCTGAACCGCTTCATTCCGGAGTTCGAGCGGATCTACTGTAAGGTCCAGCACGACCTCTACCACATCTATACGGTCGACATCCATTCGCTTTTCTGTGTCGAGGAGATCGTCAAGCTCTGGCGCGGAGACTATCGCAAGGCTCTCCCCACCCTTTCTACGCTGGCCGCTGAAATCGACAAGCGGGAGCTCCTGTTGCTGGCAGTTCTGCTTCACGACATTGGCAAAGGAGAGGGGGGCGGTCATGCAGACAAGGGTGCCGATCTCTGTCGGACCATCGCCCGTCGCATGGGGCTCTCCAGAGAGGACAGCGAGCGGCTTGATTTTCTGGTGCGCAGCCATCTGCTTTTCGCCCACATCGCCCAGCGGCGGGACCTGCACGACGAACGGATGATCGTAGATTTCGCCCGCCAGATGCTGACCAGCGAAAACCTGAAGATGCTTTATCTGCTGACCTTCGCCGACATCAAGGGTGTTGGGCCGGACGTCTGGACCGAATGGAAGGAAATGCTGCTGAACGAGCTGTACGAAAAGACCTATCAGGTGCTGGAGCGCGGTGATTTCCGACTGGAGGCGAGCAGCGAACGGGCACGGAAGGTGAAACGCACGGTGCTGGAACTGCTGGAGAACGAATATCCGGCAGCCCTGGTCCGGGAGGAGTTGAAGGCCCTCACCACCCGCCACGTCCTCTCCCATGCACCGGCGGTCCTGGCCGATCACCTGCGCATCCTGCTCCGTTTGGGTGATGAACAGCTCATCATGGCGGTCGCCCACGAGCCGGAGAAGTCCTATTCGAACTTCACCATCGTCACCCACGACGTGCCGGGGCTGTTCGCCATGATCACCGGCGTCATGGCCGCCAACGGCATCAACATCCTGGGTGCCCAGATTCATACCAGCAAGAACGGCAAGGCGCTGGATATTCTCCAGGTCAATTCTCCCCAGGGATTTGTCATCACCGATCAGACCCGCTGGCAGCGGGTCGAGGACGACATGCGCCGGGTGCTGGCCGGAGAGGTGCAGGTGGAGGCACTGGTCCAGAAACGGCGTCGGCCGACCCTGCTGGGCTCTAAAGAACGTCCCCGCTTCCCGACCAGTGTTGAAATCGATAACGAGGTCTCGGTCGATTATACGGTTGTCGATATCTACACCCATGACCAGATCGGCCTTCTCTACCGGATCACCAGTACCCTGAAGGATCTGGGGCTGTATATCGGTGTGGCCAAGATCTCCACCAAGGTGGACCAGGTAGCAGACGTCTTTTATGTGAAAGACATCTTTGGTCACAAGATTACGGCGGAGGACAAGTTGGAGGAGGTCAGGAGGCAGCTGCTGACGGCCAT
The DNA here is from genome assembly GCA_021849045.1 of Deltaproteobacteria bacterium. Classification (GTDB taxonomy): domain Bacteria; phylum Desulfobacterota; class Desulfuromonadia; order Geobacterales; family DSM-12255; genus Geomobilibacter. The sequence goes on along the minus strand of JAJZTK010000083.1, from coordinate 11,724 downwards.
CGATGAGGATGCGGCCCCGTGAACGCCTATCTGGACCTCTTCCTCAGCTATCTGACCGTTGAGAAGGGGTTGACAAGAAACACGCTGGCGGCTTACAGTCGGGACATCGGCCGCTATCTCGATTATCTGGAACAGAGCCGGATAACGGGACCCGACATGATCCGTCCGCTGCAGGTGGCCGGGTTCCTGGGGTCGCTCATGCAGGAAGGGCTTGCCCCCAGGAGCCGGGCACGGTCACTGTCGGCCCTGCGGATGTTCCACAAATTCCTGGTCAGGGAAGGGTATGCTGCTGCCAACCCGACGGCGGTCATTGAATCTCCCCGTACGGTACGCTCCCTGCCCCAGGTCCTATCCAGCCGTGAGGTGGAAGGGCTCCTGGCCGGTCCTGCCGGCACCGAGCCGGCCGAGGTGCGGGACCGGGCCATGCTTGAGCTCTTGTACGCAACCGGGCTCAGGGTGTCGGAACTGGTGTCGCTCCGGGTGCGGGACGTGAACATTGAGGCCGGCTACCTGCTCACCATCGGCAAGGGAGACAAGGAACGGCTGGTGCCTATTGGCGATGCTGCCAGGGATGCCGTGCTGGCCTATCTCCGGCAGGTGCGGAGCGGACAGGACCCGACGGCTGACAACCCGTACCTGTTCCTCACCCGTCTGCGGGACCGGATGACCCGCCAGGCCTTTTGGAACATCATCAAGAAACGGGCAACGGCGGCCGGGATCAGGAAGAACATCTCTCCGCACACCCTGCGGCACTCCTTTGCCACCCATCTGCTGGAGAATGGTGCGGATCTGCGGAGCGTGCAACTGATGCTGGGACATGCGGACCTGGCAACGACGCAGATTTACACGCACATCACCCGTGAGCGGCTCAAAAGGCTCCATCAGGAGCTGCACCCCAGAGGATAAACATTTCTTGAAAGGAACTGTTGATGAAATACGTGGTACTCCTCGGCGACGGCATGTCGGATGAAAAACTGGAGCAGTTGGGAGGAAAAACTCCCCTGCAGGCGGCCAGGACCCCCAATCTGGACTATATGGCCAAGCGCGGTACACTCGGTCTTGCCCGGACCGTTCCGCCGGGATTTTCACCGGGCAGCGACGTGGCCAATCTGTCGGTGTTCGGTTACGACCCGCAGACCTGCTATACCGGCCGGTCTCCCTTGGAGGCGGCCAGTATGGGGATTCACCTGGAGCCTGACGACGTGGCATTCCGGGTCAACCTGGTCAATCTCCAGCCCCGTGGCAGCCGCCTGATCATGAACGACTACTGCAGCGGCCATATCAGCTCCGACGAGGCCTTTGAACTGGTGACCGCCCTGCAGCGTGAGCTGGAGAGCCCTGAATTCCGGTTCTATCCGGGTATCGGCTATCGGCACCTCATGGTCTGGCAGGGGGGGAAGGTCGATTTGATCACCACGCCGCCCCACGATATCACCGGCAAGGACATCCTCAACCACCTTCCCCAGGGGGAGGGGAGCGCCAAGCTGATCAAGCTGATGAATTCGTCCCAACTCTTGTTCCACAACCACCCCCAGTACCGGCAGCGACTCGACGCCGGCAAGGTGCCGGCCAATTCCATCTGGCTCTGGGGCCAGGGTAAGGCCCCGCGGATGCACTCCTTCAAGGAGAAGTTCGGTCTCTCCGGTGCCGTTATTTCCGCCGTTGACCTGGTGCGGGGGATCGGCGTCTGCGCCGGCATGGAGATCATCAAGGTGCCCGGTGCCACCGGCTACATCGATACCAACTACGAAGGCAAGGCCACGGCGGCACTGGAGGCCCTGGAGCGGGTCGACTATGTCTATCTGCATGTGGAGGCGCCCGACGAGGCAGGCCATGCCGGCAACCTGGAGCACAAGCTGCAAGCCATCGAGGATTTCGATGCCAGGGTGGTGGGGCCGGTCCTGGAAGGGATCAGGAAGTTCGGTAACTACCGGGTACTCAGCACCCCCGACCACCCGACGCCGCTTGCCCGGATGACTCACACCTCTTCGCCGGTGCCGTTCATCCTCTACTCCGGCGAAGAGGCGGAAAAACAGGGGGTTGCCGGTTATGACGAAGACGCTGCCGCAGCAACCGGGGTAATGGTGGAGAAGGGGTACCGCCTGATGGAGATGATGCTGGGGCGTAGTTGAAAAGGGGTAGTGGGGTAGGTGACGACCTGACTCAACCACTTGTCGATGTTCCGGGGGGATGGTGAACGCCGAGAAATTCTTCACCGCGGAAGAGCTGGAACGTATCCGCTGCACGGTGGATGCTGCCGAGTCGGCAACCAGCGGCGAAATTGCCACCATGGTGGTTTCGGCCAGCGACCTCTATCGGGAGGGTATGGTCCTCGGGGGAGTCCTGCTGGCCGGCCTTGTCGCGTTCCTGCTGAGCGTTTTCCTCCATCACATCACGGTCTGGTTCTACGTGCCGGCCACGGTTCTACTCACGTTCCCCTCCTGCTCCCTGTTTCGTGCCATTCCCCGTCTCAGTCTCCCGTTCGTGGCCCGCTCCCGCATCCGGGAGGCGGTCAGGGAGCGGGCGCTCAGGGCCTTTTACGAAAAGGGGCTCTACCGGACCCGGAACGCCACCGGCATCCTCATCTTCATCTCTCTCCTGGAGCGGACCGTCTGGATACTCGGTGACCGGGGGATCAACGAACGGATCACCCCGGAAACCTGGCAGGAACTCTCCTCCGATCTGTCACGGGGGATGCGGGGCGGTGAGGGCTGCGACGCACTCTGTCGGACCATCACCCGCTGCGGGACGGTTCTGGCCGAACATTTCCCACTCAAGACCGGCGACACTAATGAGCTGACCGATCAGGTGCTGTTCGAGCGGTAGAATAGACGACAATCCGAGTCATGAACAACGAAGGGCCCGCATAGATGCATGCAGGTCCTTCGTTGTCTTTGGGTAACAGAACACGTTAACCTGGACAGTCATGGAATTGGTCACCGGTTCTGTTCGGGTGGTGTAGTCGCGCTTTCCCTCCGAAGCAGGGTGAAGTAGACCGTCGTTCCCCTGCCGACCTCTCCTTTGGCCCATATTTTCCCGCCGTGACGGTGGACGATGCGCTGGACCGTCGCAAGGCCGATGCCCGTTCCCTCGAATTCTTCCTGCCGATGGAGGCGGTGGAAGGGGCGGAAGAGCTTGTCGGCGTACTGCATGTCGAATCCGACTCCGTTGTCGCGAACGAAGAACGTCGGTTCTCCGTTGATCGTCTCCACACCGAAAGCGATGGTTGCGGTGTCGTTGGTGGAGGTGTATTTCCAGGCATTGCCCAGAAGGTTCTGCAGGATCAGTCGGGCCAGTTGGGGGTCGGCATGGGCGGTCAATTTTCCGGCAGTCGTGAACTGTACGCGGCGTTCCGGCTCGACGGTCCCGTACTCCCGGATGATCGTCGATCCCATCTCCCCAAGATCGACCGGTTCGCGGTTGATCTCCACCCTTGACACCCGTGCCAGTTCGAGAAGTGAATCGATCAGTTTTCCCATATTCCTGCTGGCGTTGCTGATACGCTCCAGGCAATTCCGCCCCTCGTCGTTGAGCTGTTCCAGATGGTCTTCCTGAAGTATCGCGCTGAAACTGTTGATGTGGCGCAACGGAGCGCGCAGGTCATGGGAGACTGAATAGGCAAAGGCTTCCAACTCGTGGTTGGAATTTTCGAGATCGGCCGTGCGGTGAAGCAGGTCCTGATTCAGTCGCATGATCTCCAGACGGTCCTGCTGGCGCCGGACGCTGCCCCGCGCCCATACGGCGCAGACAATCCCGAGAACCACCAGGAAGGTCGCCTGCAGCGAGGCGAACATCTTCATAGATTTGCCGATCCGGGACGTCAGGAGGTCCTGCGGCAGGTACGAAACGATCTTCCACTGATAATCCCCCTGGTCCGCCCCCGCTTGCTGCATCCGTTTTTCCCCGTGAGCAAAGGGATGCACCGTAACAAAGGTGAACAGTCCTCCCCGATCGTAGAACTGGCCGGTTTCTCCTTCGGATATGCGCTTCCAGGCAGCTGGAAATTCCTGGCCAAACTTCCGGTCCCGGCGGGTATCGAACATGAAACCCCATTCGTCCTTAGGCAGGGGGCTCATTAGCCAGTACCCCTCAGCGTTGAGGAGCATTAGATTGTCCGCCGGGTGAGGTGCCAGTTCCTTCAGCCTGGTGATGAGCCGGGCACCCAGATAGTTTAGGATCACGATTCCGCGTTTGTGCCCGGTGCGGTCGAAGACCGGCGTTGCCAGGCGGATCATCGGTTTTTGCGGCTGTTCTATCTGGTCGTGCTCGATGTTCAGGTCGAAGGGCGAAATATACACGTTACCACGCGCGAGCCGGATGGCATCCGTGAAGTAATAACGTTGCACCTTGGACTGGAGTTCAGTTTCGGGAACGATGAAGGGCCGGCCATTATCAAAGTTTACCCTGACCCGCTCCATGCCGGTCTCGTCGATAAAGCGGATTTGGTCGTAGAGTTTTTTGTTCCGCGCCATGGAGAGATAGTCGAAGGCCATGAGCCGTTTGAAAAGGGCGTTGTCTTTTTCCAGCATTTCGTAAAGTTCCGGCTGGTCGGCCAGGTAAGCGAGATCTCCGCCAATGGTATCCAGCTCGGTTGCGATCCGATATGTTGCAATGTTCAGCGTCTGGGTTGCCGTATTCTCCACGATCAACCGTCGGTTTTGCCGGTCGCTGTAATAGAACGAAAATACGATAAGGCTGGTCAGGAGCGCAAGAGGGATGTAGATAACGAAGAAGCGCGTCAGTACGCCGTGCAAGGGATGTATGGATGATTCTTCAGGCATGACAGGATCTCCTGCTAAGGCTTCATTCATATAACCACCGCCATCTTTATCGTTGGACCTCGAAGTTTGACCGGTTTTGGGTTTCAGACCAAGACATCGCCGAATTATGCCAATTCCACTCATTTTTAGATAGTTATAGCACAAGCGGCTTCTATATTTACAGTTTTATGAAAAAACTCTAGTGATATTTGTTGCGGTTGGGTTGTAAGGCTCTTGATTTCCACTGGACTATTGCAACGTACTTTCGAAATTTAATGAAATAGCTTGCTTTTCCTTCAATACACCTCTATAGTGCCCAAAGACTGTCACACAAACGGCGGCACGGTGTCCGTCGTTCCTTTGTAATCATCGCTTTAGCCCCCCTGCATCACTTTTATTAAGATGGCAGAACGCATGGCTGGCGAAGATTTTTTTGTTGCAGCCTGTACGCGTTTTAGCCGCTCCGTTCATGGATCAATGCTGGTCCTGTGGCTGTGCGCGTCTGTTTTTTGCCTACACCACGGAAAGGACACAGCATGACATTTGCAGAACTCGGCCTCAACCCCTCCATCCTCAAGGCGGTCACCGCCTGCGGCTACACAACCCCCACCCCGGTACAGGAACAGGCTATACCCCTCGTCCGTGCCGGTCACGACCTGATCGCCACTGCCGGAACCGGTACCGGCAAGACTGCCGCCTTTGTGCTGCCCGCTCTGGAGCGGCTGTCCAGTCCGTCGACCCTTCCCGGCAAAGGACCGCGATTGCTGGTGCTCACCCCGACCCGGGAACTGGCACAGCAGGTCATGGATGCGGCCCGTAACTACGGCGGGTTCATGCGGCTGCGGTGCGGCTCGATCCTTGGCGGCATGCCGTACCGGGATCAGCTCAGGCTCCTCTCCGGGCCGGTGGATATCATCGTTGCCACGCCGGGCCGGCTGGTGGATCACCTGGACCGGGGGAGCATCAAGTTCGACCGTCTGGAGATGCTTGTGCTGGACGAGGCCGACCGGATGCTGGACATGGGGTTCAGCGAGGATGTGGAGCGGATCGTCGGCTCGGCGCCGGAGAAGCGTCAGACCCTCATGTTCACCGCGACCATGGACAATACCGTCGACAAGCTGGCCAGGCGGATGCTCCGTGATCCCCAGCGGGTGGAACTGACCGCGAGCGCACCGTCTCACCAGTTGATCGACCAGCGCCTCCATGTTGCCGATAACCTGCATCACAAGAAGGCGATGCTCAGGCACCTCATCAACGATAAGAGCCTGTCCCGGGCCATCATCTTTTCCGCCACCAAGCGGGATGCCGATGAGCTGGCACAGGAACTGTGCCGGAACGGCCACTCTGCCGCGGCCCTGCATGGCGACATGAACCAGGCGGCCCGCAACCGGACCATTTCCAATGTGAAGGCCGGCAGGGTCCGTCTGCTGGTGGCTACCGACGTGGCGGCACGGGGTTTGGACGTGAACGGTATCAGCCACGTCATCAACTTCGACCTCCCCCGCTTTGCCGAGGACTACGTCCATCGCATCGGTCGCACCGGCCGCGCCGGGGCAACCGGTACCGCCATTTCCTTTGTCTCCCAGTCCGAACTCGCCTATCTGGACCGGATCGAACGGTTCATCGGCAAGGAGCTGCCGCAGCATTCCCTGGAAGGGCACGAGCCGATGACCGCGCTCCGTCGCGTCGGTCGAGGTAACGGTGCCGGTCGGGGGCGCAGCGGTGCGCCGTCCGGCAAGGGCGGGAAAGGGTATGCCAATGCCGGCGGGGCGGCCAAGAGCGGCGGCAAGCCATGGAGTAATGACCGGAATGGTCAGAGAAGCCGGACCGGCAGCCAGCAGAAGCCGGTAGTCGTCGAGTACCGCAACCGGCGCTCGGACAGCTAGTGTCCATCCGGAAAGTCCGGATGTGACACTACCAGTTTCCGATTCGGAAACGAGGGATTTTTTGTTCTGGCAAGGAAATCAAGGGGATTGTGCGGAGGCGTACGACTGTACGCCGCACAAGCAAGCCCGCAGATTGACGCCGCCAGGGCGAAAAAGGACCGTTTCCGGACGGAAACTAGCTAGTCGTTATCTGAAACGTGAAGGTGGAAAAAAGGGTCTGCAACTGCTGCAGGCCCTTTTTTCGTTGAATGTCAGTGCACCCCTGTAGCCGGCCCGCCACCGGCGCCGGTACGTTTCAGGAGCAGGATCAACGGTATGACCACCAGAAAGGCGAGTCCGACGATCCAGAAGATATGGTTGTAGGCCAGTATTCCGGCCTGGCGGCGGATCATGCCGTAGAGGAGGGCAAGGGATTTGGTGTCGGCAGTGACGGCGTCCACCCCCCTGGCCATGACCCCGTGTTTCAGGGCGCTCATGGTTGACTGGGTGGCAAAACTGTAAGGCGTTACATTGGCAACCAGGCCTGTCTGATAGAACTGGGCGTCACGCGCCAGCATCGTTGCGGCAATGGCGATTCCCACGCTGCCGCCGATGTTCCGCAGCAGATTGAATATACCGGTTGCATTCCCCATCTCTTCCCTCGGGATGACAGCGAGGGTGACTGTGGTGAGCGGAACGAAGATCATGGCTAGGCCAAAGCCCAGCACCACCCGTGGCCAGACAAAGTCCCAGTAGGAGGCTTCCAGGGTGAATGCGCGCATGATGAACATGGAGACAGCGCCGATCAGGAGCCCGAGTACCACGATCTTGCGACCGTCATACCGTTGCAGCGCCGCGCCTACGAACGGCATGGTGATGAGGGTCGCCATGCCGCCCGGTGCCAGAACCATGCCGGCCATGGTCGCACTGTACCCCATCAGGGTCTGCAGAAAGAGCGGGATCAGCATGATGGAACTGTAGAGGCAGAAGCCGACCACGAACATGATCAGATTGCCGGCCGAGAAGGAGAGGTTCTTGAAGAGGCGGAGATTGACGATCGGGTGCTCGTGTCTGAGTTCGACCCGGACCAGCAGTATCAACGAGATAACGGAAACAACGGCGCAGGTGACGATGAACGACGAGTTGAACCAGTCGTCCTGCTGACCTTTGTCCAGCACCACCTGGAGCGCCCCGAGTCCGACGGTGAGAAGGCCGAGTCCGGCGTAATCGATGCTCATCTTCCCGGTGCGCTTCAGGTACTGTGGATCAAAGATGAAGTAGGCGGCCATGACTACTGCCACGATGCCGATGGGGAGGTTGATGTAGAATATCCAGCGCCAGTTCATGTTGTCGGTGATCCAGCCACCCAAGGCCGGGCCGATGATCGGGCCGAACATGGCGCCGATGCCGAAGATGGCCATGGCCATGCCACGCTGATGGGGGGGGAAGGTCTCCATCATGATCGCCTGGCTGATGGGGATGAGCGCCCCCCCAGCCGCCCCCTGAAGGATCCGGAAGAGGATCAGTGCCTCGAGGTTGGGAGCCGCACCGCAGAGGAACGATGCAATGGTAAACAGGATGATGCAGGTGATGAGGAACCGTTTGCGGCCAAAGAGCCGCGACAGCCAGCCGGTCATCGGGAGGACCACGGCGTTGCTAACCAGGTAGCTGGTCAGTACCCACGCCACCTCGTCGGTGCCGGCGTTCAGGCTCCCCTGCATGTGGGGGAGCGCCACGTTGGCCACCGACGTGTCGATGATCTCCATAATGGTCGGCAGCATCACACTGATGGTGATGAGCCACTTATTGACTGTCTTTGCTGAGGATTCGGACATTTTACCGGAATGGATTCAGGTCCTGCAGCAGTTCGCTGGTCCTGCGCCGAGTGTCGATGGTCGGCACCACACTCATGCCGACACGCAACAACTGGCCAGGGTCACTGCTCCGGTCGATGGCGATCTTGACCGGAACCCGCTGCACCACTTTGACGTAGTTGCCGGTGGCGTTCTCCGGCGGCAGCAGGGAGAAGGCGGCACCGGTGCCGGCCATAATGCTCTCCACGGTTCCCTTGAAGGTATGACCGGGATAAGCGTCCACCGTAAAGCTCACCGGTTGCCCCGGCCTGACGTGGGTCAGCTGGCTCTCCTTGTAGTTGGCGGTTACCCAGCTCTCTTTTAGCGGTACGATGGCGAGCAGGGGCTGGCCCGGCTGGATGTAGTTGCCGACCTCTGCCGACTTCCGGGTGACGTAGCCGTCGGTGGGGGCCATGATTTTCGTATAGTCGAGGGAGAGGCGTGCCTCGGACAGCTGGGCCCGGCGCTGGGCGATCTTTGCATCACGCCCGCCGCTGCCGGAGAGGCCGCTTTCCGCCCGTGCCTTCCTGACCTGCTCCTCTTTTTCCCGCACCTGTGCCGCTGCCACGTCCCGAGCCGTTGTCAGGCGTTCCAGCTGTTCCTTCGGAACCACCTCACGCTCGAAGAGGGCGTTCCCGCGCTTCAGGTCCATCTCCGCCTGCTCGAGACGTGCCCTCACTTGACCGAGGTCGGCGCGGGCCGCTTCTACTTTGGCATATTCACCGGACGTTTCGTTGCCGGCCATGGACAGAGCAGCGGCGGCGCCTGCCACGCGCAGTCGGTAGTCGGTCGGGTCGATCTCCACCAGGAGGTCCCCTTTTTTCACCGGCTGGTTGTCCTGTACCATCACCCTGGCGATCATGCCCGGCACCCGGGAGGCCACTGCATGGATGTGTGTCTCCACAAAGGCGTTGTCGGTCCGGATATGGCTTTTCCCCCAGAGCCACCAGCGCAGGCCGCCGATAACGCAGATGCTGATCAGGATGAGAAGGATGATGCCTGCCCGTTTCCGGCCGCCGTTTTTTTGGGGAGCGGCCGGCGGGGCGTTTAAAGGTGTGTTGGGGCTGTTGTCGTTTTCCATTACCGCTGAACTCCGCTGGATGATAGTTGGGTGCCGCTTCTACAGTTGCCCCAGTGCCCGCAGTACCCTGGCTGTTGCAACCTGGTGATCGAATACGGCCCGGTGGAAGTCGGTCCTGGTCTGGGAGGCGAGGGTCTGGGCATCGATGACGTCGGTGGCGGTGCCGACCTGTGCCTGGTAGCGGTCCTTGTTGATCCTGAGGTTTTCTTCGCTCTGGGTGATGGCCTGCCTGGCGACCTCGATCCGCTGCGCGGCTACCCCCCTGTCGTTTCGAGCCGTGGCAAGCTCAAGCCGTATCGATTCTTCCAGGTTTCTCAAGAGCTCTTTTTCCCGTGACAGCTGCAGTACGTTCCGGCGGTAACCGGCAGTGGTGGCGTAGCCGTCAAACAGATTCACCTTGAGTCCGATGGTTGCCGCCATGATGGCCTGTTCCCTTGATTTGTCGTTTTGCAGGTAGTCAAGAGAGAGGCGGGTGAAAACCTCCGGATAGTAGCTGCTGCGGCTATCACTGACAGCAGCCTCGCCGGCTTCGATCTGTTTCTGCTGGGCCACAAGCTCCATCCGGCCGGAGGTGTCCGTTGTGTTTTCCTGAGGCAGCATCGCGTCAGAAGCTGCCGACAGTTCCCCCCGGAATGCGGCTGGCTGACCGGTCAGGTAGTTGAGGGTGAGCCAACCGTTGGCCAGGGCATTACCAGCCGCCAGTCGCTGCTGGCGGCTGGCGGCCAGCTTCACTTCGGCCTGGAGCACGTCGTTGCGGGTTACGACCCCCTGCTCGAAAAGGATGTGGGCGACCCGCAGGTGATCCTCCCGCTGGCGGATTTCGTCGTCGGCAGTCTGGAGAAGTTTTTCCTGTTCCAGGATGCCGTAGTAGGCACGCACCACCTGAAGGAACTGGTCCTGCTCCAGTGCCTGATAACCTGCTGCCACCGCCTCATGCCGAAGACTTGCCTGGCGGCGCCGGTCGTTGGTCCGGCCGAAATCGTACAGGGTCTGATAAATGGCAAGATTGGCAAAGCCATAATCAGCCTGCTGGGTCTCCTGGGTCAAGGGGCCGATTTTCACCGCCTGGGCATCCAGTTGGGCCGTATAGCCGCCTTGAACATCGATACGCGGATAGGCACTGCTTCCCGCGACCGTGATGCTCTCGGCGGCGATATTTTCGTCATGGCGTGCCACCGCCAGTGCCGGGTTCCTGCCGGCGGCCAGTTTCAGGCAGTTGGCCAGGGTGATGGTGTCGGCAGCGGCAGAGGTGGCCAGAAGGAGCAGGCCGGTCAGCGCGGTACTTATGGTGCGTTTCATCTCTCCTCCGGTCGACGGAGCTTGTCCAGGATGCGCTTGAGGGTAGTGAGCTCATCAGCGCTGATGCCGGCCACGAACCGGGTCTGCACCAGTTCTGATAACGGACAGAGTTCTACCTGTAACCGTTTCCCTTCCTGTGTCAGAAAGATCTGGTAGGCCCGCCGGTCTTCCGGGTGCGGGCGGCGTTCCACCAGCCCCATTTTCGCCAGCCGGTCGATCAACCCCCCCATGGTGGTTCGGTCGATATGCGCCCGTGCCGACAGTTCCGCCTGGGAGAGGCCGTCTTCCTGCCAGAGAAAGCCGAGGAGCCCGAACTGCCGCGGGGTGAGGTTGAAGCGGTCGAACTCTTCCTTGAAGATGGCACAGGCGCGCTGATACGCCTTGGCCAGCAGGAATCCGACACTCTTATCGATTTCGATCATGGGTATTGCCTCGCAGTGAGATACGCATTATACGGATAGTCAGTGTGCTGTCAATGAAGTTTGACGAGAGTGCAATCAGGGGGGAGTCATTGTCGTTAAAGAAGAAAACACGCCGTGGACAAGGGGCAGGAGGCGACAACCCGGCCATCGAGGGCCGGGCTGCCGGATGCCAGGGTGACGTTACACTTCATCCATCTCCAGTTCACTCCGGAGCAGATTGACCAGCAGTTCCTCGCCGGCGGCGAACGAGGTGCGATCCTTGGCCAGCAGGGCGACGCCGTCGGCCCGGATCATGGTTTTCAGGATGCCGGTGTTCTGGTCGCCGGATGTCGTAGCTACCAGGTTGCCGTTGATCCGTTCCAGCCGCACCCGCAGGAAATTGACCTTCCCCCCCTTCTTCCGGACCTCTTCGCGCAGGGTGGCCGACACCCGGTGCTTGATCAC
>JAJZTK010000082.1 GCA_021849045.1 Deltaproteobacteria bacterium | reverse complement strand
CGATCTGACCCCATCAGCGCCCGGCTGCTGGATGACCTGATCATCGAATTGAGCGAGAGTCTCGGCACTACCGTCGTGGTGGTGACCCATGAACTGGCCAGCATCTTCGCCATCGGGAACAATTCGGTCTTTCTCGATCCCGACGTGAAGACCATGACGGCTGCCGGTGACCCGAAACTGCTCCTCAGGGAGCCGCCGGACCCGAAGGTACTAAACTTCCTGACGCGGGGGGAGGGGGCGCGGCAGCACTGACCGCTCCTGTGGATACCCTGAAGCGGAGACCCAGATGAGTACAAAGGTCAACAAGACAGCGATCGGAGCGTTCGTTCTCGGTGCCATTGCCCTCCTGGTTGCAGGGGTGCTCGTCCTTGGCGCCGGCAAGTTCTTCACCAAGGAATTTGTCTATATAACGTACTTCGACGGCTCAGTGAAAGGGCTGAACATCGGCTCACCCGTCATGTTCCGGGGGGTTAAGGTCGGGTCGGTGACCGACATCAGTATCACCGTCGATCAAGAGCAGCGCCAGTTGAAGATTCCGGTAATTTTCACCCTGGAGCCGGAAAAGTTCAAGGGGACCAGGGCCGAGTTCAAACGGGATCCAAAGACCATGGTGAATGCTGTCGAGATGGGACTGAGGACCCAGCTCCAGACCCAGAGTTTCGTAACCGGCCAGCTGATGGTTTCCCTCGACTTTTATCCCGACAAGCCGGCCAATTTTGTGGGGTTGTACAAGGAATACACCGAAATACCGAGCATTCAGACCCCCCTTGAGCAGCTACAGAAAACCCTGGAGGATCTCCCGTTCAAGGAAATAGTCGAGAACCTGAGCCGCACCATCGCGGGAGTCGACAGGCTCGTCAACGCCATCGATGCGAAGAAAACAACGGAAACGATCGAAGCGGCCTTCAAGGAAACCCAGGTGATGGTGCAGAACCTCAACAGCAGGATTGGCCCCCTTGCAGAGAATATTGGCCAGGCCGCCCGTTCCGCTGATGCGGCCCTCGTGGAAACCAGGGATACGATGGTTGCCGTCCGGAGCGACACCCAGAAGGTCCTCGACAATGCCCACGTAACCCTTGCCGCGGCCCAGTCGGCCCTCAGGCAGTCCGAGCAGACCCTGCAGGCTTACGGAGACGACTCACGGCTGGTTGGCGAAATGAACAAGACCATGCGTGAACTCTCCACGACGACCCGCTCGCTCCGGCACCTGTCCGATTATCTGGAGCGGCATCCGGAAGCGCTGCTGAGGGGAAAGGCCGGCGAGTGACATGAGCGGCCGAAATCCCTGGCTGAGAACGGGAACAAGGAGATAGCGATGCCGAGACACGGATTCCTGACGAGAATGCTTTTGCTGGCGGGCATTGCCGGATTTGCGGCCGGCTGCTCCAGTTCGCCGACTGCGCGGTTTTATACGCTCAACGCCTTGGGGCATCAGGAGGCAAGCCAGCCTGCACCACTTGGTGCACATCCCGTTTCGGTCAGCATTGCGCCGGTTGAGATACCCGACTATCTGGACCGCAACCAGATTGTCACCCGTGACGGCAGCAACGCCCTTAAGATTGCCGAATTCGACCGGTGGGGAGGTTCTCTCGGCGAAAATTTCACATCGGTGCTGGTGGAGAACCTCTCGGGGCTGCTGGCGTCCGATCGGGTCGCCGCCTATCCAAGACTGCGGCCGGAGAAGCCCGACTACTGGGTCGGGGTGCGGGTCCTGCGCCTCGACTGCATGCCCGGCGACCGGGTCGAACTCAAGGCCCAGTGGCTCGTCATGGCGGAGCAGGATAAGCAGGTAGTGACCAATAAAATCCTGACATTCACTGAACGGCTGAATGACAGCCGCTACGACACCCTTGCCGCGGGCGTGAGCAGCACCATTGGTCAGTTGAGCCGCGAAATCGCCCGGGAGATAGAGGCCCGTTCGAAAGGCACGGCCGGCAGCACTACCGCGCAGGCAAATCCCTGACGCCGCGGCGAAGCGCAATCTGTTGACGAACGGAGGGTCCCACCAATGAATCAGACTCTTCCCTCCCGGGACATTACCCGCACGACACTGGCGGTGCTCTTCATCGGCATCCTCATTGCCGCCAGCTTCTGGATTATGCGGCCTTTTCTCACGGCTCTCGTCTGGGCAACAATGATCGTCATTGCCACCTGGCCGGTCATGCTCGCCGTCCAGGAGCGGCTCTGGGGCAAGAGGGGGCTTGCCGTGACGGTGATGACGGTTGTGCTGCTCCTGGTGCTCATCATCCCGTCCACCCTCGCCGTTACCAGCATCATCGACCGGGCCGACGAGATTGTCGGCTGGTCAAAATCCCTCGCCGAGTTCACCGTGCCGCCGCCCCCTCAGTGGGTGGAGCAGCTTCCCCTGGTCGGCCGGAAAGTTTCCGCCCGCTGGCATCAGCTTGCCACGGTGAGCCCCCAGGAATTGTCGGAGCGGCTGGCCCCCTATGCGAAAAACTTCGTGGGCTGGTTCGTTGCCCAGGCCGGCAGCGTCGGCATGATTATTGTCCATTTCCTTCTTACCGTTATCATCAGCGCGGTCCTCTATGCGAACGGCGAGACGGCCGCCGCCGGAGTATGCCGCTTCGCCCGGCGGCTTGCCGGCCAGAACGGCGAGGATGCCGCCATCCTTGCCGCAAAAGCCGTCCGGGGCGTTGCCATGGGGGTCGTGGTGACCGCCCTGATCCAGTCGTTCTTGGGGGGGATCGGTCTTGTCGTGGCTGGCGTGCCGGCGGCAGCGATCCTGACGGCGATCATGTTCATTCTCTGCGTGGCGCAGGTGGGACCCGGCCTCGTGCTGATTCCGACGGTAATCTGGCTCTTCTGGTCGGGCCAGACACTCTGGGGGTCGGTCATGGTCGTCTGGACGATCATTGTCGGAACCCTCGACAACTTCATCCGGCCGATCCTCATCCGCAAAGGCGCCGACCTCCCCCTGCTCCTGATCTTTGCCGGCGTCATCGGAGGCCTCATCGCCTTCGGCGTCATCGGGCTCTTTATCGGGCCGGTGCTCCTGGCCGTGACTTACACACTGCTCCAGTCATGGGTTGATGCTGATAAACAGAATGGGAATGAGACAGCCGTTGATGCCGGTTGATGCCGTATGTGAGCCATTACCAAGTTCTACCTGGAAGGAGAGCATCCATGTTCAAGTCGACTACCATGAAGTCTTGTCTCCCCTGCGGTGAAAAGTTCCAGCCCGACGGGAACGTGGCGTGCGCACCGTCCGGACGCGACACCCTCTCACTGTATTCATGGCGTGGGCCGGCCCTTCTTCTCTTTATGCTCATGGGAACGGTCTCCGGCTGCAAGAAGGAAGCGCCCAAGACCCCACCCCCCGTTGCCGAGGTGGTGGCCGTCGCCGTAACGCCGAAGACGGTCCCGATCACATCCCCCTTTGTCGCCCAGGTCGAGAGTTCCCACCAGGTGGAGATTGTGGCCAGGGTCAACGGCTTCCTGGAGAAGATCCTCTACAGGGAGGGAGACGTGGTCAAGGCGGGGCAGGTCCTCTTCATCATGGACCAGAAGCCGTTCAAGGCCCAGGTCAATGCCGCCAGGGGTGAGGTGGAAAACCGTCAGGCACAGCTCTGGACCGCCAAGGCCAATTTGGACAGGATCCAACCGCTGGCCGCCCAGGACGCCGCCAGCAAGAGCGACCTGGATAACGCCGTGGGCGCGGTCAAGTCGGCCGAGGCAGCGGTCTACGAGGCCAAGTCCCGACTCGAAAAGGCCGAACTGGATCTGAGCTACACGACGATCAAATCGCCGGTAAACGGTGTATCGGGCCAGGCCTTGATGCGCGAGGGGGCTTACCTCTCCCCCGTGGCTTCGAAGCTCAGCTATGTGGCCCGGCTCGATCCCATCTGGATCAATTTCAGCGTCTCCCAGAACGAGATGGCAACCAACCAGCAGGAGGTGGCCAAGGGGCGGCTCTCAGTGCCGAAGAACATGAACTACGACGTGGAAGTGGAACTGTCCGACGGCACCCGCTATCCCCATACGGGCAAGCTCAGCTTTGCCGACCCCTCCTTCAGTCAGCAGACCGGTACCTTCCTGGTCCGGGCCGAGCTCCCCAACCCGAAGGGGGTCCTCCGGCCGGGCATGTTCGTGAAAGTCCATGTGAAGGGAGCGGTCCGCCCCAACGCCGTCGTCGTCCCCCAGAAAGCGGTGCAGCAGACCGCCAACGGCCATGTGGTCTATCTGGCGAACGACAAGGGGCAGGCTGAACTTCGGCCGGTCATGGTCGGTGACTGGGTCGGCGACGAGTGGGTCATCAATCAGGGGTTGAAGGGTGGTGACAAGATTATTGTCGAAGGGTTCCAGCGTCTGGCCCCGGGAGCTCCGGTCAAGGTCATAACCCCCGAAGAGGCCGCGGCAAAGGCGGCGGCCGCAGCTGTCAAACCGGCACAGCCGGCGGCTAAATAGGAGTCCTGACCATGGCAAGCTTCTTTATCGATCGGCCAGTCTTTGCCGCAGTCATCTCCATCATCCTGGTGCTGGCGGGTCTGGTGGCCATGAAGGCGACACCCATCGCCCAGTACCCGGACATCGCGCCTCCGACGGTGCAGGTAAGCGCCGTCTACCCGGGAGCCACCGCCGAGGTCATCGCCAATACCGTTGCCGCACCCATCGAGCAGCAGGTGAATGGCGTGGACAAGATGAGTTACATGTCCTCCACCAGCTCTTCCACCGGCAACATGACCCTGACCGTTACCTTCGAGCCGGGGACCGACCCGGACATGGCCCAGGTGAACGTCCAGAACCGGGTCAGCCAAGCGTCATCCAAGCTCCCCGACATCGTCAACAAGCAGGGGGTGACGGTAGAGAAGCGCTCCCAGGCGTTCATGATGGTCATCAGCTTCTACTCCCCCGATGACCGCTACGACCAGACCTACCTGTCCAACTTCACCAACCTCTACGTGCTCGATGCCATCAAGCGTATTCCCGGCGCCAACCTCTCAACAATGTTTCCGGTGCCGGACGTCGCCATGCGCATCTGGCTGAAGCCCGACCGGCTGGCCCAGCTCGGCATCACGGCCCAGGACGTGACCGCGGCCATCCAGCGCCAGAACAAGGCGTACGGCGTAGGGCAGGTGGGGCAGTCGCCGACCACCAAGGGGACTCAGCAGTCCTTTGTCGTCACTACCCAGGGGATGCTCACCGACCCGAAGGAGTTCGACAACATCATCATCCGGGCCGCCAGCGAAGGGGCCGCAATCGTCCGGCTGAAGGACGTGGGGCATGCGGAGATGGGGAGCAAGGATTACTCTATCGCCGCAAAGGTTAACGGCAAGCGGGCCTGCGCCATTGTCGTCTACCAGCAGCCGGGCGCCAACGCCATCGAGACCTCCACGCAGATTCGCAAACTCATCGATGAGCTGAAGGGAACCTTCCCGGCTGGCCTCGATTACAAGATTGTTCTCGATACGAGCAAGTTCACCGAGGCCTCCATCGAGAAGGTCGTCCATACCTTCTTCGAGGCGGTGGTGCTTGTGGTGCTCGTGGTCTTCCTCTTCCTCCAGAGCTTCCGTGCCACCATTATCCCGGTCCTGGCGGTCCCCATCGCCATCATCGGCACCTACATCGGTATCAAGGCACTGGGCTTCTCCACCAACATGCTGACCCTGTTCGGCATGATCCTCGCCATCGGCCTCGTGGTCGACGATGCCATTATCGTCGTGGAGAACGTGGAGCACAACATGCACACCCTCCACATGAACGCCATGGAGGCATCGAAGAAGGCCATGGCCGAGCTGGCCGGGGCCCTCATCGCCATCGTCCTCGTCCTCGGGTCGGTCTTCCTGCCGGTGGCCTTCCTGGGCGGCATGACCGGCACCCTCTACAAGCAGTTCGCCATTACCATCGCCATCTCCATGGTCCTGTCGGGGGTGGTGGCGCTCACCCTGTCTCCAGCCCTGGCGGCGCGGATCCTGAAACCGGGGCACGGTGAGAAGAAGGGATTTTTCAAGTGGTTCGAGTCGAGCTTCGAAAAGCTCACCAATGGCTACGTGTCCGGGGTCCGCTTCCTGGTCGGCCACAAGCTGATCGGCATCGCCATCTTCGGCGGTGTCATCGCTGCGGTGCTCTTCCTCTTCAAGGTGGTTCCGGGAAGCTTCGTGCCCGAGGAGGACCAGGGGTACATCTTCGTGGCCAACATGATGCCCGACGCGGCAAGCCTGGAGCGTACCACCGCCGTCAGCGACAAGGCGGTCGCCCTGTTGAAGCAGAATCCGGCCATGGGGGATATTGCCCAGCTTGACGGCTACAGCATCATCGACAGCCAGAACAAGACGAACGCCGCCCTCATGTTCGCCTCCCTCAAACCCTACGAGGAGCGGAAGGGGAAGGAGGGGACCGCCTTTGCCGTTGTGGACGACGCCCGCAAGAAATTTGCCTCCATCAAGGAGGGGCTGGTGGTGGCCCTCAACCCGCCGTCCATTCCGGGTCTGGGCACCACCGGCGGGTTCGAGTTCTACATCCAGAGCAAGGGATCCGGTACTCCCCAGCAGTTGGAGGCCAAGATCAAGGCCTTCATCGCAAAATGCAAGGAGCGGAAGGAACTGGCAACGGTTTCATCCACCTTCTCCGCCTCGCAGCAGCAACTCTACCTGGACCTGGACCGGGCCCGGGCCGAAACCCTCGGGGTGCCGGTATCGGCGGTCTATGAGACCCTTCAGTCCTACTTCGGTTCATCCTACGTGGCTCAGTACGTCCAGTTCGGCCGCATCTGGCAGGTGATCATCCAGGCGAACCCCGAATACCGGGATGCCCCTGAAGACTTTTCGCAAATCTTCGTCCGCTCCAACAGCGGCAGCATGGTGCCGTTATCGGCCCTCGTCACGACCCGTTACACCCCCGGCCCGAACCTGCTGACCCGCTTTAACGGGTTCCCGGCCGCCAAGGTGACCGGGGCACAGGCTCCCGGTTTCAGTACGGGCCAGGCCATTGCCGCCATGGAAGAGACGGCCAAGCAAGTGCTGGGGGAGGGGTATGACTTCTCCTGGGCCGGCCAGGCCTTTGAGGAGAAGAAGGCCGGCGGTACGTCGTCGGCAGCCTTCATCTTCGGCATTATCATGGTCTTCCTGATCCTCGCCGCCCAGTACGAGAAATGGTCGCTCCCCGTGGGGGTCGTCCTGGCGGTGCCGTTCGCCATCTGCGGCGCCCTGTTCCTCACCTGGGTCTGCAAGCTGGAGAACGATGTCTACTTCCAGGTGGGGATGGTGACCCTGGTGGGTCTGGCGGCCAAGAACGCCATCCTCATCATCGAGTTCGCGGCGGAAAACCGCCGCAACGGGATGGAGCTTGCCGAAGCGGCCATTGAGGCGGCACGGATGCGCCTGCGCCCCATCGTCATGACCTCGCTGGCCTTCATCCTCGGTTGCGTCCCCATGGCCATCGCAACCGGCGCCGGAGCCAACAGTCTGCGGGCCATCGGCACCGGCGTCATCGGCGGGATGCTCGCCTCCACCATCGTTGCCTCCTTCTTCGTGCCGCTCTTCTTCGTGTTGCTGGAGGGGGCCACCGGCATCTTCAGCCGCCGGAAGAAGGGGGCGGCGGCTGGGGCAGGGGAGGAGCATCCGCACCGAGGGGCAGGCGGTTCCGGAGAGGAAGGAGGTGCGGGCCATGCGTAATGCGATAATCTGCATGATGACCCTTCTGGTTGCCGGGTGTGCCGTGGGGCCCGACTATGTGAAACCCCCGATCATCTCGCCTCAGTCATGGCGGGTCGAATACGAGGCGGCGGCAAATCTTGCCGACATGGCCTGGTGGGAACAGTTCGGAGATCCGGCGCTGAATACCCTCATCGAGACGGCGCTCAGGGAAAACCGCGACCTCAAGACCGCCGCGGCCCGGGTCGATCAGTTCCTGGGGGTCCTCGATACGACCCGGTCCCAGTTCTTCCCCCAGTTCGGCGCGAGCGCAAGCGCCTCGCGGCAGCGGGACACCGAGACCGGCCCCGTGCCGCGCCACGGCACCACCTATGACTACTACCAGGGCGCCCTCAACGTCTACTGGGAGATCGATATCTGGGGCCGCATCCGCAGGGCCTCCGAGTCGGCCCAGGCCCAGGTGCTCGCCAGCGAAGAGGGGCGCCGGGCCGTGGTCCTGACCCTGGTCACCAGCGTGGCCAACAGCTACATCACGCTGCGGGGCCTTGACCGGCAGCTGGAAATCGCCAGGGAGACGGAGACGGCCTATGGCAAGTCCCTCAAGCTCTTTCAGCTGCGCCATAAATACGGCACCATTTCGCGGGTCCAGTTGAGCCAGGTGGAATCACAGTACGAGATTGCCCGCCAGGCGATCCCCCAGCTGGAATCCCTGGTCAGGCAGCAGGAAAATCTCATCTCGGTCCTCCTGGGGCGCAACCCCGGCCCCATCCCCCGGGGCAAGACCATCGACCAGCTGACTCCCCCCGGCATCCCCGCCGGCCTTCCTTCGACGCTCCTGGAGCGGCGGCCCGACATCGTCCAGGCCGAGCAGAATCTTGTGTCCGCCACGGCCGAGATCGGGGTGGCAAAGGCCCTCTATTTCCCGGTTATTTCCTTGACGGGCCTCCTGGGGACGGCCAGCGCCGAGTTTTCGGACCTGTTCGAGGGGCCGTCAAAGATCTGGTCCCTCGGCGGCAGCGCCCTGATGCCCATCTACACCTTCGGCGCCATTTCGGGACAGGTTAAGCAGGCCGAGGCGTTCCAGCACCAGAGCCTCTACCAGTACGAACAGACGATTCTCAACGCCTTCCGGGAGGTGGAAGACGCCCTGGTGAGTACCACCAAGGGGCGGGAGCAGCTGGTATCCCAGGGGCGGCAGGTGAAGTCCCTCGGCGATTACGCGCGGCTGTCGCGCCTGCAGTATGAGGGGGGGACCGTCAGCTACCTCCAGGTGCTGGACGCGGACCGCTCCCTCTTTGCGGGGCAGCTTTCCTATGTGCAGACCCAGACCGGCGTGCTCACGTCCCTGGTAAATATTTACAAGTCCATGGGCGGGGGCTGGGTGAACGAGGCTGACCGTTTGACCGACGTCGGTCCGGTCAGGGAAGCTGCTGCGGGGCCCCGTCTGGAGACGGCCTCTCGCTAATCCTGAAGTGAGCGGAGGGGGTATTGATGACTGAACGAGGAACTTCGGCAAAAATCGGTCGTCTGTTGCTGGTCGGAGCCATGATGGTTCCGCTTCTGGTCCTGTTACTCACTGAGCGTTCCCTGGCGGAACAGGGGGAGGGGAGGGAAGAGCGGCTGCAGCAACTGGAGCAGCGGATGGATGAACTGGAGGGTCGTTCCGCGGGATACGCCGTGGATCCCCTTGTGGGCAGCTGGTTCTGCACTAACAACGCCTTGTCCTACAACATCCTGTTCCAGGAAAATGGCCAGCTGGTGGCAGGGGAGGCGTTTCTCGGCAACACCAGGGGCAACAACTGGATTCGACTGGGCGAGGACAGAATCTCCATTCCGGGTGGTCCGCAGTTCGAAATCCGGTTCGACGACCCGAACAATTTCAGCTACCGGGAACTGAATGTCGGGTCAACCGGAAGCTGCCAGCGGCAGTGAAGCATGTCCTTCGGGAACCTTGACGGAGTTCCGGGCCAGGAGGCTGCCGTGTTCCTGAGCGAGACCCCACCTGTCAGAGCAAAGAAAGCCTCGCCATTCTCTTTTTACCTTAGATGTATTGCCGTCCTGATTTTCTGTCTCCTTATGGCTGCAGTTCCTGCCGTAGCCCAGCTTACGCCCTTGAACAAACTGGCAGGGGATGAACGCAAGAAGGATAAGGAGGAGCAGTCCCCGGCCAAGGAATCCCGGAGCCCGGAGGAACTCCGTTCTTCGACGACGAAGCAGTTGAAGGAGGCGGAGGCCCTGCGCGATCGTGCTTTTCTCGAAACAGCTCCCATGGGGATTACTCTGGATGAGCAGGACGAGCGACGTAGCCTGGTGGGGATGCTCATAACCTATCTGACCATGCGGCTGAATTCCATCGAATCCCTCGAGGAAGCCAGGGGCGAACGCCGGCTGGCAGAGCAGGAGGCCCGTTCATCCGTGGGGCAGGAGGGGAAGCCTCCCTATTCCATCCTGAGGCTGGATGAGTTCCGCGATGCAGCCGATGTCGCTCGGGTCAAGGTCCAGGGAATGGAATCATCCCTGGAGATGGTGAAAAACGAATTTTCCCGGCTGCAGAAAGAGGCCCAGCGGGCAGAGGAGGCAAACCGTCGAGCCCTTGAGGCACAGGCGAGCGCGAAGACTCCCGAGGAAGCGGCCCAGGCTGCATGGAGGAAAGAGTTGGCGGACTTGCGCGTCCGCGTCACAGCCCTGGCGTATGCAAACGCAAACCTGCGCGCGGATGTGCTGACTGAGGGGCTGATCACGGCCCGAGCCCGGCTCGCGCCCCTTGAACTTCAGGTGGAGCGCGTTAGCAAGAATATCAGTTTTTCCCAGAGTGACCTGGACAGCGTTCTCCAGGGCCTGGAGGCTGAACGCGGGAGACTGGAAAAGGAACTCAAGGAGATCCTCGATCATAATCCGCGGAATGTGGCTCTACGAACCCGGATACAGGCCGAGCTTGACCGTGCACGGATCGGGACGGGACGGGACGACGGTCACGCCCGTCTTCTGGAGACAGGGCTGCGGGCCGTGGAGGCAGGTATTGAAAGCAACAAGGTGGCGGTCGATGTGCTGACCAGCCTCCTGACGATCAACCAGGGTCTCAAGGTGCTGTGGCAACTGCGATACGAAGCCTATGCCAACACTGATCCGGAAAAGCGGCGAGTCGCCTATGAACAGCTCAGAAAATCCCTTGAGCGGATTCGTCCCTGGGTACCTTATACCCAAAGGATGCTGAAGGTTTTTCGGTCCCAGGAAAATGACCAGGACCAGCGACTAGCCACAGTGCTCCCCGCGAACCCGTCGCGTCAGTTGGAACTGGAAATACTCGAGTCCTACCACAAACGCAGGATCATGTATGAACGGCTCAACAATGTCATTGAAGGAGCAGAACGGAATCTTCTTCACTGGCAAAAGGACTTTGATGTCAGTCGTGAATCGCGATCCTTTTCCCAACGTCTGGCCGATGGCTATGCCTTTCTAGCATACTACGCCAAGAGAGTCTGTAATTTCGAACTCTTTGCCGTGGAGGACACGGTCGAGGTGGCGGGTCAGAAGGTGACGACCAGCCGTGGCGTTACGGTGGGCAAAAGCGTAGGCGCGGTCATCCTTTTTCTAGTGGGATATCTTATTGTTTCATTTGCCGGGCGCCGCATGCACAGTATTCTGGTATCCCGCTTCAGTGTCGACGAGCAGACATCCAATGTCTTGCGGCGCTGGATTGTGGCTCTGGCCGTGTTCCTCCTGCTGATTCTCACCCTCAATCTGGCCAGGATTCCATTGACGGTGTTCGCTTTTCTGGGGGGGGCACTTGCCATCGGTGTCGGTTTCGGCACTCAGACCCTTATCAAGAACTTCATCAGCGGGATACTCATGCTCCTGGAGCGAAAGGTGCGGGTAGGGGACATCGTCGAAGTGGAGGGAATCGTTGGCCGTGTCACGGAGGTGGACCTCCGCTCCTCGACTGTCCAGGGTTTCGACGGTGTTGAAACCCTGATACCCAACGCCAGTTTCCTGGAGAACAGAGTGACAAACTGGACCTACACCAGCCCCAAGATGCGGCGGATGCTTCGTGTCGGGGTCGCATACGGTTCTCCGGCACACACAGTAGCTGATGTGCTCATGCAGTGCGGCAAACGCCATGGCCTGATTCTCAATGATCCCGAACCGTATGTTCTCTTGGAGGACTTCGGCGACAGCTCCATTGTATTTGCACTCTACTTTTGGATAGAGATGCTCCCCAACGTTAATGCTAACCAGGTCGCAAGCGACCTTCGCTACATGATAGACAAGAAATTCAGGGAGTTGGCCATAGATATTTCATTCCCACAGCGGGATGTGCATCTCGACACGGTGCGTCCTCTTAAGATTCAGGTGATACCTGACGACACCGGTATCCCTGAAGGGTGATTATGAAGGATACTATTTACGTCCCATAAGATATATTATGTTAAGTACGAGCACCCAAACGTAACAAAAATATTTTCTTTATGCCCAAGCGTCATTCTGAAGCGCCGCGTTTGATTAGACAGTAACTTGCGTTATTTGTTCCTGCTCCTGCCCAGGATAAACATTCCAAACAGTCCGGTCCCGAGAAGTAAACAAGTTGATGGTTCAGGAGTTGGAGTTATTACGGGCGCAATAATTTCGTGTGACCCAAGACCTGTAAATGTATTTTGTATGAATCCATCCCACTCTAAAAATGGATCAAATGAATCCTGTGAATCTGAATCTCCACTAACAATAGTAAATTTGCGTCTTAAAGTATTATCCGCGGTACTCGTAAGGCCTGTCCCCCATTCAGATCCAGGATCAAAGCCGACTTGACCGATCGAGTCTATTGCTACTGTTCCTTTCCTTAAAACTATGGCATCGTCCCCGTTATACCAACCTGATCCGTTGGTTTGATCAGATTGCGCAAGAATCATGGCGTCAGCGCTGGACTGGGCAAGTACATACACATCGCCATCAGCAACCATGCCTGTCAGGTTGATGGTTAACCCGGCTGTCATCTGGCCATTGAAAAACATCTGGATATTGTACCCGCCTGAAGCTAGATCAATGGCTGCTCCAGTACCATTATAGATTTCCAGAGCTTTATTGTTCGAAGTCCCCTCAATGTATTCGGAAATAAACAATTCCGTTACGGGAAATGCGTATGCGAATGGACCTAAAGCCACTAATATAAATACAATAACCGTCGCGCATAAATGTCGTAGCAATGTAATAAATGAGCTCATGGCAACCTCTCTGGAATTATTAACCAGAGCACATAAATGCATATGCCATGCCATCCAAAAACCTATGAATTTCCAGACATTATTACTTTGCAGCAACAAATGCGATGCGGTGATAATGTAAAATTTTTCAACAATATTACGAGAAACTTTACAGGCATTAGACAAAAGGGCCGAGTTTCACCTTGGCCCTTTTGTCTAAGCAATTCCACCAAAAACGCCGCCTAGTCCTCAAATTGTTCCAGAACCTTGACCAGCTCAACTATTTTATTTACAACCAGGTCTTCCAGGGATTTCCCTTTTTCAGCGGTTGCTTTGGCAGGATCTCCCCAGACGCCGTTCTGCCAATATTTCCTCTTGTTCCTGACCAAAATGCCAGTGGGGAAAGATGGGAATTCACGCTCTCCCATACCCTTAACCAAATGCGGATGCGTGTGCATAATACGTGAGGTTTCAATTTCACCGGCATGGGCATCGCCTTCTGTTTCAATAATCCCCTTCCCTTCTTTGCAGGCAAGTTCGTATTCAGTAACAACTGCAATTTTGATTTCAGGGATCTCCGGAAGCAATTCCTCTCCGGCATCCTGAAGCGCCATGCGGTGAGCTCCCCCCGCGTGACCGGTCAGTATGACAAAATTTCTCATACCCTGAATATGGAGCGAACGCACAATATCTTTCATGAGCGCTTTAAGTGTGGCGGTAGTGATGGAAATTGTGCCCGGGTGGCAAGAAGTCGAACGACAGGACCCGTAGTGAATCGGCGGGGCCACAAAAAGCGGTATCATCGAGGCCACCTTTTTACCGACCTCATAGGCCTGGATCGTATCGGTGGAAAGCGGCAGATGCGAACCATGCTCTTCAACCGACCCAAAGGGCACGAAAACCGTTCTTGTTCGCTTGAGACCTTCTTCAAACTCCACCATGGTCATTGTTTCGATAATCATATCGCTCTCGTCACCCTTTATAATTGAGCCATAAATTTATGGGTCTGGGGAATTACCCGAACTTCTGCAAGATGTCGGCAAGCAATCTCTTGCAATTCCAGTACCCTAACAGGATTTACTTCAACTTTTCCTTTAAGGCTTGTGACTGGCTGGAGAATCAAGGGGATATTTCTGTTTACTGATGAAATGAGTTCACTGGAGCGGATAATCTCCCAATCCTGCGTTTCAGCCCCCACTATCACCTTAACAAAAAGCTCTTTATGCGCGGCAATCTCAAGGAACTTTCGGTGATCATCCCATAGGTTGGTGCATCCCGAAGTGGAGGGAATCTTTATATCCATTCCGATAATGTCAATATCCTTTATCAGGGGCTTAAGTGCTGAATGCAGAGTCCCGTTAGTTTCCAGGTAAATGGGAAGGAGCTTTCTAAGTTCGGGCAGCCAGGTCAGGAGGGTTGCTTGGCTCAAGAGCGGTTCCCCCCCTGTTATGCTGATTGAATGGTGGACACCAGGCCATCCCCGCAGCCAACCATCGATAAGCGAAATAAGTCGCTCAAGTGTCACTGGATTGGGAGTCGGAACAAAATCGCGCCGTCCCGGAGTTTGCTCAAGAATACCGGGCTCTTCTGTGAATGCGTTGGGCGTGTCGCAATATTCACAGGCAAGGTTACACCCGCGAAAACGGATAAATACCTGCCGTTGCCCTATCAGCAGCCCTTCGCCCTGGACTGACGAGAAAACTTCAGCAAGCTCTGCGTTTGACTTACTCATAATAAGTTGCGGCAGCGTTGTCAGACTCCCAAACCGTGATACTTTCAACCTTGACATTGCCATCATTGAGCCGTTTGGAAAGCTCATTGTAAAGATGGCGGGAAATATTCTCGGAAGACGGGGAGATATCTTTGAATGGGGCTAATTCATTGAGGTATTTATGATCGAGGGTGCGCAGAATTGAATTAGTTTCCTGCTTGAGGATTTTGAAGTCGATTCCGAGGCCTGCCTTGTCAAGCTCCTGGGCCGTGACGTTAACTTCAACCTTCCAGTTGTGCCCATGCAGGTTCTCGCAGTCGCCCTGATAGTTGATGAGGCAATGGGCTGCGGCAAAAGAAGTGTGAATCGCTAATTTGTACATTGGCTGTTATCCTCGTGGTGGTTTCGTGAAACGATGAAATAGTAACATGCACTTTTTGAAATTGCAAAAACTCCCTAATGCCGATACCTTTGTGTTTACTTAGGTAAGTATATATGATTAAATTCACCGTTAATTAGATTAATGGGAGGCGATTATGGGCAACGAAGCGTTAGAGGGACAAATGCCCCTCTTTGAAACTCCAAAAAAGATAGAGGACGAGCCTTCATTACCAAAGAAAACCACCACGAAAAAGACACCCCGAACAGCGGCAAAACGTGAACCCATGGATGCAAACCCAAGGGTAAAGCCCGGAACCGGCAAGACGAATCAAAAATCTCGCAGCAAAAAGAAGGGAACCGAGCAGGTTCGGCCAACATCCGGTCAGGTGCCCGAGGGGGATGTGCGTCTTACCGCAAACATTCGCGAGGATCTCCATCTCAAATTGAAGATAGCCGCGGCGCAGAAACGGACAACGATCGGAGAACTTATCGAGATGCTAGTTGCAAAGCATCTGAAATGACGGATACTCTTTACTGAGTCGCTTCAAATAGGGGGTACCATGAATACCAAAGAACAAATTGACCTGTTTTTCCAGTCAAAAGCTTTTGGCGTTGTCGGCGCTTCGACAGACCGGCATAAATACGGTAACAAGGTTCTGCGCGTTTACCAGCAGAAGAGCCTGCGGGCAATTCCGGTCAACCCAAAGGAACCGGAAATAGAAGGAACGCCGTGCGTTCAAAGCGTTATGGATCTGCCCGATGATGTGGAAAGCATCTCAGTCATCACACCTCCCAAAGTGACCGAACAGGTAGTTGAGCTGGCGGTAAGGAAGGGAATAAAAAACATCTGGATGCAGCCGGGGGCAGAAAGTGATATAGCCGTTGACGCTTGCCGCAAAAACGGGATCAATGTCATCGCCGACGGAAGCTGCATCCTTGTCGTTCTCGGTTATAGCGATCACTGAGTGCTTTTAGTCCCGTGCGTGAAGCTCATAGAGGGAATCACCCTCCATGCCCGACAAGTGGACTCCTGTCCTGTCAAGGATTTCCCCTGTAGTTCGCCAGAGCTGGGTAATAGCATCTGAGTAACCCACGAGCGCCTTAATCTGATTGCTCTTGGCCTCGGCCAGGTCGTTTTCCACGTCGAGGACATCCTTTGTGGTGGCAAGCCCCACCTCATTCTTCTTGATGAATGACCGCAGCCGCTCCTCGGCAAACGCTCTCCCCCGATCGGTAACCTCAAGCTGCTTATAGCCCGACTCCACCCCACGGATTGCCGCCTTTACATCGTTCTCCACATTGACTTCAAGGCTGTGCAATTGTGTCCTTGCCTGCTCAAGGCGAAGCTTGCTTTTTATATATTCATTCTCGGCGGCATTGTTGCCCAGTGGATAAGTGAAATGAAGCCCTACCCCCCATACGGGGTAATCGGTGGATCCCACCTTCTCAAGATCGCGGTTATATTGTCGATCCAATCCGGTCAGAGCAGCGCTGGCGCTTAGATTCAGGTCCGGGAGAGTTCTGTTGCGGGCCACCCGCATTTCAAGCTCCCTCGATTTGAGGGCAGTACGCTGCTCTTTGATTTCCGGGCGGTTGTCCAGGGATAGTTTTACCATCTCTTCACTATTTACCGTTAAAGGGTCTTTTGTCGGCACGTCTGAAGGGATAATTTCATCCCTGCCAGGATATTGGAGAAGCACCCTGAGAACGTCGTTCTGATCCTGCACTGCTTTTTCCGCGTCGATCAAATCCTTCTCGCGGCTGGCGACGCCGAACTCGGCATTGAGGATCTCCATGGCCGGCAGGACCCCGGCATTAACCCGTGCCTTGGTATCATCTAGAATCTTCCGGGCCAGTAGCAGCGAGGTCTTTTTTACCTCCAACTCCTGCCGAAGGCTGTAAAGCTTGAAGTATTCCGTTCTTACCCGCAAGACCGTATCGGACAGGGTGCTTCTGAACCGCTCGAGGGATTCTCCCCTGCTATTTCGCGCAACCATGATGGCAAGTTCGGTGGGCCCCCTGCCGAAATTTTTCAATAACGGCTGAATAAGATTCAAGGTCACATCCGATTCCCAGTATTCATTGAGAGATGTAGCTGAACTGAAATTATTGTGATTATACGAATTATTGAAAGTTATCCCCAAGGTGCCGCCTGTGGGAACCAACTGAGTCACGCCCGGGTTCAGGGTAAACGTCCTGATGCGATTTGTAGGGGAACCTGTGATAACTTGGCTTGCCGGTTCGGTAACCGAATAGTCGAAGTCGGTATCAAGTTTAAGGACTGTGTCATATATACCTTCGTTCATGCGGATATCGGCCTGGGCCATGGCCGGGTTGTAAAGCTCTGCCTTGACGTCAAGATTCTTTTCAACGGCACTTCTGACAGCCTCCGCCAGGGTCAAGGATGTCTGGCCTTCCGCAGCCAATGCGGGCACTGCTGCAAAACAGAGGTACATGGCAGCACACATCAATTTCATTGTTAAATTCCTCCTTAAAAGGCCGTCGAAGCTGGGTGCCACCTCTTCCGCAAAAAGCAGAGTTTCACCAGGATTAACGGAGTGCCCTGGAAAACGTTGAAAAGTTTTATTCACCCCATGAACATTATGCCTCGGACTATCTTCACTAAAACAACGCCCCTGTCAAGGCAAAGATTATATGACTAACTCCGGACAACACACCGTAAACATACAAAATAACTGCAACTTACGGTTTTGTTTGCCTGACCTGATCAATCCGGTTATCTTATCAGCTGACGGTCAATCCATCGATACTTCAGAGGTACCCTATGAAAAAAGCAACCCTCCTTGCTCTTATTGCTTGTCTCTTCTCCTTTTCCGCTGCAGCCGAAGAACCGGCCAAGACTGAACCGCAAGTAACATCCGAGCCCCCGAAAACCGTTGCAGCAGCACCATCTCAAACGCAAGTAAAAATAGGCTATGTCGATATTGCGAAGATCGCCGGCGAGTCTGCTGCCGGCAAGGCGGCAACAGCCAAAATGAAGGGGAAAAACGAGAAATATCGTTCCCAGATTAAAAACCGGCAAAAATCGCTGGAAAAAATGAAGCGGAATATTGAATCACAACTCCCGGTTCTCACTCCACCGCAACGACAGGCAAAGATAAAGGAGTTGGAGAAAAAAGTAGCGGAATTTCAGAAGTACGTTCAAGACGCAGAAAAAGAGATGCGAAAAATGGAGGGGGAATTTACCGAGTCAATTCTCAAGTCTATCCAGAATGCTGCGGAAAATTACGGTAAAACCCATGGCTTTGCCGCCATCGTACCGAAGCGAGATCTGCTCTACCTTGGCAGCATGGTGGATGTTCAGGACGTAACTGAAGATATAATTAAAGATATCCATTAGGCACCAGTAACGAGAGCGAAATCAAGGGGCGCCCAAATCAGGCGCCCCGAACCACCAGAACTATTTCACTCCACAGCGTAAGATGAATTTATGAAGGATATCTTTATTTCCTCTTCGATTCACCAAGAATATAGCCTGTAAGGGCACCGGCTGCGCCGCCGAGAGTAGCACCAACCGCGGCACTCCCCCCGGCTATCCCGGTAATCAGAGCCCCGCCGGCAGCACCAATGGCGCCTCCGCTCAAAGTCCGCTGCTCGGTTTGCGACATCCCCGCGCAACCTGCCGTCACCGAAACCAAGGCAGCTATAGCGACAAATTTTTTAAGTTTCATAAGACATCTCCTTTCTACCAACGCCTATCAAATTTCTGGCGATGCCTGAATTATTACCTTCCTACTCCCTGGTTTCTTCATAAAATCCGGCCTTTATTCTCGGCTTGACAATTCTGTCCCAAATGACTTTCATAACAGGGTCTGAAAGTGAGCCGGGATTGTCCGTATAGTATTTGTCGACCATGAAAACAACCTCTTTCATGGGCATTCCGGCCAACCCCTCTGCCATCTTTGAGGCTAGCCCCGCCTTTTTCAATTCCGGCCGTTTCTCCTCAACTTCGCGTTCCATCGTTACGACATGGCCGATTCCCCAGACGAAGGCTACCTTTTCACCGGAAGTCATGGCCTGCCAGGTCTCTCCATTCAATAGAGGCATCTCTTTCAGATTTACACTGGTATCGGACAAGGGCACCTCTTCGGTTGCATTCGCGTCGAGGCAAGTTACCGCCATTCCCCCCACTAACGCCAACGCACAGCACAAGCAGGTAAGTTTCGTAAATTTCATGACCGTCCTCCTTCCCTCAAGAATTAATCCTCAAGTTGTTGTAAGGCTCACCGATAAGTAATCCTGGCAGAGAAAGCACTTTCTCCATTTTTGCCCCCGTCACGGGGGCTTCTTTTTGCGCTTGCGCCCGTAGCTCAACTGGATAGAGCACCAGGCTTCGAACCTGGGGGTTGGGAGTTCGAATCTCTCCGGGCGCACCACAATTTCCCATCAACGGAGATCGG
>JAJZTK010000245.1 GCA_021849045.1 Deltaproteobacteria bacterium | reverse complement strand
GCCCGCACCAGCGCGCCGCTCTCGTCGGTTTCGTCCCTGACCACTTCCAGCAGACCGGCTGCCACCTGTCGCTGGTAATCGGCCAGGGTCAGATAACGGGTGCCGCGCGCCGTGGTGCTCTTATCACCGATCCGGACCGTCTCCAGCATGCTGATTTCGCGACCGGTACGTACTACCTTGGCAGCAGTGCCGCCGACCTTGTTCGCGTCCTGCAGGGCAAAAACGTGCCAGTTCACTACCAGCAGCCGTCCTTGGGAAAGAGGCCCCATCAGATGGGGCGGAACCAGGTCACGGCTCCGGTAGAGACTCGCTTCCCCCAGAGCCGGATCGAGCTCAGCGAGACGGTTGCGAATCGTCACATTCGGGCAGACTACCAGCACCGTATCGGAATAGAGTTTGGCGCGGCTCTTGTCATGCCCCCCCGCAACCTTGTTGAGTATGCTCCACGCTGCCAGCATCCCCATCACCGTGGTCTTGCCGCTGCCGGTGGCCATCTTGCAGGCCAGCCGCTTGAAAGCGCTAATGCCCTCCTCTTTCTGTTTATCGGACGGCTCGTCAAGCGGGATGTTGATTCCCTGCAGAAAGTCGCTACGCGCCTCAGTCAGAAGGATGATAGTCTGTGCCGCCTCGCGCTGGGCAAAGAAGAGGCGTTTCTCCCGTCCCTGGCGCTCCCAGTAAGCCAGGAGTTCGAGGGTGACCTTCGAGGCGCCCGGATAGCCGGCACTGCGCCACTCGGCCAGGCGCTTGCGAATGCGCGAAACGAGGAGCAGCTCAATCTCGTAACCGACATCCTCCTCCATTCCCTCCTTGGAAACCTCATAACTCGGCGGACGGTAGAAATAGACCGGCCGGCGCCGCCCTTCGACATTGCGCGGCGGAGTCCCCTCTTCGATCTGCCAGTGGCAGGCCGGTTCGAGAAAGGGGGAGTTGAGAATGGGGGTTTCAACCTGGAAATCAAACATGCCTATACCCCGAATGCCTGTTTGATCTGGGCGATACGCTCAACTATTTCTGGATGCACCTCTTCCGGAAGGAACTGGGCGGCTATCTCGTAGAATTCTCGCTTGGGAACGTCGAGTCCGGCAGCTATCATGAGATCTGGGAGAAGGGTCTTACTTATTGGCTCGCTCTCGAAATACCTTTTCACCAACGGATCTGTTTCATCCTTGCCTTCAAGAAACTTTAGCTTGGCATGCAGTTCGTCAACAGCAGTAGCCGCAGCCTCAACGCCGCCCAATCTTTTTTCTACAAAGCGCTTAAGTGGAGCCTCATCAACTAAGTAACTTTCAATTTCGTATCGCCGCCAGCGTAAACGCTGTATTGATTCTGCATTCCCGGTAATGGAATCAGGAGCTTTATTTTTTTCATTGTCACCGTCCAGAATTTCAAGCGCCGGTAAGTTCGGTTGAACCAACTTCAGCATGTCCCAATGCTTTTGCGGACCCAGGCCTTTGTCACCAACGCCATCCGGCAGTGGCGCTTTAGACGACTTGGTCAGCACTTCACGGGTCAGAAGTCTGAGCACAACCTCATCCTTGAGCACCCGTGCAAATGCTTCGAGTATGTCAATGTCGGTGAAGTCTTCGGTATAAAGAACCCCTTTGGCACCTTCTGCTTCCAGTATATCGCTATGGAGTAATACCCCGAATGAGTTACTGAGTTGGGCACGCTCAAGATCGTTTGTCACAAGTCGTGGCACGCCATACATCAAGTATAGCTCCCGCGCTTCGACATTGTTAACAATCATTTCAGAGTGAGTAGCGACAAAGAGTTGTGCCTGGCGCAGAGTAGCGACCGAACGTAATTCCCCGTAAATCGACCGTTGCAGGAGTAAATGCAAATGGGCATCAGGCTCATCAATTAGTAAAACCGTCGTGCCTCTGTCGGCATCACGATGCTGAGTAAGTAAAAGAGTAAGGAGCAACAGAATTTGTAAAAATCCACTTCCTGCACTGGCAATGTCAAAAAGTGTTCCAGCAGCATCTTCGCCTTGGCGATATTCACAAACCAGCTCTTCACCCCGCTTCGGAGCTTCCAGTCTACAGGAGAAAAGACGATGCATAGTCGCATTGAGTGTTCTCCAAGCGGCATCATCTTGATAAGCAATGTACAACAGATTACGCAATACCTCTCCAGGGCGCCCTTGAGCAAGCGCAGAATCGATTGCCTCTTGATCTGCTAGACGCTGTTCGGAACGCGCTAACCCGGACATAGCGGGGATAAATGTCGTATGGAAGGTCAAACGCGGATCGCGTAAAGCATCAGGAGAAACTTCGGCCTTGGGCCGCACACGCATCAAGCCAGCAGCCTTATAATTGAATTCCAACGTCACTGGTGGCAAGCCATCGACTTGAATGCCGATTTCAAGGGTCTGATGCTTTTGTCTGCCGGTCCAAAGCAGTTCAAAGGAGCGCACCGCCACTGCCGAAAAGTTCAGACGTTCAAGATCCTGCCAATGGTAGCCATTTTTACGTGGATTGAAATCGTTCAGCTCTCTCCATTTGCGAAAACCGAGTTCCCACGCGGCAATAGCCTGTAGCAAGGTCGTCTTGCCGGTATTGTTAGGGCCTGCCAGCACCACATGGCCGGGAATTGGAAATGGGGTGTCGGCAAAACGCTTGAACCCCTTCAGTGTAACCAGTCGTATCATCGCCCCTCCTCCAGCTTCCTCACCACCATCAGCTCATTTCCCCGGTCGTCGATAACCTTGACGGCGATCTGCTTGTGTTCTCCGGCCATGAAGGGGGTGGAG
Source organism: Deltaproteobacteria bacterium (assembly GCA_021849045.1). Taxonomy (GTDB): domain Bacteria; phylum Desulfobacterota; class Desulfuromonadia; order Geobacterales; family DSM-12255; genus Geomobilibacter. The sequence continues at coordinate 888 of JAJZTK010000245.1, read as the reverse complement.
GTGTCACCGGCCAGGTGTGCCCAGACCGAGTCGTCGAAGTCAGCCTTGAGGGAGCGCTTCAGGTTGTCCCAGGCGGAGGTGCGGGGAAAGAAGGCCTGACAGACGCGGAAGACCAGACCGTTGTAATCGGTGTCGAGAAACCAGGCCGGCACATCCAGGCCGCTGCGGCCGAGGTTTTCGTAGGAGGTGACCTCCATGGTGACCGGGTCGAAGACATCCAGACCGCGCAACTGCACCTCAAAGTAGGTCTGCCCCTTAATGCCGTCGTCCGGGACAGGGACCGTATCAACGCGAACGTCAGGGTGGCCGCAGACCGAAAAGATCTGGGACGAACGCATGTTCTTGAGCAGATCGCCCATGAGGATGTCCGGGGTCGCCTGCACGTAGGTGGCGGGGAGGCCGATCTTGCCGGCATCCTCGACGAACTGCCGCGCCTTCGGTTCGATGGCGAAACCGATCACGTACAGATGGTTGAACTGCTTTGCACTCGCCTCCTGCCAGGCTTCGAGGATGGCGACTTCGGCAATGGCGCCCTGCTCGGGACCGAAGAGGATCGCCACGGCATCCTGTTTTTCCCCCTCGCCCTCCGGGAGAGTGCTGGGGTGAGGGGCTGCCAGCGCCTCGGCCGAAAGCCACAAGGTCTTGGCTGGCCGGCGGATGCCGGAGAGCTGCACCGTGCGGCCGCCGTCGAGATGCAGCACCGGCGAGGCGCGCAGCACCTCGATCATCCGTTCGGTGAAATCCTGGGAGCTGTCCTGCAGTTCATCGGTCAGCGGTGTCTCGCCGTCGAAGTTGCTTGCCGTAGGGATGGTCGCCTCGAAGACAAACGGTCCGGCCACACGGAGAGATCCGTTCACCGCCTCCGGCCGGTCCACCAGTACCTAGATC
>JAJZTK010000244.1 GCA_021849045.1 Deltaproteobacteria bacterium | reverse complement strand
CAGAACACGGGAATCCAGTCGGTGTCCGACACTGGCCGGGGCGGAGCGCTTCTGTTTCGATGCCTGGACGAGTCCCTGAAGGCGGGCTCGCAGAGCTGCCGTATGGACACGAAGAGCTGAAATGTCATCGTAGCCGCTGGCGTTTCGCAATGGTTGGGCTGTCGGTAGCCGTGGTGCAGCTGCTCCAGACCCGTTGAACGAGCTTTCGGTTGCGTTCTGACAGAGCAGTTCGGCAAGTTTCTCACCCACATTTCCGTAGGAACCGATACTCTTACCGGACAATGCTTCCGAGATGGCCTGCCGGGCTGTTTCAAGTGATGCACTCGATTGTCCCATCGTTTGCTGCCCGGAAGATGTCCCATTGTCAGACCTGGCTGAAGGTTGTGATGGCGCTTGCTGCTTTCCATCGTCTTTCGTCTGTTGACCGCCATTGGTGCTCGTGGCGGTTTTCTGTTGCGATTGACCATCCTGATTCCCTTGGCTGGTATTTCCGTTACTGCCGGAAGCACTTTGAGAGGTCTGGGATTGGTCATTTGTTTGCTTTGGCTGTGCAGCGTTACGGATGAGCTTCATCAGTTCATCGCGAAGCGCCGCCGTCTCACGGGTTGACCGAAGAGTCCCGGTCCGATCCAGAAGCTGTACCGCCTGGTTGAAGTGCTCCCCAAGGATTTGCCGGACCAATGGTTCGGCGCTATCCCTGGTTTGCCGCATCGAATCATGGTTGAGCACCGCGATGCGGGTCAGGGCCATGATCCAGGCAAGGATGCTCTGGGATGGATGGGACGGGTCCGGTCTGAACGCGCCATGCTGTTCAACCAAGATGCGCGTCAGTTCACGGAGGTTGGCAATGCAGCCGGGATACTCCCAGCCGATTGCCTGCTCGATCCTGACATCTTCCAGGATGTTGAGCAGGTCCCCCGCGAAATTATCCGTCAGTTGCACGGAAAAGTCGGTATACCGGACGTGCGCTGCTTCATGATCGATATAGCCATGGGCAAGCGCTTCAGCATGATCTCCCGACACGACCGGGATAGTTATTTCCTTCCCGCTGGTACAGGCGATCTGTCCGGCAATGGTCACAGTGATGTCGTATTTTCGGCCAAGAACCTTGGCAATCAGGGCAAGAGGACGTGCTTTCATGGTGCCCCCCTACCAGAACCAGACAGCCGGGGCTTCAATTTGCTTTGCCGGCTGCGGTCTTCTCGTGACGGTCTTTGGCGGAGCGATGGTTGGTGGGGCCGACTCGACTTCAGGTTCGGGGAGAGGTTGCAGCATCTCTTCCCGTTCCTCGGTCGTGATGAAACCGGCAATGTCGGACAGTTCGCACAATACTCCGACCAGACCCATCAGGGTTGCCCCGGTAACGGGTCCGGATCTGGGTACGGTAGCGAGCGCCGCGTTCACGTTGGCAACGAGGGCGCTGATCTTGTCAGGGCCTACGAAGCTGAGGCTGGAGAGTTTGTCGAGAATCGCCTTCAGGGGACGAAGTGCCTTCCGGGTTACGGAAGTTCGCCCCCGGTACGATTCCTCCCAGGTAGATTTTGCCAGGGCGCCGATCTCATGGATTAGTTGATCCGCAAGTCCGCCTACCTGACGTTCCAGGGGTTGAGTGGCTGAAGCAGCTTCACCCGGGGCTTCCACCTTGAAGGCGGTAAATCCGCAGGCAAGACGTTCTGCAACACGGCTGGCAGGTTCAACGGCTCGGGCGACGATCTCCGACCATTCACCAGCTTCGGAGAGCCAGTCTTTGAGATTGTCGTCGTATGCCGACAGAAAGTCAGTCTTTGCAGTGGCAAAGCTCTGTTCGATCTGTTCCATCTTCTCCATGAGGGGAATCAGCTTTTCCTCGGGAATGGCATAGCCTCCGAGGAACCGGACTCCCACCTCCTCGCAAGCTCGTTCGGCCTGGCGCTTCAGGGTGGCGAACACCTTGAGTGCATCAGGCGCAAAGATGCGCTTGGAACCGAGTGAGGCAAGTTTGTCGGGTGGCAGATTCGCCCCCTTGAGGTCTTCCGGTCGGAGTTTCTTCTTTCCAGACCAGACGGAGAAGCTGAGATGAACCAGGACAAGGCCTTGGAGGACTTTGGTGATGGTAGTTTGGTTGTTCATGATATCTCCTTTCGAGGGTTGGCCCTCCGGAAGGAGATATCTCCCCGTGGGAGATTGTCTCCCCCGGTGGGGTTGTAATGATTACCAGAACCAGGTCTTCGGTCCGTCTCCGCCTATTGTCGGCATTGGGACCTCCGGTTCCGATTTTTGGTGTGATTGCTGTTTTACCGAAATATCTTCATGGGGTAGGGGAGTGGGGAGCAGATCCTTCCAAACGTCGGGTGTTATACCGCTGGCATACTGATACCCGTCGCCGTTGACCTGTTCCGCTTCCTTACGGGTCATTAGATTGCTGGCTGTGCGATAGTCTCGGAGGTTTTCACCACCTTTGAGGATACCGAGGCGCATTGTTGTGCCCCGGCGACCGTAACGGTACAGGACGTCGAAATTGCCGTCGTCCCGCTCGAATACCGCCAGGTGGTAGACTTTGTCGTGGTTTCTGACCCTGTCCAGCAGGTGCAGATCCACAGAGGACTTGATGCACCTGTATCTGGTCATGGCGTCCTCCGGTCACCGAAATGCCGCTGCAAAACTGCATGCAGGGCGGTCCGGGTGTCGGGTTCAGCCCGGAAGCCGAGTGCCCGGTCGAAGGCCTTGGTCAATGTTTCGCCGTTGGACATGCCTTGACTTGCTGCAGCCCGTGCCTGGAAGGCGGTGATACGTGCCCACCGGGTCAGGGTTCGGGTTGAAAGCGTGACTTCCGCTTCCCCCTTGATGAACAGGGCACGGATTTCATTGGCGATGTTCACCATGCGGTCTCTGATGTCGCTCCCAACCGATGGTGCTACCTCGGTCAGGATTTTCTTTTCGATCTCTGGATCGGGATAACCGACCTCGATCATGTAGAAACGGTCAAGGAAAGCCAGGTTCTGCCGCAGAATCCCCTGATAGAGACCCGTGGCGTCACCTGCTCCGTTGGAGTTGGCGGTGGTAATAAAACGGAAATCCGGATGAGCCGTAACCACTTCTCCCGTTTCAGGAATGGTGATTGAGCGGCCTTCGGCAACGCCGTTCAGTCCCGCTGCAGTGGATGGGTCGAGCAGATCGATTTCATCGATCAGGAACCAGCCACCTTCTTTCATGGCAATAATGAGTGGCCCATGCACAAAATCCATTCCTCCGCCGGCATTTAGCCGATAGCCGCCGATCAGTTCCGGTGTTTCCAGACGGGAATGGGCGACAACATTCCAGAGGGGGATGCTGAGCCGTGCTGCGACCTCGATGATGACGGAGGATTTGCCGCAGCCGGTGGGGCCGGTGAGGTAGAGTGACCGTTCTCCCAACAGATACCAGGTGAACAGGTCGGACAGGGTGGCCTGACGGAAGATATACTGCTCGTCCGACGGCGGAACAGCGGGGTGTCCCGGTGTCCTGCCTTTGATGGTTACCGTTTTGGGCGCGTCGATTTTGAACGTGCTCCTGATTTCGTAGTTCATGTCTGCCTCCTGTGCAGGGTTGTAACCCGACAGGGAGACAGACCACCCCGCAGGGATGTCTATGCTCCCTGCCAGGTGTTGATGGTGAGGTATCAGATGAAGTCGTGAGCGCTG
>JAJZTK010000081.1 GCA_021849045.1 Deltaproteobacteria bacterium | reverse complement strand
GGCGACAACGCCCCGGAAAAGGAGTAGCAAAGAGTCGATGCGCGAGACGATACGGACAAAGATCAACGCAGCCCTGGAGCGCTGCTATGCCGCGGCAACCCTCACCTCGGGGCAGTTCCCGGTCTTAGTGGTTGAGGAGCCGGCGAACGCCGAGCACGGAGACTTTGCCACCAATGTGGCCATGATCCTGGCCAAGGCTGAACGCAAGGCGCCCCGCGCCGTTGCCGAGGCACTGGTGGCCGAGTTGCAGGCTGAGGGTTTTTTCGCCCGGATCGATATCGCCGGTCCCGGGTTCATCAACTTCGTCCTGAAGAATGAGGCCTGGCAGCAGACACTGCTGTCCATCGACAGAGCCGGTGCCGGGTACGGGAAGAGCTCCATCGGCGGCGGGCAAAAGGTGCAGGTCGAGTTCGTCAGCGCCAATCCGACCGGTCCGCTCCATATCGGTCACGGCCGCGGCGCCGCCCTTGGTGATACCATCTGCCGTCTGCTCGCGGCTACCGGCTGGGACGTCACCCGGGAGTTTTACTACAACGATGCCGGCCAGCAGATCGCAAACCTGGCCCTGTCGGTGCAGGCCCGCTGTCTCGGCATCGAGCCCAGCGACCCGCGCTGGCCGACTGACGGCTACCAGGGTGAATACATCAAGGATGTGGCCAGCGCCTATCTGGCCGGGGCGACGATTGACGCCGACGACCGGCATGTGACCGCCGCTGGTGACCCTCACGATCTGGACGCCATCCGCCGCTTCGCGGTTGCCTATCTGCGACGGGAGCAGGACCAGGACCTGACGGCGTTCGATGTTCACTTTGACGTCTACTCGCTGGAGTCGAGCCTCTATGCCGATGGCCGGGTGGAGGACGTGGTCCGGCGTCTGGTCGAAAACGGCCATACCTATGAGGAGGGTGGAGCGCTCTGGCTGCGCACCACCGACTTTGGCGACGACAAGGACCGGGTCATGCGCAAAGCTGACGGCGGGTACACCTACTTCGTTCCCGATGTCGCCTACCACCTGCACAAATGGGAGCGGGGGTTCACCCGGGTCATCAACGAGCAGGGGGCCGACCATCACAGCACCATTATCAGGGTGCGGGCCGGCCTGCAGGCACTTAACGCCGGGATTCCGCAAGGGTGGCCGGAATACGTGCTGCACCAGATGGTGACCGTCATGCGCGGCGGCGAAGAGGTAAAGATATCCAAGCGGGCCGGCAGCTATGTCACTCTGCGTGACCTGATCGACGAGGTCGGGCGCGACGCCACCCGTTTCTTCTTCGTGATGCGCAGGCCGGACTCACAGCTGGTCTTTGACATCGACCTGGCCAAACAGCAGTCATCCGACAACCCGGTCTATTATGTCCAGTACGCCCACGCCCGGATTCACGGCATCTTTGCAGCCGCCGCCGAACGTGGCGTGGTTCCCGATTTCTCGACCGTTGACCTGGGGCTTCTGGACACAGCGGAGGAACTGGCAGTCATCAAGAGTCTCGCCTCGTTCCCGGAGGTGGTGCTCGGCAGTGCGCAGGCCTTTGAACCGCACCGGATCACCTTCTATCTGACCGAACTGGCGAGCCTGCTGCATGGTTTCTATACCAGGCATCGCGTGATCAGCGACGACCAGGCCCTGACCACGGCCAGGCTGTTTCTGCTCAAATGCGTTGCACTGACCATCCGCAACGCCCTTACCCTGTTGGGGATCTCGGCACCGGAAAAGATGTAGTGATAAATTTCTTGGCGCGTACGGTTTTCTTTGCGCAAAATTGGGTTACAGTTTCAGGCAACGGGACTGTTTCAGCCAGCCAGTCTCCTGATGCTCAAAGCTCTACCGGAAACTGCGATCAATTCTATGGTTATCGATTACAGCGAGCAACGACAGGCCCCTCGGAACCGTCCTAAACGGCAGCCGGTGGGGCGATATGTGGCAACGTTCCTGCTCATTCTCGGACTGGCCTATGGTGGCGGGTTTCTTACCGCCTGGTACCTGTACCGCCCTTCCGCCCTGACTGCAGCTCCGGCAAAGGCCCGAACAACAATCCCGGTGACCCCGGGACAACAGAACGCGGTCCAACCGCAGCAGCCACCGACTCCTCCCGCCAGTACCGGCCAGGATGTCCCGCTCTCCTTTTACGAGACCCTGCAGAAAGGGAACAAGTCGATCATCGGCAGCGGCCTGAACCCGCAGAAGGGACAGGAGTCCCCGACGGCGGTTAAGGGCTCTTCTGTATCGCCGCCCGCTCCACAACCGGTAAAGAAACAGCCGGAGCAAGCGTCACCCCAGGCAAGACCAAACCCATTGCCGGCGGCTGGGGATGGGAAGTTCACGGTGCAGGTCGCTTCCACCAAGGAGCGTAAAGAGGCTGATGAACTTGTGGCCCGTTTGGTTGGTAAAGGGTATGCTGCCACGGCCAATGAGTCGAAGGTGGAAGGGAAGGGGACCTGGTTCAGGGTGAGGGTGGGGAGGCATCTGAGCCGTCCGGATGCCGAGGAGCTGGCTGCAAGGCTCAAGTCCGGTGCCGTGGTGGTGCAGGAAAAGGAGTGACGGTTCGTTTGTAGTGTGCCGTCCTGCAAGACCAACACAGAAAAGGCCCATTGTTGACATTTTTTGTCACAATGGGCCTTTTTTTGTCGTAAGTGAAAAAGTTATAAAGTTTTTTTGTTGCGCACCGACAGTAAAAAACATGTCAAATCGTGTAGTTAAAAAATGAAGATTAGTTGGCCCGCACATTGCTTGAGAGTAAAGCAAACAAACACACTTCACAACCAGACGTTGTAAAAAACGCACGAAAGGAGAAACACATGTTAGTTAAACTCAGAAGCAAAAAAGGTTTCACCCTCATCGAGCTGCTGATCGTCGTGGCGATCATCGGCATCCTGGCAGCCATCGCCATCCCGCAGTTCTCGGCCTACCAGGCCAAGGCCCGCAACAGCGCCGCAAACGCCGATTGCAAAAACATCAAGACCGGCTGGGAAGCCTTTGGCGCTGACAACAGTGGTGTCTATCCCGCGGCCCTTGATATCCGTTAATAGAACAACGCAACTGACTTAAGGAGGATCCCAATGAAACGCATAATCTCTCTTGTCGCACTGATGCTGATTGTTACTTCAGGTTCCGCTTTTGCCGCAGCTTTTGCTTCAGGCGGTACCAATACCAACGGTACTGGCCAGTCCATCTACGGAGGCGTCGACGCAACCACCGCCGCTGGTACCACCGCCCCTTTGCTTGGCAGACTCTCCAAGGGAGTGCAGTTTGGTGCGGCCTTTAGCAACACCACCTATGCACATACCACCAAGCACTCAGGTGGCACAAAGATGTACGGAACCGCCCAAAACTCGACGGCGATTTACTCACAGGATGCCACGGCCATTGCCGCTCCGTCAGCCAGTGACGCCAGCGCTTTTGCTCCTGGCTCTGGCTGGACAGCCATGTAAGCCAAGGTTGACCTTTTTTAACTGGCGGGATGTTCAGGCATCCCGCTTTTTTTGTGCAAGCCATCCGGAGTTGCAGTGTATCGTTGCTTTTCGCAGCAGTCCTGTTACCATAGCGCGGTGACATAGCCATGGCAGATCCTGTATGTATCCAGTTTCATTGTAAGGAGTAACGATCAGACATTATGTTTAATATTGTTGCAATCAGTCTACGGGCAATCTTTCGCGACAGGGTCTTTCACGGGATTCTCGTCGTTGCTTCAGTATTTCTCATTATTCCTTCAATAAGTTCCCTGTCCATGAGACAGGTTACAGAACTTTCCATTACCCTCTCGCTCTCTCTGCTCTCTTTCATTTTGTTGCTTCTTTCAATTTCTCTCGGTGCAACAACAATCTGGAAGGACATTGAACGACGTTACACCTACAGTGTGTTGAGCCTGCCATTTGAACGATCAACCTATATCATCGGAAAGTTTCTTGCCGTAGCTCTTTTTCTGCTCTTGACGACTCTTGTACTGGGTACTGTTGCCTGTCTGGTGGTATGGCTTTCGTCAAGTATCTATCCATCGGAAAGACCGATTGTCTGGAGTAATCTCGTAATCTGCATCATTTTTGATGCCCTGAAATACATAATACTGGTTTCATATGCGTTTCTCTTCTCAACAGTCAGCACATCTTTTTTCTTGCCTATTTTTGGCACCATTTCTATTTATTTTGCCGGCAATGCCACACAACAGGTCTATGACTATATCAATTCCCCCGTCTCCAGCTCATTGCCTTTGTTCATCAAAAAGGGGGCAGTCGTTCTTTATTACCTGCTACCCAATTTCAGTGCCTTTGATCTCAATATCAACGCCATATACGGTATAGCCTTGCCAGTGAAGGCAGTCGTATTGCCGTCTGCATATTTCTGCATCTACACCATGCTGCTCATGGCATTGGCCACTATTGTCTATTGCCGGCGAGAAATGAAATGATGGCGAACAAGGTTGTTCGAACATTTTACTTCGCAATTCCGGTCCTCATGGTCGGATATCTGCTGTCGGTTTTTGCGCTGGCAGGCTATATGAAAAGCAGGCCTTTTGTCGAAAAACTCGGCTATATCCCCACGGTCAATACGATGAAGGTCATGGCTGGCGACCATAAGCAGTTCATGGGGGCCAACCTCCTGCTGAAGGTCCTTTTTTACTATGGCGGTCTGGCCGAAAAGGCGGAGAACAAGCTGCGTATCCCGGCCGATTATCCCGCCATGTCGCGTACCATGCATGCCGCGCTGAAGCTGGATCCTTACAACATGGACGGCTATTACTTCGCCCAGGCGATTCTCACCTGGGATCTGGGGAAGGCCGCACTTGCGAACGAATTTTTGGAATACGGGATGAAATACCGCGATTGGGACTGGTATCTCCCGTTTTATGCCGGGTTCAACTACGCATATTTTCTGAAAGACCATGACAATGCTGCCAGGCATTACCGGCGGGCTGCCGAACTTTCCGGTCAGGCGTTGTTCATGAATCTGGCCGGCAGGTACATGAGGGAGTCGGGACGGACCGACATGGCAATCGCTTATCTCGATGCAATGGCAAAGGGGGCACGTCAGGAATCGATAAGAAAGGTACTGAACACCCGTAAGGCTGCTTTTATCGAGGCCAGAAAAATCGAACTGGCGCGCGATGCCTATCGCGAGAAACATGGAAGGCTCCCCGGTTCCGTGGAGGACCTTCTGGCGGGAAGATACCTGAAACAGGCCCCTCAAGACCCTTATGGCGGCAGGTTCTATCTGGCGGCTGATGGCAACGTGGCCAGCACCAGCGGTTTTTCGTTTGCCGGTGCCGGTAAATGATCGTGATTTCGGAGCAGGAATGCACGCAATAGATATAACAAATCTGGACAAGGTGTTTCGAGGTAAAAAGGGGGCGCGGGTTGAGGCTTTGCAGTCCCTCTCCCTGCAGGTAGGCCAGGGGGAGATCTTCGGGTTTCTCGGGCCGAACGGTGCTGGCAAGAGTACTACCATCAAGATACTGATGGGGTTGATCCGCGCAACCGCGGGTTCCGCGCGGATCATGGGAGAGGGGGTTGCCACGTGTGCGGCGCGGCGCGAAGTTGGGTACCTCCCGGAAAACCCCTCTTTTTACGACTACCTCACTGCTGAGGAATATCTCAGGTTCGTGGGGAAGAGCTTCGACATGCAGGCTGGTCTGATTGCCCGGAAGTCTGACGAGATTCTGAGACTGCTGGAGCTTTGGGAAGCCCGCAAGCGGCCGATCAGAGGGTACAGCAAGGGAATGGTGCAGCGGCTCGGACTTGCCCAGGCACTCATTCACGATCCCCAGGTCTACATCCTTGACGAACCGATGAGCGGTCTTGATCCCATTGGCCGCGCACTGGTCAAGGAGGTGATCCGGGACCTGAAACTACGTGGTAAGACGATCTTCTTCAGCACCCACATCACCGCCGATGTGGAGGCTGTCTGCGACCGGGTTGGCGTGATAAGCAAGGGGAAATTGCAGGTGGTGGACCAGGTTGCCAACATCCTCCAGCGCGGGGTGGAGGGGTACATGGTTCAGGTGACGCATCCCGGTGGGCGCAGCGAAGATCGGTTCGTTGAGAAAGAAGATCTGCAGGGCTTCATTGAAAGGTCTGTCGCAGCACATCTGGCTATCGAGCGTATCGAACCGAAGGGTAAGGACATGGAGGCGTTTTTCCTTGAGATCGTGGCGAATCGATAACGCTCAGGCCTCTCCTCTCTTCTTTTGCGTAATCCTCACCGTTACCGTGCTGATCGTCTATTATCCCGCGCTGTTTGCCGGCACCATCTCCATTGACGATCCCCATATCATCGCTCACTTTTTCAGGCTGCCGCCACTTCACGAGATCCTTGTCCCGGGGCGTAGCTACTATTACCGGCCTGTTGCCGAATTCAGCTACTATCTCGACAGTCTTCTCTGGGGGATGGAGCCGATGGCCATGCATCTGGAAAATATTCTTTTTCATGCTGCCAATTCCATCCTCGTGTTCTTCCTGGCCAGGCGCATATTCCGGCAGATTCCGGAAGCGAATCCGTCTGCGCCCCTGCTTGCCGCTCTCCTCTTTGCGCTGCATCCATTACCTGTGGAGGGGGTAAGCTGGATATCCGGACGGACCGACCCCCTGGCTGCCATTTTTTTTCTCTCAGCCACCCTCACCTGGATCATCTGGCTCGACAGGCCGAATTGGCAGGCAGGCGCCTGGACCCTCATTTTCTTCCTGCTTGGGGTCCTGACCAAGGAGGTTGTGGTGACCTTCCTGCCTTTGGCCCTGCTTCTGGCACTCCGCAGCCCATCCTTTCCAGCGGGACGTTCCGGAAACAAGCGGTTGGTCGCGATCTGTGCAATCGGTGCATTGGGTATGTCTGCATCTGCCGTTATGCTGCTGCGGCATGGTGGCACGGGATTGAGTCGTTTTTGGGCAGAAGGTGGCACCGATATGCCGCACTCTGCGTGGAACGCCCTGATTGCCGTTGGCTTTTATCTGAAAAAACTGTTTATCCCCATGCCACTGAACTTTGCCATAACCGATGTAAGCCCTTTGTACGGTCTTCTGGGCGGGACCGCCGTGCTGGTTATCCTTGGCTCGTATCGTTGCTGCGGGATCGTGCAGCTCATGTCAGGATCTCTGTTTCTCACAGCCTTGCCCGCAGTGCTGGTTGCGGTCAGGCAGGTGGCCTGGACACCTTATGCAGAACGGTACATGTATATTCCGGTGGCCTTTCTGTCACTTGGTGTGGGAGGAGGATATGCTGCTCTGCCCAGGAGGTATTTGACGTTCGTTACCCCTCTGCTGGTCATACTGCTCGGGGTGGCCGCGGTAGTCACCCTCCAGCGGACCATCCTCTGGCAGAACAATCTGGCGCTCATTCAGGATACCGTGATAAAATCCCCAGGCTTCGGGGCGGTCCACAACGAACTGGGTGCGGCCCTGATGCGGTCCGGCAGGGTTGATGAGGCGGCCAGGGAGTTCGATCTGGCGGATCGGCTTAACAGGCGCCCTTCGATCCGTATGCTTATCAAGGCGAATGTGATGGGAGCCATGGTGGCCAGGCAGGATTATTCAGGAGCCAGGGAGCTCTTTTTTCAGCTTTTCAAGGAGAAGAGGGATGCTCCCGTCGAGTTCCTGGACCTGCTGCACAAGGCGGACAGCATGAGAATGTCCGGATTGCCCCCTTCGGACAAGGCCAGACTTGCCCTGGATGTCAAAGAGACTCTGGCTGTTCTTTTCGAGAAGAACGGTGATCCGTTCTGGCTTTACAGGGGGGGGCAGATGGCACTCGCCGCAGGGAAGGGGCGGGAGGCGGCTGACCTCTTCCGGCGGGCGTATGCATCTGCGCCACAGGATGCCCATTACCGGCCAGCGGCGGAGAAATACCTGACGCACCTGGAAGAGGAGCCATGATAAGGAGTTATTTTGCAATACTCCGGCCCGTGCAGTGGCTGAAGAACCTGATGCTTTTTTTCCCCCCCTTTCTTGGTGGGCATCTCCTTCAACCAGGGCTGGCCGGCAAAGGGGTTCTTCCATTCGGTGCCTTCTGCATGGTTTCAAGCGCCGGCTACCTGCTGAACGATATCCTCGATCGGGACCGCGACGCAAACCACCCGAAAAAGCGTGAGCGGCCCATTCCTGCCGGTACCGTGAGCATCCGTGCGGCAGCCATGACAGCCCTGCTCTTGCTGACGGCAGGTTTATCGGCGGCCAATGGAGTCTCACCGCGTTTTTTCTGGATACTCGCAGGGTATGCGGTGCTTTCCACCGCCTATTCCACGGCTCTTAAATCCGTGCCGGTGGTTGATCTCTTCTGCATTGCCGCAGGTTTCATCCTGCGCCTTCAGGCAGGGGGCGAGGTGTTTCAGGTTGTCATCACCCCGTGGCTGTTTTTGAGTGTTTTCCTTTTGGCCGTTTTTCTGAGTGCCGGCAAACGCCTCTGTGAATACCGTCTCCTCGGAAGTGATGCCGGTGAGCACAGAAAGAGTCTGGCAATGTACCCAAGCGGTTTTCTGGACGGGACAATGTATCTGACCGGCGGGGCGGTCCTGGTTACCTATATCATGTATACGTTGACCAGGACCGGTCTCCTTTACAGCGTTCCCATCTGCGTCTTCGGCCTCCTCCGTTACATTTTCCGGGTCCAGTCCGGGAAGAACGGCGATCCGACCGAATCGCTGGTAAGGGACCGGCTGCTCTTCATGGTCGGTCTCTCCTGGACATTGATGGTTGCCTGGAGCATTTACTGGTGAACAGGGTCTATATCATCGTCGTCAACTGGAATGGATGGCGGGACACGGTCGAGTGTCTCGATAGCCTGTTTTGCCTCACGTATTCGCCGTTTACAGTGGTTGTCTGTGACAATGGCTCTCATGACGATTCGGTAGTTCAGCTTAAAAAATGGGGCGAACAGAGGAACATATCTTGCGACGAATATTGGCGTGAGGATGCCGAATCAGGGGGCCGGGAGGGTGACCCCCCTCCTCTGGTATTGATCCGGAACGGGGCGAATCTCGGTTTTGCCGGCGGCAACAACGTCGGACTCCGCTATGCCCTTGCACGGAAGGACTTCGCCTATGCCTGGCTGCTGAACAACGACACCATTGTGAATGACGATAGCCTGACCCGCCTGGTTGAGCGTATGGAACGACAACCTGAAGCGGGGCTCTGCGGTTCGACGATCCGTTACTATCACAACCCCGGTCAGGTTCAGGCCCTGGGAGGAGGTTATTACTGCCGCTGGATCGGACTTCCCTGGCACTATGGCCGGTTCACACGGCAGGGGAAAAAGATCGATCAGGCGAGGGCAGAGGGGTGGATGAACTATGTGGAGGGTGCGTCCACACTCGTTTCGCGCGCATTTCTCGAAGAGATTGGGCTGATGAGCGAAGAGTATTTCCTCTATTTTGAGGAGGCCGACTGGGCGATGCGCGCCAGGGGACGGTTTAACCTGGTATATGCGCCGCAGAGCGTTGTCTATCACAAGGTCGGTGCAAGCATAGGCACCAGTAGCAATCCGGCGAGAAAGAGCCAGCTCTGCGACTATTTCAACATCAGGAACCGTCTCTACTTCACCTTCCGCTACTTTCCGGAAGCCCTGCCGACCATTTATCTCGGTGTGATCTGCAGCCTGATTGTCAGAATGGTGCTGGGCAGATGGGATCGGGCAATGATGATCCTCAAGCTGATGCGCGGATACTCGGACCTGGACCCGAACTTTCTGCCTGCGTGCCGTGACCGGTCATGATGGTGGCTCCTCTGCTGACAGTGATAACGGTTGTCAAGAACGGTGCCGAGTTTCTTGACCAGACCATTCTGAGCGTAACCCGCCCCAGGTCCGTAACGACGGAGTATCTGGTGATTGACGGGGGCTCGACCGACGGAACGATTGATATCATCAAGCGCCATTCCGACAGGATCAGGTACTGGATCAGCGAGCCGGACAGGGGAATTTACGATGCTATGAACAAGGGGTGGGCGGTGGCCGGGGAGGGGAGCCACATCCTCTACCTGGGGGCAGGGGACCTGCTGTTGTCGCTTCCCGAAGGGCCTGAGCAGTACCGGCCCGACACCGTGCTGTATGGTACGGTCGAGGTCAGCGGGGGGCAGTGCTTCGTGCCCCACTGCGATTGGCGGCTGAAGTATTACAACAGCCTGCATCATCAGGGGTTGCTCATTCCCAAGGGACTGCATCCGGCCCCTCCGTTTGACTGCCGATACGGAAAGTATGCGGATTTTGACTTTAACCAGCGTCTCTATCGTCGAGGCGTCAGATTCAGGTACCATCCGGCACTCAGGAGTTACGCCATGCCTGACGGGGTGACTGAAGAGTTTTCCCTTGCCGAGACGGTGCGGATTACCCGGAAAAATTTCGGTGCAGCCCATGCTGGCCTGTCGATCCTGGCGTATCTCGCCCTACGCTGCCTTCCCCCCCTGAAACGGCTGCGGCCATACAGATTTGATGAGGTCATGTGAGCGGCACGCAGATGAGTGAAAATCAGCCTCCGGTTACCATCATCGAGGCCGGACAGAGCGTCCGGCATTACTGGCGCGATCTCTGGCGCTATCGCGAACTTCTCTTTTTCCTCTGCTGGCGGGATATCCTGGTTCGCTACAAGCAGACCGTGCTCGGGATTGCCTGGAGCATTCTGAAGCCGTTCCTGACCATGGTTGTGTTCACCCTGATTTTCAGCAGGCTGGCAAAGCTCCCTGCCGGCAACGTGCCGTATCCGGTGATGGTCTTTGCGGCGCTGCTGCCGTGGCAATTCATCGCTACCGCCTTCACAGAGGCGGGAATGAGCCTGACAGGAAACGCCAACCTTATTTCCAAGGTATATTTCCCGCGGATGATCATTCCGGCCAGCACCATCCTGGTCAGCCTGGTTGATCTGCTCCTTGCCTCGATTGTGCTGCTTGGGCTCATGTTCTGGTACGATTTCCTCCCCGACTGGCGGCTGGCGGCGCTGCCGCTGTTCATGCTGCTTGCTGCTGCCTCCGCTCTGGCCGCCGGGCTGTGGGTGGCTGCGCTCAATGTCCGCTTTCGCGACGTGGCGAATGTTATTCCATTTGTCATCCAGTTTTCTCTGTTCGCCTCGCCGGTCGGTTTTCGCAGTGAGGTCGTGCCTGAACATCTCAGGATCCTCTTTTCGTTGAACCCCCTGGTCGGGGTCATTGACGGTTTCCGCTGGGCACTGCTTCGCGGCAGCGCGCCGCTCTACTGGCCAGCTCTGCTCTATTCCGTGCTCCTGGTGAGTGTGCTGCTGCTTGCGGGGATACGTTATTTCCGCATAACTGAAAAACGATTCGCAGATATCATCTGAGAGATCATGGATCCGGTAATCAGTGTTGAAAACCTCTCCAAGCAGTATGTCATCGGCCACCGGCAGGGTGAGCAGGGCGGCTCGCTACGGGAATTGATCAGTGCCGGCGCGGGCCGGTTTGCCCGCAGGCTGTTCAATCCGCTGGCGCATCGTTCATCGGAACGGACAACCGAACTCTTTCATGCATTGCACGGAGTGAGTTTTCAGGTGGCGCAAGGCGAACGGATCGGCATAATCGGCAGGAACGGCGCTGGCAAATCGACTCTGCTGAAGCTCCTCAGCCGCATAACCGAGCCGTCCGGAGGGCGGATTGCCATCAGGGGGCGGGTATCAAGTCTTCTTGAGGTGGGGACAGGATTTCACCCGGAGCTTACCGGACGGGAGAACATCTATCTTAACGGAGCGATCCTCGGCATGAGCCGTGCGGAGATCAGGCGCAAGTTCGACGCGATAGTCGACTTTGCCGAAATCGACAGGTTCCTGGATACGCCGGTGAAACGGTACTCCTCCGGGATGTACGTACGGCTGGCATTTGCCGTGGCCGCTCATCTCGAGCCGGAGATTCTCATTGTCGACGAGGTGCTTGCCGTCGGCGACGCCCAGTTTCAGAAGAAATGTTTCGGCAAGATGGAGGAGATCGGGCAGGAGGGGCGTACCGTGCTGTTCGTCAGCCATAACATGACCGCTATCCGGTCTTTGTGCAGCCGGGCGCTGCTGCTCCATCAGGGGGCGCTTGTTCTGGATGACGATGTCGCGACAGCGATAGATGGCTACCTGGGTGGCTCTTGCGAGCAGGTTCATCGGCTGGAGTGGTCTGAGGGGGCGGCAGCCCCGCAAAACTCGTCGGCGCTGCTCAGGCGGATTGCCGCCTGTGACCGGAACGGGGTTCTGCTCGAAACCATTACCACTGATACGGAATTACAGATTGAGATTGTGTTCGCAGTGAAAAGCGCCGGGGCCTCGATCGGCCTGACCCTTATCGTCCACGACACGGACAATTCGTGCGTTTTCAGTTCCATCAACAACAGCGAGCCGAACTGGTATGGCGCACCGATGCCGGTTGGCACGTATCGCTCCGTCTGCATCATTCCCGGCCGACTGCTCAACAATCGCCGGTACACGGTAACGGTCAACCTGTTCGGCAAGTCGTTCACCGATCTGGTGACGGTCAGGGAGGCGTTGAGGCTGGAAGTGCTTGATGGTGTTGCCGTCCGTCGCGATTATTTTGGCGAGTACGGTGGCTATCTAAGGCCGGACCTGGAATGGTCCACCGCAAGGGTGTGAGGTCGGTTTTTTCATGAGTGTTGTGCGAGTCGAAGCGGACATGCTGTTGGCAACCGTTGCCGGGCGGCTGGAGCAGGTTGACCTGCTGCTTGATATCGGCTGCGGGATCAGACCCCAGCAGTTGGTGCGGCCGATGACGCATATCTGCTGCGAACCCTGCCCGCAGTATGTCGGTCACCTGCAGGCGGCGGTTGCCGCTTCTTTCGACCGGAGTTATCTGGTTGTCAATGCCGGCTGGCGGGAGGCGGTGCAGCTCTTTCCCGCCGGATCTGTCGACACGGTATTTCTCGTTGATGTCATCGAACATCTCGACAAGGAGGAGGCAAGAGAGCTGCTGCAGGCAACGGTCCGGCTGGCGCGGAGGCAGATAGCCGTATTTACGCCGCTCGGTTTCATGCCGCAGTCGCATGGTGACGGCAAGGATGCCTGGGGTCTCGATGGCGGGGCATGGCAGGAGCACAAGTCAGGCTGGTATCCCGAAGATTTCGGTGATGCCTGGGATATCTTCCTGGCGGATCCGTTCCATCTCGCCGACAACATGGGCAAGCCCCTGGATGAGCCGTTTGGCGCATTCTGGGCTATAATGACCAGGCCGGAAGCAGGGCAACAGCGGACACCGCCGGGGAGGAAGGCAGTCCAGGCGATCCACGACATTGCTGCCGCAGCCGGCAACCTTGGCGAACTGCTCAACACGCACCAGGTCGTTGCGATGCTTGCTCGTGATTTCAGCCCGGCAGTCACGGAGCGGCTGCTGGTCGTGTTGCGTCTGGGGCTGAAGATAAAGCGGAGCTGGCTGTTCAGAAAACTTTACCGACTGTTTTCCAGGGGATGGTCTGATATGGGTAGCTTGTGATGAAGCAGGACGGACTCGCACATCAGGGGATGGTTTCCATCGTGATTCCGGTCTATAACGGCGCGGATTATCTTGCTCAGGCGATCGACAGCTCACTTGCGCAGAGTTACCGGAACATCGAGGTAATCGTTGTCAATGACGGTTCCACGGACGGGGGGAGGACAGAGGAGATCGCCCTCTCCTACGGTGACGCGATCCGCTATTTCCGGAAAGAGAATGGCGGAGTTGCTTCGGCCCTGAACACCGGGATACGGGAGATGCGCGGCGCATTCTTTTCCTGGCTGAGTCACGATGATCTCTATTACCCGTACAAGATATCCTCCCAGATGAACTTTCTTGCCGGACATCCAGCCGATGATGTCATCCTCTACAGCAATTACGACATCATCAATGCCCGTTCGCAGCTGACCGGCGCCATCGAGCTGGCCAATCCTCCTGCGCCGCAGGAGATGCGTTACTTTCTCACAATAAGCCATCCGATTCACGGCTGCACCACGCTCATTCCCCGGCGCTGTTTCGAGGTGTGCGGTGTTTTCGACGAATCGCTCAGGACGACGCAGGATTATGATTTCTGGTTCCGGCTGGCAGGCAGGTTCTCGTTCGTTCATCAGCCGCTCAAGCTCATTCAGTCGCGACACCACGATAGCCAGGGGACAGTGACGATGAACAGCCTTCATATGAGGGAGGTGAACGAAATCCTGGGCGAATTCATCAGGGAATTGACTCCTGCGGAAGTTGTCGCCGCTGCAGGAATGCCGCTCCCTGCGGGCTACGCCGCAGTTGCCGAGAACTTTTACACGAGGCACTGCCGGGGCGCATCGCGTCTGGCCCGCAGCTTGTCTTACCGGGCACTGGGCAGTGTGGAACTCCTTGGCAGGGTGAAGCTGCTTTACCGACTGATGCTGCTGGGGTTCAGGGACAGGGTCCGCTCCTGTGTGGCTCGCTGAGCGGTCCGGGAGAGACGTTACCCCATGAACAGTCCGCTGGTAAGCGTGATCATCCCGACATACAACCGCGCCGCCTTGCTGCAGGAGGCGTTGCAGAGCATCGTCGGCCAGTCGTTTGCCGATTATGAAGTCCTGATTGTCGATGACGGTTCAACCGACAGCACGAGGGAGGTTGCTGCCCGGTTCCCAGCCGACAGATTCATCTATATGCATCAGGAGAATCAGGGGCGTTCCGCTGCCCGCAACCGCGCCCTCGCCGCCACCAGGGGCAGGTATGTTGCGTTTCTCGATTCGGATGATCTCTTTACTGCGGATAAGCTGGAGAGGCAGGTTGAGATTCTGGAAGCTCACCCCGATTACGGGATGGTCTATACCGCGGCAAGAGTGATTGACGAACAGGGGGGAGAGCTCTTCTCCCCTTACGCCACCAACAGCGGGACCCCCTATTACCGGGCAACGGAGTCCGGCTACATTTATGACAAGATCGCATATTACCTGCCGCTAACCATCCTCCTGCCGACGGTCATGGTGCGCTCGTCGGTCCTGCAATCGGTAGGTGGGTTTGACGAAAGACTCGATCGGTTCGAGGATACCGACCTGTGGCGCCGTATTGCAAAGGTAGCCGGGATTTTTGCCCTTGACGTGCCATTGACGACAATCCGGACGCATTCCGGCAACCGGATGGAACACCCGGCAAAGGTGTTCGCAGCGATTGCCTACTATACCGGCAAGATAAAAGAGCAGGATGGCGGAGAGTCGCCGCAGTGGCGCAAAGGGAGTGCACGGCTTTATCTGCACTACGCTCTGGCAGTTCATGCGCTTGAAAAGATGCGGCCACTTTCCCGGAGGTTTTTCAAAGAGGCTGTCAGACTTGCTCCCGTGGATACCGTCGACTACTTGCTGGTGAACCACGTGTTGAGCAGCCGTTATGCACTGCCGCTGCTGGCCGGGTCCTTTCGGCATGCGCCATTGATTCTGTCGCGATTGGCTGCAGTTACGATCTGGAGAGGCATCACCGCTCTCTGCGGCGGACCAAGAGGAAGGGACGCCTGAAGGGGTTATGAAGATACTTTGCGTCGCAATGTCGGAGAGCATCCACACCGCCCGCTGGCTCGGCCAGATCTGCGATCAGGGTTGGGATATACACCTCTTCCCCAGCAGGGATACCGGTTACGTCCACCCGGCGATGCGGAATCTTACCGTGTATCACACGACGTACGTGCCCACGGCAGTGGCTGACAGTTCCGTCAGGATGCGAGGACTGCCAATTCCCCATGCTCTGGCTGCCGACGTCGGGAGGCGGGTTCTGGAGCGGTACTGGCCACGTTTCCGGGTGGCTCGTTTGGCACATCTTATTGCCCGCCTCAAACCAGACCTTATCCAGTCGCTCGAATTTCAGCATGCAGGCTATCTGACTCTGGAGTCGCGACGATTGCTCAATGGTTCGTTTCCTAAATGGATTGCTACGAACTGGGGAAGTGACATATACCTTTTCGGCAGATTGTCCGGACACAGGGAAAAGGTACGCGAAGTATTGCGGTATGCCGATTATTATTCGTGCGAATGTGAGCGCGATGTCTGTCTGGCAAGGGCTTTCGGCTTTACCGGCGAAGCGCTGCCGGTATTTCCGAATACCGGTGGTTTCGACCTTGCTGCGATTTCAGCACTGCGTCAGGACGGGGCCGTTGACCAACGCCGGGTAATTATGGTGAAGGGGTATCAGACCTGGGCAGGTCGTGCACTGGTGGCATTGCGCGCCTTGGAGCGTTGTGCCGAACTGCTGGGCGGATACACGATTGCCATCTATTCCGCCTCTCCGGATGTGGAGTTGGCGGCCGAGCTGTTTCAGGAATCGACGGGAGTACCGGTGATAATCATTCCGCATGACACTCCCCATTACGAAATGATGGCGTGGCACGGCCGTGCCCGCATATCCCTCGGCCTCAGTATTGGTGACGCCATCAGTACCTCTCTGCTCGAAGCCATGGTGATGGGGGCATTTCCGGTACAGTCCTGGACCGCCTGCGCAGACGAATGGATCGATAATGGGATAAACGGCCTGCTGGTTCCGCCGGAGGATCCGGAGCAGGTGGAAAAGGCCATCCGACTGGCTCTCGCTGACGATGGGCTGGTGAACGGCGCTGCAGAGCATAACGCCCGCCTGGCCGGAGAACGCCTCGACGGCAATCTGTTGAAGCCGAAGATTGTCGCCATGTATCAGAGTTTAGCTTCCAAATGACCCGGGGTCATAACAAACACCAGACAGGAGGGGTACAGTGAAACGAGCTGTAGATATAAAAACTTCTTTTACGGCAGCTGATTCGATACCGCTGAAAGTTTTACTCGATAGGGAACTGCTGCACGAGACCCATCACAATAACCGGCTGATTCCAATCCATATCCAGTTTCTGCCGACCAACAAGTGCAACATGAAATGTACCTTCTGCAGCTGTTCGGAGCGAAACGCAGACCTGGAAATAGATTTCGAGGTGGCACGGACCATCATCGAGAAGTGCCGTCAGGCAGGGACGAAGGCGGTAACCATCACCGGAGGGGGCGAACCGTTGCTCTATCCCCGCTTTGACGAACTGATTGAGTGCTTTTACGCCAATGGCATCAAGATCGGCCTGGTGAGCAACGGCCTGCTGTTGCACCAGGTACCACGGAAAACCTTGGACAAGATTACCTGGTGCCGGATCAGTAACGACGACCAGCGAAACTTCAGCGGCACCTATCGTGATCGTCTCGCCAGTGTCGTAGCCGCTTCCCCCGGGGTGGACTGGGCGTTCAGCCACGTGGTGTCGACTTCTCCCAATATTGCGGAAATCGTCAGGGTCGTCGGCTTTGCCAACGAGCACGATTTTACCCATGTCCGACTCGTTGCCGACCTGTTTCAGCCCGAGGAAGTGGACATGCAGTTGCTCAGGGAAGCCCTGGGCAAGGAGAAGGTGGACGATAGCAAGGTCGTTTACCAGGGGAGGAAGGCCTATGACCAGGGGGGAGACTGTTATATCGGTTTTCTGAAGCCCTTGATCGGCCCCGACGGTAATGTTTATGCCTGTTGTGGCGTTCAGTATGCCCTGGAAGTACCATCCAGAGACCTGCCGGAAGAGCTTTGTCTGGGCAGGGCCGTTGACCTTGAAACGATTCTTGCCCGGAGTGCCGCCCCTCTGGATGGTTCAAGATGTGTAAAGTGCTACTACATGAACTACAATACCCTGTTGCGGGGCATGCTGAAGTCGGTTGCCCACAAGGAGTTCGTCTGATGCCGGCTGAGGCCGTTGGCTGTGGCGCATATGAATAATGATGCGGTCAAGCTTAATAGAAAAATCTACAATGCTACTGCTCCGCTCTACGAGGAGCGGCATGGGGAAATTTTCAATCCGACCGAGCAGGGCAGGATTGCAAACAGCCTGCATAGCTGCCTTGCCTCTCTGGTCACCGGCGCGGTTGCACCGCGTGCCCTTGATTTTGGCGCTGGCACCGGAAACCTGACCCGGCAGCTTCTGTCGTTCGGCGCAACTGTGGTTGCGGCGGATGTGTCAGAAGGTTGCCTGAGGGAACTGCGCACATTGACCGGCCGGCAGCACTGTCTGGAGACCACAGTTCTCAACGGCCGGGACCTGGCCTGGGCTGATTCGGCCAGTTTTGACCTGGTGGCCACCTATTCGGTGCTGCACCATGTTCCCGATTACCTGGCTGCGGTTGGAGAGTTTGTCCGGGTTGTGAAACCGGGCGGCATTATTTACATCGACCATGAGGTCTGTCCCTCCTACTGGGAGGATGAGCCGGAGTATTCGGCGTATAGCCGTGAGTTGGCCGAACTGCAGGAGGTGAAACCTCCCCCTGTTCTGTCGAGATTGCCGAAATTGTTTGCCCGGAAGGGGCTGTGGCGTTATCTGCTTGCTGCTGTCTGGCTGAAAAGAAATAGGATTTCTGACGAAGGCGACATCCATGTTCACAAGCACGACCATATCGAGTGGGCAGCCATACGCGACATGCTGGCCCCTCATTGTCAAATTCTTCAGGAGAGAGATTATCTCGTCTGCAGGGAGCGGCAGCAGCCAGCCCCGGTCTGGGAGCGGTGGCGTGACCGGTGTGCGGATATGCGTTTGATAATCGCCAGAAAAAACTAGCTGATGCGTGTTCTTGTTATCCATGACGGCGGCTCCTCCGGAGGGATATTCCGCTTCCTCGAACGCCTGCTGGCGATTCATCGGGACCGAGGCATCGACTCCGCACTCCTCATTCCCGAAAGGCTGTTCGATCCCGCATTCGCAGAGCTGGGCGCCACCTTTTCCGTGCCGGTATGGAGCAGACCAAACAGGAACAGGGTTGGTACGCTGCCGTTCCTGACCCCGTGCTGGGATTTCCTGTTCTCATGGCGTGCTGTCCGCACCTGGCAGCCCGATGTCATTGTCGTTTCGACTGCGGACCCCTGCCGGATGTCAATCGCCATGTTCTATCCCCGGCCGGTTCTCTATGTGCTGCACACCATCCCTGACCGGCAATTCAGTTTTCCTGCCAGGCTCTATCTGAGACTTGGAACCTGGCTCGATAAGAATACGGTTGTAACCGTCTCCCACGCAGCGGCGACTTTGATCAGCAGCCATATGGGGGTCTCACGCAACAAGGTTGCCGTGGTGTACAATAGCTGCAAGACCGTCCCTGAGGTAAAGAGGGAAAGACAGCCACTGGTTCTGACTGCCGGCCATCTGGTCTCCTACAAGAATCCCGATGCATGGCTCATGGTTGCCCGGCAGGTACTCCGGCAGAGGCCTGATGCCTCATTTGTCTGGTTGGGAGACGGAGAACTCCTTGAACCATTGCGGCAGCGGGTCAAGACGCTTGGTCTGGATGACCGGATCATCCTCCACGGGTATGTTGCGGAGCCGGGGGAGTGGTATGTCAAGGCCCAGCTCTACTTTCAGCCGAGTCTCAAGGAGAGCCATGGCATTGCAGTTCTCGAAGCCATGGCGCACGGTCTCCCCTGCGTTGTTGCCAGGGTGGGAGGGTTGCCGGAGTCGGTCATCGACGGCGGGACCGGCTTTGTCTGTCACCCTGCGGAAAGCGAGGGGTTTGTGGCCCGTATTCTGGAACTGCTGGGAGACCCGGCACTGTGTGAGCGTTTTGGCGAGGCCGGCAG
>JAJZTK010000243.1 GCA_021849045.1 Deltaproteobacteria bacterium | reverse complement strand
GTAAACCCCCTGGACTACGTTTCCCTGTCGAAGAAGCTGTTTTTCTTCGACGCCCGGGACAAAGACCAGGTGAAGGAAGCCGAGGGGCTTATTCGCAGCTCCGGTGGCCGGGTAAAGCCGATCCTGACCGGGGGCTCCTACATGGACCTGATGCGCCAGTGGAAGCGGAAGGTCTACTACGACCAGCAGGGCACGCTGGTGAAGAAGTTCGGCATCGAGCACGTCCCGGCGATCGTAAGCCAGGAGGGAAAGATGCTGCGGATTGATGAAATCTTACTTTGACCGGAAAGGGAAAGGCATGAGCCAAGTTTTGCGTGTATACATGAATGGGGTGGTGGTGGGAGAGCTTTCGAGGGACGAATACGAATCTTTGCGGAACGGTGCCCTGAAGGATGGAATCACCCATTTGCGACAAGGGATTTTCATCTTCGGCGCCTTGACCAACATCGCGCTCAAGCTGATTTACATCATCCCCCTCCTCGTTTTCTGGGCGGCGGTTTATCTCGCCATGTCGGAACCGGATACGCTCCGTCAGGTAACCGCCTTCGCGCAGGCAAACCCGGAGCAATTCGCCCGAAAACTGCTGTCACCGAGCATCTGGGGCCCGATCTACCTCATGTTCATATTTTTCCTCTCTGCCGTGAGGCAATGGAAAGACCTTGGTTTCCGGAATCTCTTCGGAGAAGAAATCAACGCCGCCATTCGGCGGAAACTTGAGATCGCCGCTGAAGGTGACATCACGGTAGCGGGGACGGTCGTCACTGCCGAAGAGGAAAGCCATCCTTTCCTAATCTTTGACCTTCCTCCGGCAATGGTGCTGAGTTATGGCATGGTGTCCTTCGTCCTGCTTCTGTCGCACCATGAACTGGTAGCACTGGCCACCGCCCCCATTTCCCACGGTGTGCTCCACTATCTCTATCGTAACGGAAAACTGGACGGCGTTCTGTCCCGCGTAGACGATCTGCGCCGGCAGTGGGGAAGCCGCAGCCAGGGGAAATGATAACCGCCATGCGCCGCCTCGCTTTAATTGTCATGGCATGGTTCATTGTCGCTGGCTGCGCCCAAGCGGGTGGAACCTGCCAGGGCAAGTTCCCCAATCCCATCACAGACATCTGCTGGAGTTGCGCCTTCCCGCTGACGATTGGTGGGATTCGCCTGTTTTCCATGGATCAGGAAGACACCTCAAACCCGGGCGGCCCGATATGCGCCTGTTCCGACCCCCCCAAAATCGGTGTCTCTACTGGCTTCTGGGAACCGGTACGCCAGGTGGACGTAACACGCACACCCTGGTGCCTGGTCTCTCTCGACGGGCTTCAAATGAATCCCGGGTTTGATGCCCCAGCTGGCACGGTTGGCGTCCAAGACGACACGACCAAGTACAGCTTCTACCAGGTTCATTGGTACACCAATCCCCTGCTCTACTGGCTGGAGGTCCTCCTGGATAACTCCTGCCTCGAAAAAGGACAGTTCGATATCGCCTATCTCACCGAGATTGACCCCCTGTGGGATGACGATGAACTCAACCTGATTATCAACCCAGACGCATTCCTGTTCGGCAACCCCATTGCCCAGGCCGCCTGCGCGGCGGACTGTGTAGCGGCCACTGCCGGCTTCAGCACCAATACCCTCTACTGGTGCGCCGGTTGCCAAGGGAGTCTCTACCCCCTCAATGGCCATGTCCAGGCGCACGTGGGGGGTGTCCAGGCGTCGTCTCTTCTCGCTCAGCGCATGACGGCCAAGATGCACCGCGAAATGCTCATTTGGGCGGCATCGGGCGATGCCGGCCAGTGCGGCTACTACCCGCAGCCCCTGATGGACAAGACCAACTACAAGTACCAGATGCTTTACCCGGTACCGCAGACCGAAAAGATCAACGGAAAGTGCTGCCAGCCCTTCGGGCGCACCACGGCGATCTGGGGTGCGGGCAAGCAGATTCCCTATATCGGGGAAGATTTTGCGTATTTGATTTTCCGCAAACGTAACTGCTGTGCGGGTGCGATCGGCTTCTAAATAAACGTCATGAGGGGTTGGCCCATGAAAAACTTGTTGGTTTATCTAATCGTTTTCTTCGCCATCGGAACCGCGCACGCGGATGTTGACACTGACGTCGACCATAGCGCTTCCGTGACCGATTTATTCTTGCGAAACGTTGACGAACTATGCCCATCTTGCGGCGAGGCCTTGCGAACTTTGGCTCCTGTCTATCGCCAGAAATGTGGCAAGGAGCCTGTCGTTAAAGATCTCCGCTATCTGGGACAAAACACGACCGCTTATGCGTGGTTGGTTGCTGTCGAAACGCGGTATGGCCCAAACCGCGCCGCGTGGCCACAAGATATCGTCGCGCAATACGACACAAGAGTCTCCGAATTCTCGTGCCCCCAAGACTGATGGGTCATTAATGTCTCTCCCGATTCATTGGTTCCTCCTCTCCGTCCTGTCGTTAGTGCCCATCTCCACACTGGCACAGGACGCTTTTTATTCCCCGTCGCCGGAGCAAATGGAACAGGCGAAACGCCTGCAGCCGTTTCCCTCCGACGACAAAATGCGCAAGGCCATGCAGGAACAGAAGGCCCGATCTCAGGAAGTGTTCCGCAAGCTGGAGCCGGACTACAAGGGCCTCGACAAGGCCCCGATCGTCCAGCAGGCATTGCCCAATGTGCAGCCACAGAAGCCGAACCTGGACTTGAATGGGCTAGTTCGGCAGTACGCCGCAAAGAATCGTCCGGCTCCCGCTGGCCAGGTAAAAACTGACTTGATGGTGTTTGTCTCCCTCTCCATGCCGGAAGGGAGCCTGATGCGCCTTACGCACCAGGCGGCGCGATCCGGAGCGGTCCTGGTCCTCCGAGGCCTCAAGAACAACTCCTTGAAGGCCACGGCGGAGGCGCTGCGCAAGTACGAGCAGCAGGCCAAGGCCACCTGGCAGATCAATCCACCTGCTTTCACCAAGTTCGGCGTGAAGGCGGTACCGACCTTCGTCCTGGACAAGTCGGATCAGGCGCTCTCCGCCGGCGCCGATGGCTGTGCCGATCCTGGAGCATTCGCCGCGGTGACGGGCGACGTATCCCTGGACTTCGCCCTGGAGCACATTGCCCGGGTTCGACCGGATCTCGATGCCATCGCTCAGGGTTACCTGGCGAAACTGCAGGGAGGCAACTGACCGTGTTCACCCTCATCAAATGGACTGTCGGCGCCGGCGCCCTTGTTTGGTTGGCCACCACCTACGGCCCGATGCTGGGTATCCCGGCCGGCCCGGTTCAGCAGATAACCACCACCTTGGACAAGGCGACGGAAACCGTGGCCACGGCTGAGCAAAAAGCCAAAGCTGAAGCTGCGCTGAAGGAAATAGCTCCCACTCCCGGGCAGCTGCAGGCCAAGGCTAGCCAGTTGCTACCATTGGCCACGGACACCATCCAGGAAGGCGAAAAAGCCCTCCTGGATGCCGCCGCCCAGCTGCGTGAAGGAATGAAACAGCCATGAAGTGGCGGGCATGTGCCGGCGCCCTGCTGGTTCTTTTAAGCCCCCTGTCGAAGGCCACCGGCCTGTCCGACGCCTTCTCTTCCGGCCAGGCTCTGGGGAACGCCGGCGTCGCCTCCGCCCAGGGGGCGATCACCGCCGGTCAGGGCACCAGCGTGGTCCCCAACTACACCGGCGCCGCCCCGGAATCCTAGA
>JAJZTK010000242.1 GCA_021849045.1 Deltaproteobacteria bacterium | reverse complement strand
GATCGCCTCCAGGTAGAAGGCGCCGTCCTCGTCGGCCAGGGAGATCGCCTTCCCTTCGGCCCCGGCCCGGGCCGTCCGGCCGATCCGGTGGACATAGTCCTCGCAGTCCTGGGGGAGGTCGTAGTTGATGACGTGGGAGACCCCTTCGATGTGGAGCCCACGGGATGCCACGTCGGTGGCGATGAGCAGTGGCATGGTCCCCTCCTTGAACTGTTCCAGGATACGGAGCCGCTTCTTCTGCTCAACATCGCCGGATATGACCCGGCAGGGGAACTCGTTGGCGTTCAGCCGGTCGTGAAGAAACTCGGCCTCCCGCTTGGTGTTGACGAAGATCATGGTCCGTGCCATCCCCTCCTTGCGCAGGAGCCCCAACAGGAGCGGAAACTTCTCCTTGCGGGACACGTGATACAGGACCTGCTGCACCCGCTCGGCAGTCATCTGCTCCGGGGTGACCGATACCTTCTCGGGAAGGTTCATGAACTCGTAGGCCAGTTCCATCACCCGCTGGTTCAGGGTGGCGGAGAACATCATGTTCTGCCGCTTGTCATAAGGGGGAAGGCGGCGGAGGATGAAGCGGAGGTCTGCTATGAACCCCATGTCGAACATCCGGTCCGCCTCGTCGATGACCAGCACCTCGATGCTGCTTAAGGAATAGACCTTCTGCTTCAGGTAGTCGATGAGCCGCCCCGGGGTGCCGATCACCACGTCGGCCCCTTCCTTGAGGGCGTTCCGCTGCAGCATGTAGTCCACGCCGCCATAGATGGCCTGGATGGAAAGCCCGCAGTGTTTGCCCAGGAGCTGGGCATCCTTCTCGATCTGCACCACCAGTTCCCGGGTCGGCGCCAGGACCAGCGCCCGGGGATGGCGTTTTTCCCCCCGCTTCTCCTGGGTGAGGAGGCGGGTGAACAGGGTGAGAAGGAAGGCGGCGGTCTTGCCGGTGCCGGTCTGGGCCTGTCCTGCCACATCACGGCCGCTCAGGGACAGCGGCAGGGTCTTCTCCTGAATCGGGGTACAGTTGCTGAAGCCGGCATCCACAATCCCCTGCCGTACCGGCTCAGGGAGGTGCAATTCGTCGAAACGCATGTTTTTTTCTTTTTCCTTCCTATGGTTAGCTATCTTACTTGTGTAACACACCCTCCCCCAAATGGCAACGAAGTCGCAAAATATCCCCTTTGCCGAAACTATCCGTATGTGCTAATAGTTCCAGGCCATGCACCGGATATCCACACAGACCATGATCGCCATTGACTCGCCGTTTTTCCTGCAACCGGAAGGGTTGCCAAAGCAGCCCGACTGGAGCGCCATCTTCGGCAACGACCACCCCCTGGCCCTGGAGATCGGCTGCGGCATCGGCGATTTCGTGGTAAAGACCGCCGTCGACTTCCCCGACCTGAACTTCATTGCCCTCGATTTCTACAACAAGGGGTGTTACAAGACCTGCCGCCGGGTCGAAAAGGCCGGACTCGGCAATGTCCGGGTGGGACGGTTTGAGGCAAGGCAGTTCATTGCCGACTATCTCCAACCAGGCTCACTGCAAAAGGTCTTCATAAACTGCCCGGACCCGTGGCCCAAGCAGCGCCACCGGAAACGCCGCCTGGTGCAGCCGGCATTCGTGAAATTCATGGCCGACTACCTGGTAGCGGGAGGCGACTTCCATTTCGCCACCGATTTCGACGACTACGGGATCGACGTGGCCGGCTTCATGCCGCAGCTTGATCAGTTCGAAAACTGCCTGGTTCCCGATCTCTACCGCCACGAACTCGTCAATTACCACCGCACCAAATACATGCTCAAGTTCATGGCCCACGGGGCGCGGATCTATTTCGTGCACTACCGGAAGGCCGTCAGGGGTGAAGAGTGAGTAGTGAAACGCAGTCCCTGCCCTATCTGACCGCCGGCATCTCCGGCATCGGCGGAGTTATCAAGACGCTGGCCGCCGACTTCCAGGTGACCGAGCTCCCCCTCTACGCCCCGTGCGGCAGTGGCGAGCATACCTACGTGACCGTCGAAAAGAGCGGCATCACCACCCCGGAGGCGATCCGCCGCCTGGCTAAGGCCCTGCACCTGCCGGAGCGGGAGATCGGCTATGCCGGCATGAAGGACAGCCGGGGGATCACCCGCCAGACCCTCTCCCTGTCCCGGGTCGCGCCGGAACGGCTCCAGGAGCTCGTCCTCCCCGGGCTCACCATCCTCGACGTGCAGCGGCATACCAACAAGCTCCGCCTGGGCCACCTGGCGGGCAACCGGTTCCTGATCAGGATACGGGAAGTGCCGGCAGGTGCCGTGGAACAGTGCCGCTCCATCCTGGCGATCCTCATGGACCGGGGCTGCCCGAACTTTTTCGGTGAGCAGCGCTACGGCAGCCAGGGGAATTCCCACCTGATAGGCCGGCAGTTGCTGAGAGGGGAGTTCCGGGAGGCGGTAATGGCGCTCATCGGCGACCCGGCCCAGGTGCGCGACGAACGGTGGCAGCAGGCCATTACCCTGTTCCGGGAGGGTGACCTGGAAGGAAGCATGGCCGCCTTTCCCGGCCACTGCCGGGTGGAACGGGACGTGGTGGCCAGCCTGCTGAAACGCCCCGACGACTGGCAGCGGGCCGTGGGCCGCATTCCGCCCCGCCTGGTCAGGCTCTACCTCTCGGCCTGGCAGTCGCTCCTCTTCGACCGGCTCCTGGCCCGGCGGCTCGACAGCTTTGACCGGCTCCTGGCCGGCGATCTTGCCTGGAAACATGTGAACGGCGCCTGCTTCCTGGTGGATGACCCGGCTGTCGAAGCGCCGCGGGCGCACGCGTTGGAAGTCTCCCCGTCCGGGCCGCTGTTCGGCAGCAAGGTCACCCTCCCCCAGGGTATGCCGCTGGAGATGGAGCTGGCTGTCCTGGCCGAGGAGGAGCTGACCCCGGCGGGACTTGCCGGACCGGCCCCGTTCAGGCTCGAAGGAGAACGCCGTCCCCTGCGTATCCCCCTGAGTGGCGCTTCCGCCCGCCAGGACGAGGAAGGAATCGTCATCGAATTCACCCTCCCCCGCAGCGCCTATGCCACCACGGTCCTGCGCGAGATCATGAAACCCGATGCCGTGGACTTGCAGGGGTTTACTGCTACAATGGACGGGTGTATACAGAATGCGTAATCCGTGAGGCTGCTCCACCCGCCTCACATACAACCGGCGTACATAGGGGTAGACCATGGACCAGCAGAGCGACCAGGACCGGATCACCATCCTCAAGCCGGAAAACGGCCGGCTGAACGGAGAAGTGACCCTGATCATCGCCATCCTGGCTGGGTGGGGTGTCCTCCCCTTCGGCTTTCAGCTGCTGGTCTGGCTTCTGGCCGACCAGCAGGGCCAGAGCTTCCTGACCCGCTTCACCTTTTTCAATCTTCCGTTCCATTTCTGGTTCACCGCTCAGTTTCTGCCCCTCTGGTTCATCATCCTGTGCATCATCTTCAATGTCTGCATCGACCGTCTGTCGGAGAGGAGCAGCCGCAGGAGAAACGGCTTCTATGACTAGCATGCGCCTTGCCGAACAATCCGTCTGGCCGATCATCATCGTCTGCCTGGTCCTCCTCTCCTTCGTTGTGGTCGGCCTGATCTCCAAGGCAAAGGAGATTTACGAATACGGCTTCAGAAGCCGTTAAATCGGACGGGTCGGCGATGGTGCGCCGTATGCCCAGCA
>JAJZTK010000241.1 GCA_021849045.1 Deltaproteobacteria bacterium | reverse complement strand
GAGGGCGGCGCGCGCAAGCCGGACATCCTCCGGGTCGGGATTCTCCCGGTTGACCCAGCCGGGGCGCCCGGTCTGGATAATCGTCAGATCGGGCGCGAGGCGGGCCGCTGCGGCGTGCTCCCCGTAAGGGCCGCCCCCCTTCATGAACTGGATCATGACGACCTTGAGGCCGCGCCCCACCGCCCGGAAGGCAAGACCCAGGGCCGCAGTGGTCTTGCCCTTCCCGTTCCCCGTGTACACCTGGATGAGTCCCTGATCGAGCTTCATCTCGTCTCCCCGCAACCCTGCCGTTCCCAACGATGTGGCGGCATACACATTTCTATAAACATGATACCCGGTACAACCCGGATCGAACAGCTCTTTGATCCGGTTGCCAAACCGGCTCTCGTTTTAGCCTCGGTAAAAATTGTGCCGGGACTATAACAACTGATCCGACAGGCTGTCAAGCCGTATTCACGGATTTATAACGTTGTTTATTGCTACTTAAATACCCACTTGCCGCATCCCCCATCGCCTGTGACAAATGAATGCTTGACACAACCAGCCGCTTTTGATATTTAGAGTCTCCACATTGCGGGCGATTAGCTCAGCGGGAGAGCACTGCCTTCACACGGCAGGGGTCGTAGGTTCGAACCCTACATCGCCCACCAGAAAACACGACCGGCCAAGTCGAGAAACTTGGTCGGTTTTTTTATTGCAATTTAAGTTAGTTACAACGCTACCACCTGAACAATCCAGTCCCAAAAACCACGCATCACAAACGATTCCCGTACGTATTAGTCAAGCCTGAAGGTACCTACACAAGCTTCGATTTCGCAGCCCGCATGCCGATGAATACCTGTTCGGCGACCGCAGCCGGGAAACCGGCCGGCAGAGACGATGCGACACGGTTGATGATGTCATCCATCGGATCAAGCAGTTCCCTGGTAATGCCGGCCAACTCTTCCTCAGGGAAACGGACCTTGCGGGCCATACTCTCCCAGTGACGCTTCTGGATTTCACCCCAGTAATAGTGCTTGTTTTTCCCGTCCGCGGACATGGCCATTTTCATCTGCTTCGTGTGGAGTTCTTTTCTCGCCACGAGGGGCCAGGCGGACATGACGTCATAGAGCGGCGTCATGCGATAGGCACCACGCGGCAGCAGGTAGATGCTGAAATTCTTCCCATGGCCGTCAATGGCCCCCAGCAGCCAGAACAGGAGCTGCGCTTTCATGAACAGACGCCGGTCAGCTGCGGCATTCTCGGAGCCGAGCAGCAGATCCATGATCCTGCGGATGCCCGGTCCGCCATCCTCTTCATACTTGAACACCGGCGGGACTCCCAGGGCCTGGCACATATCCTCCATCGGCAGGCGGATGATCCAGGTGCCGTCCTTTGACATCCGGCGGTCAAACCGCTCCACCACGAGGGTCTTGACATCCTCGAAGGTGCGGATTTCGGCGTTTGCTACCGGCATGCCGTATTCCATCAGGATACGGTGACACAGCCATTCGTTTTCGACGCTGTCGGAGAGATCGATCCGGGGTGTCTGCCCAATCGGCAGCTTGAAGATATGGGTTGTCGGCGTAACACCGTGTGGTCGGCACCAGCGATCACCGTGCAGCAGAAGAGCGGTTTTTTCCTGGGCACCGGCAATCGAGATGCGGAAATCGGAGCTTCTTTGCATCCCCAGCGGCATTGTTTGATAGTTTCTGAGGGTCTCGGCGATCTCGGCATCAGTAAGCGGCTCCGCCGTTATGGTCATGATACCGGGCGGCTCTTCAGTTTCCGGCAGGAGTTGGACAGCGCCGACACAATCCCGCCCGATGTGCCACAACAGGTCGAAGCATCGGTCGCTGGCAGCGCCGAACCTTGTCTGAATCCGCTTTCGTATGGCGTCATTGTCCGGTAGCAGGTTGTCGAAGAAATGCTCAACCGCTGTGCCGTGCAGAGGGTGGTAGCTGAGAGGGAGCGACAGGGACAGAGGCCGGCTGTTTTCAGATTCGAGCCAGGAAGGGGCATAGGCAAGCTGTATTTTGCCCGTTGATGAAAAGGAGAGAGTACCGACCTTCTCGCCGTTGATGTAAACAATGAGAGGGATGCGGGTTCTGGGCCTTGCCACGATTACCACCTATCCTCTGCCGGTTGCCCCTGCTCCCGTGGGCCGACCAGGATATTCAGATTGAGGGCCGCAAAGAGAAGAAGAACCGTCTGCAACTGCACCGACGGCTTACCCTTCTCGATCATGGAAATGGTGGTCTGGTTCACCCCTGTCATTTTCCCCAGGGCGACCTGGGTTAACCCCTGTTTTTTTCTCTCATCCCTGAGAATAGCGCCCAGGGATTGGGCTGATGTGATGAGCCTGAACATAAACAGCCTCGAATTATTGCCTGATGCCGATATTTTAACTTTAATGTCTATTTAATATATTTCTTCGTTATTGTATATAAGAAATATTTTCAACTCGTTTTCTTTTGAACAAACCTCCCGTAACTCAATCCTCTTCGCAGTTCCAGGTCGAAGAGGTTAGAGTAGCGGATGGTCTTGCTCAAGTGAACGCCGGAGACCTCCCGTTTTTTGTTGTCTTCACCTGCATTTGTTTTCAATCACATCTCAAGCCCGGCCTTGGGATCTCCTCCACGCCGTCACAGGTTGGCCGCAATGTTATCCAAAACCTCATCGACCCCCTTCACTTGGGCGTAGACCGCTCCCAGCGCCGCCATGTACGAGGCGTGGACCTGGGGAGCGGGGACCGTGACCCCGTTGAAGGCGAGTTCTCTGGTGGCGCAGGCGTCGTGGGCCAGGATACAGGTGAAGCCCAGGTCGAAGGCCCCCCTCACGGTGGCGTCCACGCACATGTGGCTCATCATGCCGCAGACAAGGAGGCTTGTGATCCCCCCTGACCTGAGGCGTTCCAGGAGGTCCGTCTCCCGGAAGCTGTTTGGATAGTGCTTGACGACGACGGGTTCCGCAGGCAGCGGGCGTACTCGCTCATGAATCTCGGCTCCCGTGGTGCCGGGCA
This sequence comes from Deltaproteobacteria bacterium, assembly GCA_021849045.1. Taxonomy (GTDB): domain Bacteria; phylum Desulfobacterota; class Desulfuromonadia; order Geobacterales; family DSM-12255; genus Geomobilibacter. The sequence continues at coordinate 669 of JAJZTK010000241.1, read as the reverse complement.
GAAAAAAGGTCGCTCCCGGCCGGTTGGCGATGTGCTGAATGTGGAACACCGGCCACCGTTCCCGCCGGAATGCCGCAAGCAGCCTTCCCGCCGCGGATGCTGCCTGGATACTGCCAACCAGTTCCATCTTGCCGCCGGGGAAATAGTCGTTCTGAATGTCGATAATTAACAGGGCTGTGCTCATTTTCGAACCTCCTCGCGCGGTTGAACTAGAAACGATACGCCACCGTCGCCGTCGCCACATGGTCGCTGTAGTCGAACGAGGGATCGTCGGAGCTCCGCCGGGCATACTGATAGCCGGCCGAGACGGTAAGCCGGGTAAGGGGCGTCCACTCCACGCCGGCGTTCAGCTCCTGGGTGAAGTCGCTCCGCGGCGCCACGCCGGAACCGGGAACATCCCGGAAATCCTTCCACGACAGACGGTCGAAGACCGTCCCCTTCACCTTCGGGGTGAACTGATAGGCAAAGCCGGCGCCGATGGTGTCGGTAACGCTGTAGATCCGGTCGGCGTAGGTCTCCTCGTAGAGCTGGCGCTCCCAGTTCAGGAGGAACCCGAGCTTCGCGGTGAGGGCGTAGGATGCCGCCACCTTCCCGATCACGCCGCTGAAGTCCCGGGCCGACGACGCCTTGTGGCGGCGGTTGAGGTAGCCGACGTAGCAGGAAACCGCC
>JAJZTK010000080.1 GCA_021849045.1 Deltaproteobacteria bacterium | reverse complement strand
CCCCTTTCTGGTGAGCAGGCGGCTGAAAAAGGTGCAGACATCCGCTTCGTCGTCGATGATCAGAACCTGGGACGGGGACATGTTTTCTCCAGTCGGGCGCGGCAAGCGGCGCCCCTACAGTTCTACCGGCAGCACCAGGGAAAAGGTGCTCCCCTCCCCTGGCCGGCTCTCCACCTCAATGGTGCCGTTATGGGACTCGGCGATCCCCAGGCTGACCGACAGGCCGAGCCCGGTCCCCTTGGTCGCCTCCTTGCTGGTGTAGAAGGGGGTGAAGATCTTCGCCAGGTTTTCCTGGGCAATGCCGACACCGTTATCGGTCACGCAGAGAAGCGCCCACCGTGTATCCCCCTCGACCCGTTGCGCGGTTTTCACCTCGATGATCTTTTCTTTCCGCTCCACATCGGTCAGGGCATCACGGGCATTGATCAGGAAATTGATCAGCACCTGCTGGATCTGCGGACCGTTGGCGGTTAGCCTTGGCAGGTCGGTGTCGAACCGCTCGACGATCCGTATCTGGTTCCGGTTGATCTGGTACTGGATCATGCTCAGGACCCGTTCCGCTTCGGCATTGAGGTCCACATCGGTCTGCGGCGACTGGTTCTGCCGCGAAAAGGTCAGCAGGTTCTGGATGATCCGCTTGCAGCGCAGTCCGGAGTTGATGATGTCGTTGAGTACTTCGGCCTTTTCGTACTGGGCGTCCTGCTGCAGGTCCCTGGAGAGCATCTGCGCCGTACCGATGATGACGGTCATCGGGCTGTTCAGCTCGTGGGCCACCCCGGCCGCCATCTCGCCGAGCGCTGCCAGCTTCGCCGACTGGACCAGTTGCCCCTCCATCTTGGTCTTGTGGGTGACATCCTTGACGATGATGGTGACCGCCGCCAGCTGCTTCTCCTCGTTCAGTACCGGATAGTAGGAGAGATCGAGCACCAGCCCTGCCTCGGTCTGCCAGCGCTGGAACACCGGCTTCGCGGTCCGCTGCACCTCCCTGATCGGACAGTTCGGGCAGGGGTGGGTGCGACCATGGATCTTGGCAAAGCATTTGTTGCTGACCGCCTGGTGCCAGAAGCCGCTCATTTCGGGGGGGAGGTGGTCGTTGTGCAGGAGAACATTGTAGTCGGTGTCCACCAGGAAGATCGGGTCGGTCACCGCCTTGAAGGTCTCTTCCCACTCCTTCTTGGCCCGGGAGACCTGCTTGTACAGGCGGGAGTTCTGGATGCTGATCGCCAGCTGATCGGCAAGGTGCTGGACGAAGCTGAGGTCATCCTCCCGGTAGGCGCGGTCGAAGATGCTGGCAACCAGCAGGGTGCCGATCACCTCGTCCCGCTTGAACATCGGCGCCACCGCCAGCGCCCGGATCGGCCCCGGGTACCCCGGATTAATCCGGATATGGCTGAACTCCATTGGCGTCAGGTTGAAAATGCCGGCCTTCTTCTGCTGGATGACCTTCAGGGAGGGGGAATGGGCGGGAAAGGTTTCTATCCGGCAGAAATCGGTCGGCATCAGGGCCGTGAGGGTCAGTTCGCCGCCCTTGGCCGTCACCAGGCCGAGGAAATCGCAGGGAAGCGTCTGTGGCAGCTTGGTAAAGGCCCGTTCAATGATGTCGGAGATCGACATGTCGATGTTGATATCCCGGGCCAACTGGTGCAGGATCTCCAGGCGGCCGTTCTGCTTGAGCAGTTCCTGGCTCCGCTTTTTCAGTTCCACATAGTAGTTGAGCTTGGAGGAGTCCACTCCGGTCAACTGTTCAAGCAGCTTTTCCCTGTTTTCCACGATGACCCCTCAAAGTGTCCGAGCAACAGCTACATCGCTTTATAGAAAATGGCCTCTATCTCTTCCATACTCGCATTCCGCGGGTTGGTCACCAGACAGGCGTCCTTCATCGCGTTGCGGCTCAAGAGCGGTATGAACTCCACCTTGAGCCCGATATCCGCCAGCCCCTTGGCCAGGCCGATGTCGGCGATCATCCGCCTGACCGATGCGATCGCCAGGGCGGCGGCCTGCAGATCACTCAGCCCGGCAACATCCTCACCCATGGCAACGGCGATGTCGCGGAAGCGGTCGGGACAGGCAGGGAGGTTGAACTCCATCACGTGGGGAAGGATCGAGGCGTTGGTCTCCCCATGGTGCCGGTCGATCAGGCCGTCCACCTGGTGGGTCATTGCATGGGTGGCGCCGAGGATGGCGTTGGAAAAGGCGAGACCGGCGGTGAGGGCCGCCATGGCCATGTTGGTATTGGCCTCCATGTCCTGACGGTCGGCGACCGCCTGCCTCAGGTTCCGGGAGATCAGCTGGATCGCCTTAAGGGCGTGGATGTCGGTGAGCGGCGTCGCCGCCAGCGACACGTACGACTCGATGCCGTGGGTCAGGGCGTCGAGCCCGGTGGCGGCGGCCAGCTTGGCATCCTTGGTCTTGAGCAGCTCCGGGTCGACGATGGCGATGTCCGGTACGAGCGACTTGGAGATGATCGACATCTTCAGCTTGCGCGCCGTGTCAACGATGATGGTGAACTGGCTCACCTCTGAGCCGGCGCCGGCCGTGGTCGGGGCGATCAGCATCGGCGGCAGCGGCCGACTGATCCTGTTGATCCCTTCGTACTCCTGCAGTGTCCCGCCATTGGTGGCCAGGGTGGCGATCGCCTTGGCAACATCGGTGGGGCTCCCCCCTCCCACGGCGACTATTCCGTCGCACCGCGCCTGCAGATAACGGGCGGTCCCCTCGATCACCTCGCAATCCTTGGGGTTGGTGGTGAGGGCCGAAAAGACCTCCGTTTCCAGACCGGCGGACCGGAGATAGTACACTGCCTGGTCGACCCAGCCGGCCTTGATCACGTCCGCGTCACTGACCAGAAAGACCCTGGAGGCACCGATGCGCAGCGCGCTCTCGCCGATCTGGCTGAGGGAACCACAGCCGAAAATGATTTCCGGGGCGACAAATTTGCTGATGTTCACGGTCTCTCCTTTTGTGGCTCTACAGAGGGTCAGCGGTCTGAACCGGTACAACTGGGCACAAACGTCACAATATGGAACAAGAACCTTTTGTTCCATATTAAATCAAACACCTTCCAAATGACACTGGTTCGTTAGATCAGATCCCGGAGGGAAAAACAAAAGTGGCAACGAGGTGGCTTACGGCAGGTGAATCAGATCGCACGACCGGCACTTTCCGTAGCGTGCCGGCAGGAAGAGGATGTTGACCGAGAGACAGTTCTGGCACTGCCAGAACGTAAAACCGCTCGCTTTCCGGCCGGCGATGCGGCTGAACAGCCAGCTATAGTAGGCGTCCCAATCATACTCCGGGGGAGTTGCGGCTTTTTCCACCAACTGTTCCAGCAGCATGGTCGCTCCTCGTCAGAAACAACTCGTGTAAGCTACAACATTGTCCCCTCCAAAGATACCCCGGCATGATGCAAGGTCAAGGCGAAAAGAAAGGGAGCCGCACAGGCCCCCGACCGGATATAACCGACTACGGACAGGTGGCAACCTGGCTCCCGTCCACCGGCGCATCCGCCATGCCGGCCAACTGCCATTCCGTCTTGAGCAGCAGGAATGCCTCCCGCATCAGCTCTGACGCCCGCTTGCTGGTCGCGTCCATGAGTTGCTGGACCATCGCCATCTCTTCATCGGTAATCCGTACGGATACTATGTTGGGCTTTTTTGGATTTTTATACTTTCTCCCCATTGATGCACTCTCTCCTTCCTCGTTACCAGTCCGATCCCGACAACAGCGCCAAGATCGAATTCTGCTTCTTTTCGGCCATGGCAATTTCGATACCACTTTTTCGTGCCAATCCCGCCTGACTGCCTCCCATGAACTCGGTCATTGAGGGGTACCATCGTAATAACAGGGGAATGAGACAGATCTCTAGCCAACCGGGGCAGTCCGGGCCGCACGGTTCGCCCTGACGGGAGAGCAAGCCGCACCAGTTCCACATTGGCGCAACTGCTCCACATAAGAACAAGGCATATGTTCCTTATCGGCACACCCACCACCTTTCGCCGCAACCACCGGTCCTCCCTCCAATGGTAACAAGCTGATATCAGTTGTTATTTACGCATGACTGCAAAACCGGCCGGTTCATGAAGCTATTGGTACGGGCCTTGCCATATCCCAGAAAAGCGTTTTACGAAACCGTATGCACGATTCAGCTCGGCATAGCGGCATTCAGAGTGACGCCACCCAACAATAGAGGAGGAAGTAACCATGGCACTCGGAGAACAGACGTACGGATTTTTCATTCCAACGGTATCACTGATGGGGATCGGCTCTGCCAAGGAGACCGGCGGGCAGGTGAAGGCGCTCGGCGCTTCCAGGGCGCTGCTCGTTACGGACAAGGGGATCTCGGCCATGGGTATGGCTGACAAGATCAAGGAGCAGGTCGAGTCGGCAGGGGTCAAGGTGGTAATCTTCGACGGCGCCGAGCCGAACCCGACCGACACCAACGTCCACGACGGCGTGAAGGTGTACCGGGATAACCAGTGCGACGCCATCATCTCCCTGGGTGGCGGCAGCTCCCACGACTGCGCCAAGGGAATCGGCCTGGTCATCGGCAATGGCGGCCATATCCGCGATTTCGAGGGGGTGAACAAGTCCACCAAGCCGATGCCCGCCTTCGTCGCCATCAACACCACCGCCGGCACCGCCTCGGAAATGACCCGCTTCTGCATCATCACCAACACCGACACCCATGTGAAGATGGCCATCGTCGACTGGCGCTGCACCCCGAACGTCGCCATCAACGATCCGCTCCTGATGGTCGGCAAGCCGGCCGCGCTCACCGCCGCCACCGGCATGGACGCCCTGACCCACGCCGTAGAGGCCTACGTCTCCACCATCGCCACCCCGATCACCGACGCCTGCGCCATCAAGGCGATCGAGCTGATTGCCCAATACCTGAGCCCGGCCGTAGCCAATGGCGACAACCTGGAAGCCCGCGACAAGATGGCCTATGCCGAGTACCTGGCCGGCATGGCGTTCAACAACGCCAGCCTCGGCTACGTCCACTCCATGGCGCACCAACTGGGCGGCTTCTACAATCTCCCCCACGGCGTCTGTAATGCCATCCTGCTGCCGGCCGTCAGCCAGTTCAACCTGATCGCCTGCCCGGAGCGCTTTGCCGATATCGCCGTTGCCCTGGGCGAGAACATCGAAGGGCTCTCCGTGGCCGAGGCTGCCGACAGGGCGATTGCGGCCATCCGCCGGCTCTCTGCCTCCATCGGCATCCCTGCCGGCCTAAAGGCGCTGAACGTAAAGGAAGAGAATCTGAAGGTCATGGCGGAGAACGCCAAGAAGGACGCCTGCCAGCTCACCAACCCGCGCAAGGCGTCCCTGGAGCAGGTCATCGAGATCTTCAGGGCCGCAATGTAACAGCCAAGCCATAACTCCCCCCTCCCCCCTCTTAGCTTAAGAGGGGGGAGGGGGGAGTTATGAAAAAACACCTCCGAGCCGTGCTACCTACCAGGGGAAACCCCATGGCAGCCGGCCAACGGGTGTCGCTGGAAACGGCGCCGCCTCCCTTTGGAAAGGAGATGACATCCGCTGAGCGGAACAATCGAATATGAAAGGGAGAAGTGCCTGATGAATAAGATCCTCCGCGTCAACATGTCCACACTCACAACTGCTATCGAAGCAGTCCCCGCTGCCTGGGCCGGCCTCGGCGGCCGCGGCCTCACCTCCACCATCGTCGCCGCCGAAGTACCCCCCACCTGTCACCCCCTTGGCCCGAACAACAAGCTGGTCTTTGCCCCGGGGCTTTTGACCGGCAGTCCGGCAGCCAACTCCGGCCGGCTCTCCGCCGGAACCAAGAGCCCCCTCACCGGTACCATCAAGGAATCCAACGCTGGCGGCACCGCGGCCCAGATGCTGGCGAGGCTCGGCATCAAGGCGCTGATCATCGAGGGGATTCCGGCTAAAGAGGCGTGGTACAGCTTGCACGTGAACAAGGACGGGGTCACCGTTCAGGAGGAGACCGAACTGATCGGCAAGGGGAACTTCGCGGTCATTGAGGCGCTGGAGTCACGGCTGGGGAAGAAGACCGGTATCCTGACCATCGGCCCGGCCGGTGAATTGAAGATGACCGCAGCCAACATCTCGGTCAAGGACCCGGACAGCAAGATCCGCAGCCACGGCCGCGGCGGGCTCGGAGCGGTCATGGGCTCCAAGCGGATCAAGTTCATCTCCATCGACGACCAGGGCGCCCCCGGCGTCAAGATCGCCGAGCCGGACAAGTTCAAGGCAGCGGCCAGGACCTTTGCCAAGGCGCTTCTGGATCATCCGGTCAGCGGCGAAGGGCTCCCGACCTACGGCACCAACGTGCTGGTCAACATCCTCAACGAGGCCGGCGGCCTGCCGACCAGGAACTTCACCTATGGCCAGTTCGAGGGACACGACAAGATCTCCGGCGAGACCATGCACGACACCATCGTCGCCAGGGGCGGCAAGCCGAAACACGGCTGCCATGCCGGCTGCATCATCCAGTGCTCCCAGGTCTATCACGACAAGGAAGGCAAATACGTCACCTCCGGCTTCGAGTACGAAACCATTTGGGGACTGGGCGCCGACTGCTGCATCGACAATCTGGACGACATCGCCCGGGCCGACAACCTGATGGACGACATCGGCATCGACTCCATTGAGACCGCGGTCATGTTCGGCGTTGCCATGGAGGCCGGCATCCTCCCCTTCGGCGACGGCAAGGGGATCATCCGCCTGCTTACGGAAGAGATTGCCAAGGGGACCCCGCTCGGCCGCATCCTCGGCGGCGGCGCCGGGTCCGTGGGCAAGACCTACGGCGTCACCCGGGTGCCGGTGGTGAAAAACCAGGCTATTCCGGCCTATGACCCCCGTTCGGTCAAGGGGATTGGCATCACCTACGCCACCTCCACCATGGGGGCAGACCACACTGCCGGCTACACCATCGCCACCAACATCCTCAACGTGGGCGGCTATGTGGACCCGCTGAAGAAGGATGGCCAGGTGGAGCTTTCCCGCAACCTGCAGATCGCCACCGCCGCGGTCGACTCCACCGGTATGTGCATCTTCGTTGCCTTCCCGGCCCTGGACATCCCCGAGTGCCTGCCGGCCCTGATCGACATGATCAACGCCCGCTTCGGCATTGCCCTCACCGGCGACGATGTGACCAACCTGGGCAAGCATATCCTGAAGATCGAGCGGCAGTTCAACATCGAGGCCGGGATCACCAGGGAGCACGACCGCCTTCCCGAGTTCTTCAGGACCGAGACTGTGGCCCCACACAACGCGGTCTGGGACTTCACCGACGCGGAGATAGACGAGTTCTGGAATTTCTGACCCTAACGAAGCGGCGCGGGCACAACCAGTGCCCGCGCCGTGTTGGAGCAGCCATGCTGATAACCGTCAAACTGTTCGCCACCTTCAGAAACGGGAGGTTCAAGATCGACCACCAAGAGCTCCCGGAAGGGACCGACTGCCGCAGTATCGTCGTGAACCTCGGGCTGACCGAAGCTGAGATCGGGATCATCCTGGTCAACGGCCGGCACGCCTCGCTCGACTACACCTTACAGGACAGTGACACCCTCGCCCTCTTCCCCTTGGTCGGCGGAGGCTGAGATGGCACAAGCACCGCCACACTGATCACTTCAACCGCCACGCACGGCGGTCATGCCCCCCTCACTTTCCGGAAGTCCTGCCTTCTTTCTGGTCCGGCGTACGCATGGCCTCCCCTCCTCCGGATACACCCATCCACCAGCACGATTGAATGCAACTATAGCACCCTTCCTGAGCAACCTCGCCAGATTCACCTCGTTAATGCAGCCGGCAGTTTTGTCCTTGAAAATGATCTTAATACGCATATACAACTTGCCTCCAGTTGTCTGCACGGCACCCGGAAATCATTGCCCGCTTTTCATAAATACAGTTTTATCTTTATGTGCAGCTTAACCTGACGATACATCAATGTGTACCCAGGTTTAGGGTAGCAACACTTGGGAGGTAACGATGGACTTTCTCTTAAATCTTTATCTGCACCTGAAGATCCGCACACGCATCATACTGCTCTGTTTCTGTTACAGCTTCTGCATTATCATCGCAGTGGTAGCGGGTCGTTCCTTTTCAACCGCACAGGCAGTAGTATCAACGACCATATTCGTGCTGCTCGGGTTTTTGTTCAGTTGGCTGCTCTTCTGGACTGTTAACGATGCACTTCAGCGTATCCTGGGCTATCTGGCCAGAATGACCACCGGTGACCTGACGCAGACGATTGCGCCTAAACGCAATAACGAGATCAGCAACATCATCCGCTCTATAAGCAGCCTTCAGACAACCATGCGCGACATCATTTACCAAATATCCCAGACGTCAGAACAGGTTGCCATGGCATCGCGTCTGCTTCAATCCAATGCTGACCAGATTGCCACGGGAACGGAGAATGCCGCCTCGCAGACCAACACGGTCGCTGTTGCCAGTGAAGAAATGGCCGCCACGTCCAACGATATTGCCAACAATTGCATGAATGCGGCGGGAAACTCCACTCGCGCAAGTAACACCGCTCAGTCAGGAGTCAAGATAGTTCGCCAGACAACAGATTGCATGGAGAGTATCGCCACTCGCGTCAATGATGCCGCAAAGACTGTCGTGGAGTTGGGTGCTCGCTCCGACCAGATTGGACAGATTATTGGAACAATCGAGGATATTGCCGATCAGACAAACCTGCTGGCGCTGAATGCCGCCATTGAAGCCGCACGCGCGGGAGAACAGGGTCGTGGTTTCGCCGTAGTAGCCGACGAAGTTCGCGCCTTGGCAGAACGCACCACCCGCGCCACCCGGGAAATCAGTGAAATGATCAAGGCAATTCAGAATGAAACAAAGGGGGCTGTTCTAGCAATCGAACAAGGCGTTGCAGAGGTGGAAAAGGGGACTGAATATTCGGGTAAATCCGGCCAGTCTTTGGAGCAGATCCTCCAGCAGATAAATGACGTCACCATGCAGATCAACCAGATTGCGACTGCCGCCAATGAGCAGACCGCTACCACCGGAGAGATCTCCAACAACATCCAGCAGATTACTACCGTGATCCAGCAAACAGCCCAGGGAGCCACGGAAACAACGGCTGCGGCAGCCATGCTGGCAACGCAAGCAAAGGAACTCGGGAGTTTGGTCGGCCAGTTTAAGTTATGAGAAAAGCCCCTGATTTCTCAAGCCCTTTTGCACTGAGGTCATATCGCCGAACAGGACTCCAAAACAATCGGATTTCAGTAGTGACACGTCAGTTGAAGGTGGAGGACGGGCCATGGCAGATCTGAACGGCGTCATGATGCAGTGCGTACTGATATCGGTCTGGGTGGAAGGGTAGAGGTTCCGCCGGACTGTGGTATATTAAAAACATTATGGTGGTCAGTAACCGGTTGAGGATGGATACGTGGTTGGATTGAGATGTCTTTCGAAGTATACACCTCTCTTGGCGACGTTTGCCGCCGTGCTCATGCTGCATCCCGCCCGGGCTGCGGCCCATAGCGAAGAGACGGCGCTACCGCACGACCATACCGCTACGTCCGCTTCCGACACCTCCGTCGGCCTGGACGAGCGGCTGGGGGCTAAGGTGCCGCTCGACCTTACCTTCAGCGACGAGACGGGAAAACCGGTCCGCCTCGGCGACCTGGTCGCCGGCCCGACCATCATCCTGCCGGTCTACTACAGCTGCACCAATGTCTGCAACTACCTCCAGAACGGCCTGGCCCGCGTCCTGCCACAACTGAAGGCAAAACCCGGCACGGAGTACCGGGTTATCTCGGTCAGCTTCGACGAAACCGAAACCCCGGCGCTGGCCGCCCGCGCCAAAAAAATGCACCTGAACTCGATAGAAGCGCCTTTCCCGGTAGATGGCTGGCGCTTCCTGACCGGCGATGCCGGCAGCATCCGGCAACTGACCGCTGCCGCCGGCTACCGTTTCCAGCGCCAGGGGCATGACTTCATCCACCCGGTGGCGAGCATCATTGTCGCCCGGGACGGGACCATCGTCCGCTACCTGTACGGGACGACCTTCCTGCCCAAGGACCTGGCCCTGGCCCTTTTGGAGGCGCGGGAGGGAAAAGTGGGCGTCACCGTCCGCCGGGTGGTCGGCTACTGCTTCAGCTTCGACCCGGCCGGAAAGACCTATGTCTTCAACCTGCTCAGGGTGAGCGCCACAGTGGTCATGCTGAGCGCGGGCGGCTTTCTCGCCTTTCTGTTTCTGGGCGGCAGGAAACGCAGACAGCAACCAACGAGGAGAGCATGAATCCGGCAGAGCGACTTGCAACAACCACCAGCTTCTGGAACGATACCGGCAGGAGCGGCATCACCGCTTGGATCTTTTCCACGGACCACAAGCGGATAGGGTTCCTCTACTTCTACTCGGTACTCGGCTTCTTCCTGGTTGCCGTGACGCTCGGCGTCCTGCTCAAGCTGGAGCTGATGGCGCCGGGCCGAACCATCATGGGGCCCCAGACCTACAACGCCGTCTTCACCGTGCACGGCGTGATCATGGTCTTTCTCTTCATCATCCCCGGATTTCCCGGCTCCTTCGGCAACCTGATCATGCCGATCCAGATAGGTGCCCGCGACGTGGCCTTCCCCCGCCTGAACCTGCTCTCCTGGTGGCTCTACATCATCGGTGCCGCGATCATCCTTACCTCCCTCTTCACCGGCGGCGGGCCGCCCGACACCGGCTGGACCTTCTACGTCCCGTTCAGCGCCCGCACCGCTACCAACGTTTCACTGGCGGTCTTCGGCGTCTTCGTCGTCGGCTTGTCGTCGATCCTGACCGGGCTTAACTTCGTCACCACCATCCACCGCCTCAGGGCCCAGGGGATGACCTGGGGCCGGCTGCCGCTCTTTGTCTGGTCCCTGTACGCCACTGCCTGGGTGCAGATCCTGGCAACCCCGATCCTGGGGATCACGCTGGTGCTGATCGTCGCCGAGCGGGTTCTTGGCACCGGTCTCTTCGACCCGGCACGCGGCGGCGACCCGATCATGTACCAACACCTGTTCTGGATCTACTCCCACCCGGCGGTCTACATCATGATCCTGCCTGCCATGGGGGTGATCTCGGAGATCATCCCGGTTTTCTCCCGCAAGCCGATCTTCGGCTACAAGATGATCGCCTTTTCCAGCCTGGCCATCGCCGCGGCCGGGTCTCTCGTCTGGGGGCACCACATGTTCACCAGCGGCATGAGCGACACGGCGATCCTGGTCTTCTCCTTCCTCACCTTCATCGTTGCCATCCCGTCGGCCATCAAGGTTTTCAACTGGGTCTCCACCCTCTACAAGGGGTCCATCTCCCTGGAAGTCCCGATGCTTTTCGCCCTGTCGTTTCTGCTCCTCTTCTCCATCGGCGGGCTGACCGGCCTGATCCTGGGGGCGGCAGCCACCGACATCCATGTCCACGACACCCAGTTCGTGGTCGGCCATTTCCACTACGTCATCTTCGGCGGCTCCGGATTTGCCTTTTTCGGGGCCATGCACTACTGGCTCCCCAAGTTCTACGGCCGCCGCTATGCCGAAAGACCGGCCGTCATCGCCTGGGGGCTGATGTTCGTCGGGTTCAACATGCTCTATTTCACCATGATGGTCCTGGGGATGAAGGGGATGCCCAGGCGCTACTACGACTATCTCCCGGAGTTCGCCCCGCTCAATCTCGCCTCCACCATCGGCAGCTGGATACTGGTCAGCGGCCTGGTGCTGCTCCTGGTAAACCTGTTCCGCGGGCTCTCCAGCGGAGAATTAATCGGCCAAAACCCCTGGGGCGGGGCGACCCTGGAGTGGAGCATCCCCACCCCGCCACCCACGGAAAACTTCACCGAGGAGCCGGTGGTAACCCATGGGCCGTACGACTTCAAGGGGGCGGGCATCCCATGAGCCAGCCGCTGCACAGGGACTACGCCGGGGCCAAGCTGGGGATGTGGCTTTTTCTCTTCACAGAACTGCTCCTCTTCGGCGGACTCTTTCTCCTCTATGGTGCCTACCTGGCCCGCTACCCCCACGAGTTTGCCGCGGCCGGCCGGGAGATGCACCTGGTCTTCGGTACGGTCAACACACTGCTCCTCATAACCAGCAGCCTGCTGGCGGCCATGGCGGTGACCGCCATCCAACGGGACCAGCGCCGCACAGTACAGCTACTTCTTGGCGGGACAATCCTCTGTGCCGCCATCTTCCTGTTCAACAAGTACCTGGAGTGGAGCGCCGAGATCGGCCGCGGCATCTACCCCAATTCACCCGTGCTGGCAGCAGGTCCGCCGGGCGAGTCGGTATTCTACAGTCTCTATTACCTGACCGTCGGTCTCCATGGCCTGCACGTGCTGATCGGCGCCATTCTGCTGTCGGTGGTGGCCGTGCGGGTCGGCCGGGGAACCGTCCATGGCGGAGATTACGTGTGGCTCGAAAACGGTGCCCTCTACTGGCACCTGGTGGACCTGGTCTGGATCTTCATCTTTCCGCTCTATTACCTGATCCTGTAGGGGCGCTGCTTGCCGCGCCCATTCTCACGGGGGCAACGAGGGCGCGGCAAGCAGCGCCCCTACAAACGTGCCGATTTTGTGGAGAAACAATGGTGAAAGACTCGCATGACAACACCACGCACATCATCGGCTACGGCAAACTGACAACGGTCTGGCTGATCCTCCTCGCCCTGACCGCCCTGACCGTCCGGGTGTCCCGACAGGAGCTGGGAATCGGCCATGTCTGGGGCTCGCTGGCCATTGCCTCGGCCAAGGCCGGTCTGGTGATCGCCTTCTTCATGCATATGCGCTACGAGGGGCGGCTCCTGCGCTGGCTCCTGTTCGTCGCCCTGCTGACCCTGGCCATTTTCATCGGCTTTACCTTTTTCGACGTGCTCTATCGCTGAGGAGCCAGTGTGTACCCTGATCTCATGACCACAACCCAGGCGGTCGACCCGGTCTTCATGTTCATCTTCGGGGCAAGCCTCGTGCTGCTCGTCGGCATCACGCTGACCATGGTAGGGTTCGTCATCCGCTACCGCCGCTCCCGGGCGCCCGAACCGACCTCCCAGGCAAGCAGTAACCTCTGGCTGGAGATCGTCTGGACCGTTCTTCCCACGGCCCTCGTGCTGGCGATGTTCTACTACGGCTGGTCCGGCTACCTCACTTTGCGGCAGGTACCCAGAAATGCGCTGGAGGTAACGGCCACGGCCCGGACCTGGTCCTGGAGCTTCACCTACGCCAATGGCAGGACCAGCCCCACGCTCGTCGTGCCGGTCGGCAGGCCGGTGCTGGTGAACCTGGTCTCCCTGGACGTGCTGCACGGCTTCTACCTCCCCGCCTTCAGGGTGAAACGGGACGTGGTGCCGGGGATGAAGAATTATGCCTGGTTCGTGGCCGACAAGCCCGGCACGTATGACCTGTTCTGCTCCGTATACTGCGGCACCGGTCATTCCAGCATGATCACCACGGTGGAGGCGGTCCCACTGGCCCGGTTCGCCGCCTGGCTGCAGCAGGGGGGTGAAACGGAGCATGCCGGCAAGGGCAAGGAACTGTTGGAGAAGCACGGCTGCCTCGGCTGCCACTCCCTGGACGGTACACCGAAGGTCGGACCATCCCTGAAGGGGATCTGGGGCAACCGCGTGACGGTCCTGACCAATGGAGTAGAGAGAAACATCACCGTGGACGAGGCGTATCTGCGACGCTCGCTTCTGGAACCGAACGCCGACGTGGTCAAAGGGTTTCCGCCAGTGATGCCCTCCTTTGCCGGCAAATTAACGGATGCCGAAATAAAGGCGCTGGTGGAGTTCCTCAAGGGGGTCCGATGATCCGCTCCATGATGCGGCTGTTCCGGTTGCGGCTGGCGCTCCTGAACGGTGTGGCCGCCGCGGGAGGGCACTGCCTCTTCCCGTCAGCTCTGGCGCAGGGAGCTCTCTGGACGGTGGTTGCCGGCGTGACCCTCCTGGCAGCCGGGGGGTCGGCCCTCAACCAGGTTATGGAGCGCGACATCGACCGCCTGATGGCACGGACCAGCCGGCGCCCCCTGCCAAACGGCGACCTGTCGCCGGCTACAGCTACGGCCATAGGTGTGGCAACTCTCCTGGCCGGCCTCCTGGTGCTCGGTGCCGAAGACAAAACGCTCCCATCCCTGCTCGGAGCGATGGCAGTGGCGTGGTACCTCGGGGTTTACACCCCCCTCAAGCGCCACACCCCCTTTGCCCTGGCTGTCGGCGGCGTCTGCGGGGCCGTACCGCCGGTCATCGGCTGGTGCAATGCCGGTGGGGAGCCGACCGACTACCGCATCATGCTCCTGGCCGGCCTTCTGTACCTTTGGCAGATCCCCCACTTCTGGCTGTTCCAGCGCAGGCATGCGGAGGAGTATCGGTGCGCCGGAATCCCCCTGTTCGATCTCCGGCTACCGGAGTTCGGGACCGCAGGGCTCTGTCGGCTCTGGCTCCTGGCCCTGGCCGCGGCGTCGCTGCTGTTGCCGGCCTTTGGCATCATCGAGGGAAACGCGGCCCGTTGGTACCTGGTTGTTCCTGTTGGCCTTTGCATCCTTGCATATAGCCGCTCAGAGGACCTTCTCGGTTCCGGCATCAACCTGTTTCCGCTGTTGGTGACCCTGGCGCTCGTTTTCCAACGCTGACAGCGCCAACCGGGCCAAACTGCTTTCGGTTGCGGCACACCATTTGTTACGTTCCCATTTGACAAACCCGGCACGGTGAACTAATTAAGTATTTTTACACCGAGGGTGCCATGACGCGAAAGATCTTCATAGCAGCAACCGGCCAGAACAGCGGGAAGACCACCACCAGCGTTTCCCTGTTGCATCTGGCCCGGAAGAAGTACGAGCGGGTCGGCTTCATCAAGCCGATCGGCCCCAAGCCGGCCATGCTGCGGGGGGCTACCCTCGACAAGGATGCCATCCTGATCGCCCAGGTCTTCGGCCTGCAGAAGGATTTGCGGATCATGTCGCCGGTGGTGGTCTATCCCGACACCACCCGCAAGGTGATCGACGGCGAGATCGCCGTTGCCGAACTGCAGGAGCGAATTCTCCACGCCTATGCCGAGCTGGAACAGCGGTGCGATTTCATTGTCATCGAGGGATCGGGCCATCCCGGTGTCGGGTCGGTGCTGAAGCTGTCCAACGCCCGCATCGCCCGGATGCTGGACGCGCCGGTGCTGATGGTGACCGGCGGCGGGGTGGGGAACGTAGTGGATACCGTCAGCATGAACCTGGCGCTCTTCGAAAAGGAGGGGGCCGAGGTGCGGGCGCTCCTGGCCAACAAGCTGATCCCGGAGAAACGGCAGTCGATTCTCGATTACCTGCGCCGGGCACTGGCAGACGAGCCGTTTTCGGTGATCGGCGGCTTCGATTATCAGCCGGTCCTGGCCAACCCGACCCTGCGCCGCGTCTCGCGACTGCTTGAGCTTCCGTTGAACGGCAATAGGCGCGACATGGGGAGGATTATCCACAACGTACAGATTGGCGCCGCCTCGACCCAGCGGGTGACCGAACTGCTCAGGCCGTCGTCGCTCCTCATCGTCACCAGCAGCCGTGACGAACTGCTGGTGACCCTGGCCAACCTCTATCAGATGCCCGAGTACCGGTCCTTGATCGTCGGCCTGGTGATTCCCGGTGTTATCCCTATCAGCACCATCACCCAGCGGATTCTCGAACAGAGCAATATCCCGTATCTGCGTACCCACAGCCACACCACGGCCGAACTGCACCGGATACTCACCGAGGATGTCTCCAAGATTACTGCCGAGGACACCGAGAAACTCGACTTGATCCGGTCGCTGGCCGAAAGGAGTCTCGACTTCGAGACCCTGAACGCACTGTTTGCGCCCCGGCATCCCGTTACCTGACGGCGCGAAAGGAAACCATGCCTGACAATAGCCGGCTGCACCGCAGGCGCTGGGCGATCTTCGGCGCCCTGGCCCTCACCTATATCCTCGTCTATTTCTACCGGGTATCCCTTGCCGTCGTGGCGCGCGACATCTCACGGGAACTGCACCTCACTCCCCAGCAGCTCGGCTCCCTGTCGGGCATCCTCTTCTATGTCTATGCCCTGGCCCAGCTACCCCTGGGACCGATGATCGACCGGCTGGGAAGCCGGCTGGTGATCGGCTGCTCGGGCGTTTTGACCGCCATCGGCGGCATACTTTTTTCCCGGGCGGACAGCCTGGGGACTGCAATGGCGGCAAGGGTCCTGATCGGGATCGGCACGGCATCTGTCCTGATGGCAACCTTCACCATCTTCAGCCACTGGTATTCGAAGCAGGAATTCGGCCGGGTCTCCGGCTTCATGGTGGCGGTCGGCAACCTGGGCAACCTGTCGGCCACCGCACCGCTGGCACTGGCCGTGGCCGCCATTGGCTGGCGGGCGTCGTTTCTGGCCATCGCCATCGTGCAGTTGCTGTCCACCCTGCTGGTCTTCTTCGTGGTGCGGGACCGGCCGCCGCTCTGCCCGACCGAGCCCGCGCAGAGCGCCGATCACCCTGCCGGCATGCTGGCCGCATGGCGGGAGATCTTCGGCAACCCGCATTTCTGGCTCCTGGGGACAACCGCCTTTTTCTGGTACGGCAATTACCTGGCACTGCAGGGGCTCTGGGGCGGCCCCTACCTCATGGAGGTATTTCATCTCTCCCGGGCCGCCACCGGCCGGATGCTCTTGTTAACCTCCCTCGGATTCATCATCGGCAGCACAATGATCGACACCATCGCCAGCCGGCAGTTCCGTTCCTACAAGAAGACCCTCCTGGCCGGACAGGTGCTGCTGCTGATCCTCATGAGCAGCTTTCTCGGTCTGGCGGAAACCCTCCCGCAGCCGCTCCTGATGGCAGGTTTTTTCGTCATTGGCCTGGCGGTCTCCAGCGGCGTGATGATCTACCCGATCACCCGCAGCATGTTCCCGGTACGGATCGTCGGGACCGCCCTCACCTCGCTCAATTTCTTCGTCGTCATGGGCGCAGCCGTCACCCAGCATGTGATGGGGCTGATCATCGGCTCTTTTCCCCGCGGTGCGGACGGAGCCACGCCCCAGGCCTTCCACAGTGCCTTTCTCTTCCCGGTCGTCGGTCTTGCCGTGGCAATCGTGCTCTACCTGTTCGCCCGGGATTATTCCGAGCTGGGGTGAGGTTTGTCCATCCCCTGAACGCGAAAAAGGCGGCCACAGCCGCCTTTTTTGTCAGGATATGAGTGAGTGAGTTTGGTAGGTTAGAGGATCTCCACCAACTGGATCTCAAAGGTGAGGTCCTCGCCGGCCAGCGGATGGTTGGCGTCGAAGGTGATGCTATCTACTGTCACTTCGGTCACGGTAACCCCGAAATCATCGTTCTCATCGTTGGAGAGGATGAGTTCGTCTCCCACCGCGGGATTGAGGTCTGCCGGGACGTCGCTGCGGGGTACGGTGAAAACCTTTTCCGTGTCGTGCTCGCCAAAGGCGTCCACAGCCGGGACCACAACCGTCCGCTTGTCACCGGGTGCCATGCCGACGAGGGCCTCTTCAACCTGGGTGAAAAATTCTCCTGAGCCGATGGTCAGCTCGAAGGGGCCGGTTTCACAGCCACAACCGCAATCATCATGATCGCAGTCGCCTGTTTCGCACTCCTCCGAGTCGCATTCCTCGCCTTCGAGGGTTGAATCGAAAACCGTGCCGTCCTTGAGCATGCCGGTGTAATCGAATTTCACCTTATCGCCTTGTTTTACCTGTGCCATTACCTTGTTCCTTCTCTTCTGATGATGGTATGCAGCCGTGGCTGTCGTTATTGAGAGTAGAGTACGGGGAAGAGCGAAAAACGTCCACAAGAAAATGTAGTTCAGGCTGCGCAGGCTGCTGGCAGGGGGATGGTGTCCGAAAATGTTGTTGACCAGAAGCAGATCACAGCATGACTCCAGTTCCCGGCAGGCAGCGACGAACATGAGATGGATCTGCTTTTCCAGGCCGAAGACCCGGGCCATGAGGGCCGCCCTTGTAGCGGCTTGATGTACCCGACCCTTTCGTAGCGCTGCCGGGCAAGATGCGTATACGTTTTTTGACCGAAATGCTGCTATACTTATTTTCCCATTTTCCGAAGAACAGGAGTTTGCCATGGAGATGCTCAATGACGTGGAGGTTCGGGTGCTCGGCTGTCTCATCGAAAAGGAGCTGACCACCCCGGAATACTACCCCCTCACCCTCAATGCCCTGACCAACGCCTGCAACCAGAAGTCGAACCGTGATCCGGTGCTGAGCTTGGCCGAGGCCGATGTGGTGCGCGCCATTGACCGCCTGAAGTTCAAAGGGATGGCGCGGCTATCGGCCGAGGCGGGGCGGGTGCCGAAATACTGCCACTCACTGACCGAGAAGTATCGTTTTGCACCGCCGGAACTGGCACTGCTGGCCGAGCTGCTGCTGCGCGGCCCCCAAACCGTCGGCGAACTGCGCAGCCGGGCCGAGCGGATGGCGCCGTTCGCCGACCTCACTG
Organism: Deltaproteobacteria bacterium; assembly: GCA_021849045.1. GTDB lineage: Bacteria > Desulfobacterota > Desulfuromonadia > Geobacterales > DSM-12255 > Geomobilibacter. The sequence continues at coordinate 1,137 of JAJZTK010000080.1, read as the reverse complement.
CCGTGGAACAGGTGCTGGAAGTGTTGATGGAGCTCGATCCGCCGCTGGTCACCCGCTTGCTGCGCCAGCCGGGCCGGAAGGAGTCCCGCTACGCCCACCTCTTGGCCGGAGAGCCCCAGCCGACGGCAGAAGAAAGCGCCCCTCCGCCTGAGGCGGCGCGGCTCAAAGTTATGGCTGAAGACGAGCGGGTCGGCAGGCTGGAAGAAGACGTCGCCACTCTGCGGAGCGAGGTTGCCGAGCTGCGGCAGTTGGTGGAGGAGTTCAAGGCCCAGTTCGAGTGAGAGAGGCCTTTCCAATAACCTTTAAGGGGACACGAAGAAGAGATCGCCATTCGATTCGCCAATTGAAATCATTGACAACTCTGCTGGGCTGTGGTAAATGAATGCGGTTTTTGGGGTGTCGCCAAGCGGTAAGGCAACGGACTCTGACTCCGTTATTCCGAGGTTCGAATCCTCGCACCCCAGCCAGAATAATAACAGGCACTTGCAAGGATAATTGCAGGTGCCTTTTCTGTTTCAGATTGCAGACATTCACAGTTTCTTCACAGTTTGATGTCTTGTCGCCCCCTCCCAGCTCGCAAAAAAAACCGGGAGTCTCCCCCCGGCTCTTTCGCTCCTTCGTCCCTTCGGTCATGCCGCTTCGTCGTCCCTCTGCAACATCCTCAACTTCGCCTTAATCGCCCTCAGTTGGCGGATTCCTTCTTCAATGTCGCTTAGTGTCCGCTCCTTGAGGGACGCAAGCTCATCGTACCCCTTGCCGTCCAGGTAGAAGATTCCCATTACATGTGCGCCGTCTCCACACTCGCCCATCGTCTCCGGTGTACAACAGCACTGCCGCGTCTTGATGCCCTCCATGTTCATATCATCCCTCCCCCGCGTGGTGTCGGCATGGCCGATGCCTGGAAGGTAACACGGCGCGCAGTCGTTTTGGGTTACATGTTTGTTAATTTTAAGTTAGCAATTTCAGATAGTTAGTGGAAAAAGTTGTTCAACTTGGTTGAATCTGCGCGCGGTACGGGTTTCCGGCCTGCGCTTCACGCGCGTTTTCCGGTGCGCTCGGCTCGTCAACCGCCCATGAAAAACGCCATAAACCCTTGCAGGATGGGCGAGCGCGTCACATTGGCCTTGGTACGCGTGG
>JAJZTK010000079.1 GCA_021849045.1 Deltaproteobacteria bacterium | reverse complement strand
ACCAATGACAGGGGGCGGCTACTTGATATATGCCGACGTATTAAGCCATATGGTGTCCACTGGTTTACTACAATAAGGGCCGATATTATAGATGATGAGGTTGCTGCGGCGATGGTGGATTCTGGGTGTTTCTTGACCTACATTGGCGTTGATTCTGCTGATGATGCTGTTTTGCAGTCAATGAAAAAAGGGGTAAGAGTTGATAGTCTTACACGAACCATTGAGATATTGAAAAAGCATCGGCATGGGATACAAGGGAACCTGCTCTTTGGTGATTCTGCAGAAACACCACTAACGGCCTTTAACAGTTTGAAATGGTGGATAGATAACAGGTATTTTTTCTTATTCCTGAGGGTAGTTTTACCTTTTCCCGGTTCAGTACTTTATCAAAGGGCATTGCAGGCCGGGAAAATAGCTGACAAAGTGGGATTTCTTGAGCAAAGATGCCCGCAAGTCAATCTGACTGACATGTCAGATAAGCAATTAATCCAGATAAATCAAACGCTCATTATGCTGTCAGATTCATACAAGCCGGAAGGGATAGCAACGGCAAGGTATCAAGACGTGCACCCAATCAAGGGGCGCAGGTTTACAATGGATATGACGTGTGGCAGTTGTGGGGAGATGGTCACCTATCGCAACTTAAACCCAGACGGTGTGACTTGGTTTAAGGTCGCAAATCCTTATTATGCCCGTGTTAGTTGCCGTAACTGCCACATGCCCAACTATTTCCCGCTATCGGTTTTTGAAGACGCCTGGCAGGCCTCCCAGATCATACCACGAGAGGCCGCTACCCTGGAGCAGGGTGCGGCCTTTTCCGTGTGTCAAGGTGGCTGACGGGTGTGTCGTCAGGGTGATGGATCGTTATTATGGCGGGCTTGTTTGTGGCCTGTTGTTCCGGCAATAGAGGGGGCGGGCATGTCGAGGGTTTATAAGGTATTGTCGATAACCTGTAAAGCCGCTCCTATGGCCTTTTGAACCTTTTATACCAATTACGTGTTTTTAAAGTATGCCTGTAGAACCGCTTCTATAGCCTTTTGAACCTTCTATACCTTTTATACCCGGTATTAGGGTAATAGATATAACGTTGAGAGAGGGACCACCAGGAAGGATGAATCAGGCACAAGGCCGCTACCCTGGAGCAAGGAGCGGCCTTTTCCATGTGCCGATGTGGCTGACGGGTGTGTCGTCAGGGTGATGGTTCGTCATTATGGCGGGAAGGGTGTTGGAATTTAACAATGGTTAACTGCTAGGGGTACTTGACAAACCGGCTGTCGGCTGGCAGATTAGGCCGGGTGGAGAGGTATAGCAGGATCTTGTTACAGTATTTTTTGCGGTAGATGATAAAGGTTGATAGTTATAAATATAGCAAATATAGTTACTTGCGTGATCGGTTGTATGGACGCCACCCCACCAACTTATTGATATTACTCATGTATTAACTTTTCTCTAGTGTTGCTACCTCATTTGCTACACCGGAGGGAGCTATACATGAGCGATATCTACCTGCTTCAACGTAACAACGTTTATTACTTCCGTATCAAGGTTCCCAAAGACCTTGTTCCCTTCATTAATCGAAGGGAGATATGGAAGTCCCTTAAGACAAATCACCATAGATCCGCAAGGACCGCTGCGTTAAAGCTGCTCTATCATACAGAGCGGCTTTTTCTGCATGTAAGGAGTGGTATGTTCTCGAAAGCTGAGATCAAGAAGTTCAGGCGGCCATTGATCAGACCACCGTAGAGTCGGTATCGGCTGTTGGCTATGTCCGTTCCCACGATATCGAGGTCGAGCGCCAACTGTCGGACCCGAGTGCCGTAAAGACTGTGGTTCGCTATGTACAGACTGTCGGGCCGCTGGTGCGGGTGGAGCTTGCCCTGGCGGATACAGGAACGGCACTGGAGGCTGAACTGTCGCGCGAGGTTGCCGACCGGCTTGCTCTTCGGGTCGGGGAAGAAGTTTATGTCCGACCACGCAAGGTGACTGTTTTTGCAGAGGATTATCAGATTTAGGTGGATGGGATGATCTCGACAGTCGCTGCAATACAGAAAGATGGGTGGAGTAGGGAGCTGGAGCGGCAGGTGCCCACTATTGGCGACCGACCTCACTGCCTTGTTTCATCGACCATCTCCACACAAAAGCTACTGCCGCCGCCAGGGGGCACTTCCACCCAGGCCCGCCCACCGTAAAGGTGGGCGATCTTTTGCACCGTGGCGAGACCTACTCCTGTCCCCTCCACCTCCTTTCCCGTAGAGCCCCGGTAGAAGAGATCGAAGATACGGCTCCGTTCTTCTTCGGGAACACCGGGGCCATGATCGCGGACAGAGAACCTCACCCGCGTCCCCAGGCGTTCTCCCTCCACCTCAATGGACCCTCCCGGTCCGGCATAACGGATGGCGTTGCCGATCAGGTTGTCGAAAACCTGGAGCAGAACTGTTTTCGGTACCCTGATGCAGGGCAACAAACCTGTCTCGACCGTCATACAGGCATTGGCAAGCCGGCTCGCCAGACCCACAAGCGTTTCCTGCACCACCTGCTTGCTGTCCACCGGTTCGGCAGGGGGAGGGAGGTACCCCGTCCTGGCGAGGGAAAGCAGGTCCTCCAGGAGACCAAGCATCCTTTGCCCCTGCCTGCCGATCTCTGCCAGGTACTCCTTGGCTTGCTCGTCTAGTCTGTCACGGTACATCACCTGCAAAAGTTCTGCATAGCCGATGATGGGGGTGAGAGGGGTACGGAGGTCGTGGGAAACCATCTGGACGAAGTCATCCAGTTCCCGGTTCGCCTTGCGGATCTCCTCTTCCATCTGGACCCGTTCGGTGATGTCCTGCACCAATCCGATGCAGTAGAGGGGCTCCGTGTCTGCATCTAATACGCATGCCACCGAGGCGTGCCCCCAGACTGACTGACCGTCCTTGCGCAGATATCTTTTTTCGTAATGGAGCACCTCGCGTTGTCCGGCAAATATTTCGCCGTAATGAAGTGACGTCTTGTCCCGGTCTGCCTGGTGTGTGACCTCCTCGACAGTCAAGTTGGTCAATTCGTCCTCGGTATAGCCGAGGAAACGGCACATTGCCGGATTTGCCTGCATTATACTTCCGTCATGCGATATGATAACCAACCCCGCAGCCGCTGTGGTGAATACGGAACGCCACCGCGCCTCGCTTTTCCTCAGGGCCTCCTCGGCCTGCTTGCGCTCGGTAACATCCTGCATCTGCCCCACAAAATAAACGAGTTTCTGCTGTGCATCATAGACACCGGCAACGGTGACATAGCCCCAGATAACGGCGCCGTCCTTGCGTAGATAGCGCTTCTCGTATTCCATGGAGCGCCTGCGGCCTGACCGCAGTTCTTCGTAGACCTCTCGGCCCTTGGGACGGTCCTCGGGGTGCGTGATGTCGCGCACGTTCAGACGCAACATCTCTTTTTCGGTGTAGCCGAGCAGCAGGGAATTTGCCGGATTGCTCTGGAGAAACCTCCCATCCGGCGAAATGATTACCATCCCGATGGCTGAATAGTGGAAGAACGAGCGAAACCTCTCCTCGCTCTCCCGAAGGGTTTCTTCCGCCCGTCGGCGCTCGGCGATATGCCGCCACTCCCGCAGCGCCCTTTCCACGATGTGCGCCATGTCGGCCAGTGATGCCTCTGATTTCACCAGATAATCGATGGCGCCGGCCTTCATCGCGTCCACCGCCTCCTTTTCGTCACCCTGGCCGGTGAGCATTACGATAGGGAATGTCGTCTTTCCCTGACCGGCGGCAATAACTCAATACCTCTGCCATCGGGGAGAAGGATATCAACAATTGCCAAGTTGGGCCGAAACTCTTGCAACCTGGCCCGGCCTTCGGCAAGGGTGCGCGCCACGGTCAGCGTGATCCGCTGGTCTTGAACCGTCAGGACATTGCGGATATGTTCGATATGGAGGGGAGACTCTTCGACAAGCAGGATATGGATAGCCCCTTCGTGGGACATCGTTACGGAGCAGGACATGGCGAACCTTTTCATATATACTGTGCAGGATGCCCAACGGATGCAGCACGCTGGCCCCTATGACCGATAGGTTTGACCACCGGAACATAACATAGATTGTGCCAGTAAATAAATCAAGTTTGCGGGGCAGGCATACGGAAATGTTTACGTCGATCCTTGCATGACCGGGATCTTCAGGGGAAATAGCCAAAGAATACGGTTGGTTCCGGAGACCCCATGAGTCATATCCTTGCCCTCGATCAGGGGACTACCAGTTCCCGTGCCATTGTCTTTGACGGTTCCGCAACGATCTGTGCCATTGCCCAGCGGGAATTCCGTCAGATCTTCCCTCAGCCCGGCTGGGTCGAACACGACGGCCTGGAGATCTGGGCTACCCAGGTCGGTGTGGCGGCCGAAGCCCTTACCCGTGCCGGCATCTCCCCCCGTGATGTAATGGCGATCGGCATCACCAATCAACGGGAAACGACTCTGCTCTGGGACCGGCACAGTGGCGAGCCGCTGTACAACGCCATTGTCTGGCAGGACCGTCGGACTGCGTCACTCTGCGACCGACTCAAGGCAGAAGGGCTGGAGCCGCTGTTCCGGCAGAAGACCGGCCTGGTACTGGACGCCTACTTTTCCGGCACCAAGCTGGCCTGGCTTCTGGACAACGTCCCCGGTGCCCGTGATCGGGCCGAGGCCGGAGAACTGGCCTTCGGCACGGTCGATACCTGGCTGGCGTGGAATCTCTCGGGCGGCCGGCTGCATATCAGTGACGCCAGCAATGCTTCCCGGACCCTGCTGTTCAACATTACCACCCTTGACTGGGACGACGAACTGCTGGCGATTCTCGGTATCCCGCGGGTGGTCCTGCCGCAGTTGGTCGATTCCAGCGCTGTCTATGGCGAGACCGCCGGCGACCTCTTCGCCGCGGCGATTCCCATCGCCGGCATGGCCGGGGACCAGCAGGCGGCGCTGTTCGGTCAGGCCTGCGGTACGGCCGGGATGGCCAAGAACACTTACGGTACCGGCTGTTTCCTGTTGATGCACTGCGGGGAGCGGCCAGTGCCGTCGCAGCACAATCTGCTCACCACCGTTGCCTGGCAACTGGCCGGCAGGGCCGACTACGCCCTTGAAGGGAGCGTTTTTGTTGCCGGCGCCGCGGTGCAGTGGCTGCGCGACGGGCTCGGCATCATCCGTTCCTCCAATGAGGTGGAGGCGCTGGCTGCCAGCGTCCCGGACAGTGGCGGAGTCTGCCTGGTCCCGGCCTTCACCGGCCTTGGCGCCCCGTACTGGGACCCTTACGCCCGCGGCACCATCGTCGGCATCACCCGCGGCACCACCGCTGCCCATATCGCCCGGGCCACCCTGGAGAGCATTGCCTTCCAGTCAGCTGATCTCCTCACTGCCATGGAGGCCGATGCCGGCATTACCCTGTCCGAACTGCGGGTCGATGGCGGTGCCACGGCGAATGCGCTTCTGATGCAGTTCCAGGCCGATCTTCTGGGTGTGCCGGTGGTGCGGCCGCGGGTCAGCGAGACAACGGCCCTGGGGGCCGCCTACCTGGCGGGGCTGGCGGTCGGACTGTGGCGCGACCGCCAGGAGATCGCCGGTCACTGGCAGGCAGACCGGGTCTTTAGCCCGACCATGGACCGGGCGCAGGCAGCGGAGTTGCGGGGCAGGTGGGAACGGGCGGTGGAACGGTCCCGGGCGTGGGTTGCGCCATGACCCGGTCGGAACTGTTGCAGCGGCTCGATGGAGAAAGAAACTGGGACCTGCTGGTCATCGGCGGCGGTGCCACCGGCCTCGGCGTGGCGGTGGATGCTGCCAGCCGAGGCTACCGGACCCTGCTCCTGGAGCGTGATGACTTCGGCAGCGGCACGTCCGGCCGGAGCACCAAGCTGATTCACGGCGGGGTCCGTTACCTGCAGCAGGGAAACATCTCCCTGGTGCTGGAGGCGCTCCACGAACGGGGGGTGCTGATTCGCAATGCCCCGCACCTGGTGCATAACCTCTCGTTCGTGGTGCCGCTCTACGACTGGTGGGAAGGTCCGTTCTACGGTGTCGGACTGAAGCTCTACGACATGCTGGCGGGCAAGCTGGGGCTGGGGCCGTCGCAGCTCCTCTCCCGGGAGGAGACCCTGCGACACATCCCCACCGTCGAGCCGGCAGGACTGCGCGGCGGGGTGATCTACCACGACGGCCAGTTCGACGACGCAAGGCTGGCCGTGGCCTTGGCCCGCACCTGCGCCGACCTGGGCGGTGTGCCGCTGAACCATGTGGAGGTATCCGGGCTGCTCAAAAGCGGCGGGCTGGTCCGTGGGGTGGCGGCCCGCGACCGGGAGAGCGGCCGCGAATACGAGATCGAAGCGAGGGTGGTGGTAAATGCCACCGGCCCCTTCTGCGATGCCGTCCGTCTGCTGGACGAGCCCGGTGCGCAACCGCTCATCGCGCCGAGCCAGGGGGTGCATTTGGTACTCCCCCGGGAATTTCTCCCAGGCGACAGCGCCATCATGGTGCCCCACACCGACGATGGCAGGGTGCTCTTTGCCGTCCCCTGGCACGACCGGGTGATCGTCGGCACCACCGACACGCCAATGGATCGGGTCCCTGCCGAGCCCCGTCCCCTGGCTATGGAAATCGAGTTCCTCCTGGAACATGCGGCCCGCTACCTTGCCCGCGACCCCGGCATGTCCGATATCCTCAGTGTCTTCGCCGGCATCCGTCCCCTGGTGCGGGGTGGTGATGTGGCTCATACTGCGACGCTTTCCCGCGACCACACGCTGCTGGTCTCGGCTGCGGGGCTGGTCACCATTACCGGCGGCAAATGGACCACCTACCGCAGGATGGCTGAGGATACGGTGACCTGTGCGGCTAGGCTGGCGGGGCTCATTGAGCGGGCTTCATGCACCGGGGAACTCCCCATTCGCGGTTGGGTTGCCGAGTCGCCCATGAATGGGGAATGGCAGCTCTACGGAGCCGATGCCGCTGCTCTGGACGAGCTGTGCGCCCGGCAGCCGGATCTGCGTCAGTTGCTGCACCCCCGACTTCCGTACCGGCGGGCAGAGGTGGTCTGGGGGGTACGACACGAGTGGGCGCGGAGCGTGGAAGACGTGCTGAGTCGTCGTACCCGGGCACTCAGCCTCGATGCCCGTGCCGCCATGGAGGCAGCCCCTGCGGTTGCCAGCCTGATGGCCGCCGAACTGGGGCGAGACGCAGCGTGGCAAGCAGCAGAGGTAACGGCCTTCTGTGCCTTGGCCAAGGGGTATTTCCCTCCCGGGATCGTTGCTGAACAGCCTGTCAGAAACTGACCCGCTGGCCGGAATTCTTCACTTGACACCATGTGGCAAATCTGCGATAAAAAGTCGCCAAGTGGTTATGATTAAAGTAACCGGTCTGTCACATGAAAGGGCGCTTAGCTCAGCGGGAGAGCACTGCCTTCACACGGCAGGGGTCACTGGTTCAATCCCAGTAGCGCCCACCAAAAAACACGAATGGCCAGGTCAAGAAACCTGGCCATTTTTATTTATTGGCTTCAGATAGTTACAGCAACTCAGCAACTTGTTTTTACTGCCCGCTTTTCCCTTCAAAAGCAAATTCCCCACTATGTCAGTCAAGTCTGTGCCCATGTCGTGCCCATTCTGTGCCCGAAATTTACAGTGACGGTTTTTCTTAAGATGACTACTACCCAAAGTATAGGCACAATTCTAATGTTCGACAGGGCACAGGATTGCTCCCTAAACATCCAGTTCCTCATCGGGAACATACTCCATTAGTTCACTTACCTTGCAACTAAAGTATCGGCAAAGCTTGTCAATGTTGTCGGTGGTTGTGTTATAGCCCCTAACTCCGGAAATTCGCGACAAAGTCACCCTGTGAATTCCAGTCTCTACTGATAACTCTTCAAATGTAATACGACGCCCCAAACGAAATTCCTTTTCCGTGATGATCTCTTTTAGACGAAAGCGGATCATTGAATCACCTCTCTAGAAAAACAATAATTTGTAATCGCACAACTCTTGAACCCAATGAATTGCAATGTATTAAGATACAAACGTACTTGACATGCACGTTTGTATCATGTTATAATCAAATAAAACATCAAGGGAGGATATGCTCACTATGGCAACACAGATAACTTACCTCACGACTGATGAATTGGCAAGCAAACTCCACTACAACCCGCGGTACATCCGGGAGATTTTGATGGGCTCCGTACTGCTCGAAGGAGTCCATTACGTTCGACCGTTCGGACGCCGCAAGATCCTGTTCATCTGGGAGACCATTGAGAAGGATATGGGTACAAGCTCAATCAACCAGATACCACTGATACCGCTGAGCAGAGGGGGGGGCGTTAATGGGTAGCATACGCACGCGGAAAGACACGGGGATGCTCTTCTTTGATTTCAGATACAAAGGCGTTAGGTGTAGAGAACTTACAACTCTACCCGACACCACCAGAAATCGACAGAGAATGGAGAAAGTCCTCCATGAGATCGATGCAAAGATCAGTCTCGATCAATTCGACTATGGGTCGTACTTCCCTAACTCTCCTTACTTGGCAACTCTCAATAAGGGGCAGGGGCGGGGACCTGAACTGATTCAGGAAGTAGCGATTGAGCAAGCTGAAAGCCTGTCTCCGGCAGAAACATTTTCAAATTTTGCAGAGGAATGGTTCGAGGAGAACTCGGTGAGTTGGAAACGTTCTTACCGGGCCACGTTGCGGCTGACCCTCGATAAGTACCTTAAGCCCGCCTTTGGAGAGATAGAAGTCAGCCGCATCACCAAGGGGGAGATCCTCAAGTTCCGTTCCTCGCTCGCCAAAGTCCAGAACGGAAACAAGACAGGGCTCTCACCAGACCGTATCAATCACATCATGACGCCTATGCGCATGATCCTGGATGAGGCAGCTGACCGATTCAAATTTACCATACCCTTTACCGGAATAAAACCACTGAAAGTTCCCCGTTCCGACGTCGACCCGTTCACGCTCGACGAAGTCAACGTGTTCCTTGCCAAGGTCAGGAAGGATTTCCTGAACTACTACACCGTTCGCTTCTTTACCGGGATGAGGACATCTGAGATTGATGGCCTCAAGTGGGAATACGTAAATTTCGAGCGCCGTCAGATTTATATCCGGGAGACTATCGTCCACGGTTTTGAGGAAACGACGAAGACCCTTGGATCAAGCAGAACTATTGAAATGTCCGACCTGGTCTTCAAGGCTCTCAGCGAGCAGCTCACTGTCACAGGTAAATTGAGCAAATTCGTCTTCTGCACGGGTGACAAAACACCATTCAGCTACCGCAACATCTCAAAACGGGTCTGGTATCCAACGCTTCGTTTACTGGGTCTAAAGCCACGGCGTCCGTACCAGACCCGCCACACTACTGCAACGCTCTGGCTTGCCGCAGGAGAGAACCCAGAGTGGATAGCCAGACAGATGGGGCATGCAAATACCCAGATGTTGTTTACCGTCTACTCACGGTTTGTACCCAACCTGACCCGCAAGGATGGCTCAGCCTTCGAGAAGCTTATTACCGAAAATATCACCTTGAAAGGGGAAACCCCATGCTGATTACAAGCCTCACCTATTGTCAAGGGGCACCTTTTTCGGGCGAATACCGGCTCCGTTCTCCCATGCTCTGTACTGCCAGGAACGGCTCACCATATGTTTCGGTCGAGCTGGGCGACATGACCGGTTCTCTCAAGAGTTATATGTGGCAGGACAGGTATGGCGAGCCACCGAAACTTGCCGACAGAGACCGCGTCGCAGTCTGCGCTCAGTTACGGTTCTTCAACGGGAAGTGGATTGCCGTTATTCTCAGTATGGAAGTAGTGGAAGTGTATGAGTCACACCCTGTCTCGCTGATACCTGCATGGAGCTGTCCCTTCAGCTACCTGATACTTCAACTGCGAGAGGTGGCAATATCACTAGAGAACAGGCCACTCTATCTATTTCTTGCCAGACTGTTCGACGACGACTCGATAGCGTTCCCATTTGTAGCTGCTCCAGGAAGTGTCTCCAAGCACCACGGATATGCGGGCGGGCTTTTGGAACACAGTCTGGAATGTGCCGAGATCATTAGGCACATGCCTTTTTTTTCGAGCGAAATCAGGGAACTCGGTATCGTTGCAGCACTGTTGCATGACATCGGCAAGATCAGGACCCAGACCGCTGACATCAAACTCAGTCGGACAGGATTTTTGGTCAGCCACGACGCTTTGACACTTGAAATTCTCAGTTCCCATCTAAGAGCACTCGATCAGGAGTGGCCCGACGGTGCCACTGCACTACGTTATCTCCTGACATGGAAAAGTCACCGTCGGAGACCGTTCCCGCTTATGACCATTGCTGAGGCTGTTGCCGCAGCCGACCGGATCAGCTGTGGCATCAATCGGGAATCAGCCGCCTTTTCAACCCTTCCTTTGTGGAGAAATGCCTCGAAGTCTCTCTTTGAATGTGGATTCTGGCGGCCAAGGCCATACCAGGGAGGTACTGAAAAGGACGTCCGTCGGCACTCGTTGGCATCTTGAAACATCACCTGCACCTGATACCCCAGTATTCAGAAGGAGTAATATCATGGCAAAATGCGTTCAGATATTCGATCACAAAGACTTTCAAATTAAGGCCCTCGCCGAAAACCTTATTCGCGCCTCCAGGCTCGAGCTCCTCGGTGCTCCGCCGAGAATCCTCAAGAAAGAGTATGTGCACATCAATAAACGTATTGCTTCGTTCGACACGGTAAATGATGCGGAGAAGCTTCTCAACGCGATTGAAGAGGTTCTTCTTCGCAACATCTCCAGCTCGCTTTCAAGTACCTCATGCTTGAACTGTACAGTATTCTTGGATTGCCCAAAAGTGACTGAGGAGGTGCCAGTCAACGCAAATAAGCTGCCACAAAGACCGTATCCATATGATATTGACGCGTTGAACCTTTGTGATGGATATCATCCGGACTGGGACAAATTCGATGAGGCTGCCAAGCTCTATCCAGAAATAATCTTCAGACTGGAATCCTCTATTGGAATTATGTTCGATCGAAAGCGGGTTGCGCTCAAATTGCTCGACGTTATGGGAAAATGGGCAACGTCCGTAAGTCGTTGAGGTCATGTCGCCAGTTCAAGCATCTGCTCTCCATCGGAATGATTCCTTGTGGGGGGAGTGTTAGAATGTGGTTTTTTAGCTTGTTATGGCTCCGCAGTTAATCTTCTACATGAACTTAGTGCTCACGGTTGAATCCGAACCAATCGTCCTGCATTTCGTAGCCGGTTTATTCGAGGCTTACGAGTATTTGTGCAATAAGCTTCAATTTTGTCTACGGTTGATAATTGCAAACTGGCCGTTATTGATGTAGGTTTCCGCAATTATCCGATTGCTGAAGGAGTCGCAATGACTAAAGCAGACCTGATAGAACAGATCACCAAGGTTAATGGGTATTCAAAGAAATATGCTGCGGAGCTTGTCGAACAGGTCTTTGAGGTCATCAAGGATACTTTGGGGCAGGGCGAAGATCTCAAGCTATCTGGCTTCGGCAACTTTACCGTCCGGAAGAAGGCTGACCGGCGTGGTCGCAATCCACAGACCGGAGAAAACATTACCATCACAGCCCGGCGGGTCCTGTCCTTCAAGCCCAGTGCTGTGTTGAGAGCAGAGCTTAATCGGTTGGATCTTTCTGGACTTATAGATTCGCCTGGGTCAATAGAAGATGTTGCTGCAAAGATGAGTGACCGGTAACTATATAATATAGAATAAGAATATGGGGGAAAGCACCGTTAAGGCGACCTTGCTAAGAAATTCTTGACAGGGATAGAGTAATAGTGGTATTTAAAGACTATATTTTTAGTGGAGTTTGTCTTTGATCTCAAAGAAAACAAAATACGGCCTCAAGGCACTGATCTATCTGGCGCGACAGTATGACAAGGGGCCGATCCTCATTGCCGACCTGGCTCGGGAGGAGCGGATCCCAAAGAAGTTTCTCGAGGCGATCCTCCTTGCTCTGAAGAACAGCGGCATCCTCCAGAGCAAGAAAGGGAAGGGGGGCGGCTACTACCTGGGACGACATCCTAAGACCATTACCTTCGGCCAGGCGATCAGGGTGATGGAAGGGCCGTTGGCTCCGGTCCCCTGCGTCAGCGAGACCGCCTACGCCAAATGCGAGGAGTGCGAGAGCGAGGAGACTTGCGGCATCAGGCTGGTGATGAAGGACCTGCGTGAGGCGATGACCAAGGTTCTGGACGGCACCTCGTTGGCCGATGTCCTTGAGTCGATGGACAAGGCCGAGGAGCAGCAGAAGGGCGTGTTGAACTTTTACATCTAATTTTTTTTGCAGCAATAAACTACTAAGCCGATAGACTTTAAAAAAGGAGACAACAAATGAACCGAAAAAACCTTTTCACCGTAGCCTTGCTGGCCCTGTTGAGCCTGACCCTGCCGGTGGTCTCGTTCGCAGCGGTGGAACTCCTGAACGTCTCGTACGACCCGACCCGTGAGCTGTACCAGGACTTTAACAGCGCCTTTGGCAAGTACTGGAAGAAGAAGAGCGGCCAGGACCTGACCGTCAAGCAGTCCCACGGCGGTTCCGGCAAGCAGGCCCGGTCGGTCATCGACGGCCTGGAGGCGGATGTGGTGACCCTGGCCCTGGCCTACGACATCGACGAGATCCACGACAAGGCCAAGCTTATCCCCGAGAACTGGCAGAAGCGCCTCCCACTCAATAGTTCTCCCTACACCTCGACCATTGTCTTCCTGGTCCGGAAGGGTAACCCGAAGCATATCAAGGACTGGAACGACCTGGTCAAGCCGGGCGTAGCGGTCATTACCCCCAACCCCAAGACCTCAGGAGGTGCCCGCTGGAACTATCTGGCGGCCTGGGCCTACGCCCTGAAGCAAAAGGGTGGCAACGATGCCAAGGCTAAGGAGTTCGTGACCAAACTCTTTAAGAATGTCCCGGTACTCGATTCCGGTGCCCGCGGCTCCACCACCACCTTCGTCCAGCGGGGCCAGGGCGACGTACTGCTGGCCTGGGAGAACGAGGCCTTCCTGGCGGTGAACGAACTCGGCAAGGACAAATTCGAGATCGTCGTCCCTTCGCTCAGCATCCTGGCCGAGCCGCCGGTCTCCGTCGTCGACAAGGTGGTGGACAGGAAGGGGACCCGCAAGGTTGCCGAGGAGTACCTGAAGTACCTGTACACGCCGGAAGGCCAGGAGATAGCTGCCAGGCATTATTACCGTCCGACCGACAAGAAGGTGGCGGCGAAGCACGCCAAGACCTTTGCCAAGGTCAAGCTGGTGACCATCGACAAGGAATTCGGAGGCTGGCGCAAGGCCCAGACGACCCATTTCGCCGACGGTGGAGTGTTCGACCAGATCTACAGCCCAACCAAGTAAGATTCATCCTTTGGGCACCCCATCCGGGGTGCCCAAAGTCAGGGTTAAGACGTTTACATCTGTAAGGAGCCAGACATGTCCCGATTTCGCAAAACTCACTCCGTCCTCCCGGGATTCGGGCCAGCCCTTGGCTACACCATCTTCTACCTGAGCATCATCGTGCTCATCCCGCTGTCGGCGCTGGTGTTCAAGTCCGCCACCCTGACCTGGCCCCAGTTTCTCGCTGCCGTAGCCTCGCCCCGTGTGGTCGCCTCCTACCGGGTGACCTTCGGTGCTGCCCTGTTGGCCGCCGGGATCAACGCCCTATTTGGGGTGCTGGTTGCCTGGGTACTGGTCCGGTACCGATTTGCCGGCAAGCGGCTCTTCGACGCCCTGGTGGATCTCCCCTTCGCGCTTCCGACGGCGGTGGCAGGCATCACCCTGGCAACGGTCTACTCGAACAACGGTTGGATCGGTCGCCATCTGGAAGCGCACGGGATCAAGGTAGCGTTCACGCCGCTGGGTATTCTCGTGGCCATGACCTTCATCGGCCTTCCCTTCGTGGTACGGACCGTCCAGCCGGTCCTTGAGGAACTGGACGCGGAGATCGAAGAGGCCGCCGCCTGCCTGGGTGCCAACCGGTTCCAGACCTTCTGGCGGGTCCTGTTTCCCACCATGCTGCCGGCGGTATTGACCGGCTTCGCCCTCGCCTTTGCCCGGGCCGTGGGGGAGTACGGCTCGGTGATCTTCATTGCCGGCAACATGCCGATGGTTTCGGAGATCACCCCGCTGTTGATCATCACCAAGCTTGAGCAGTACGACTATGCCGGTGCCACGGCCATCGCCTCGGTCATGCTCGTGGTCTCGTTCTTCCTGCTCCTGACCATCAACCTGCTCCAGAAGTGGAGCAGACGTTTTGCCGAATGACCCGGGAGGACACTCAATGCACGTTGCCGGCGGTTTGAAAAAGACAAAGAGCACAAAGCAGGGGAGGGGGCTCGGTGAGCCGGCCCTGGTCCGATGGCTGCTGATTGCCGTCACCATAGGTTTCCTGGCCCTGTTCCTGCTGGTTCCGCTGGCCGCGGTCTTTAGCCAGGCCCTGGAGAAAGGGTGGGAGACCTATCTCGCCGCGCTCCATGAGCCGGACACCCTGGCAGCCATCAAGCTCACCCTGCTGACCGCTACCATCAGCGTCCCGCTCAACCTGGTATTCGGCGTCGTGGCTGCCTGGGGGATCGCCAAGTTCGATTTTCCTGGCAAGAGCTTCCTGATTACCCTGATAGATCTGCCGTTCTCGGTTTCCCCGGTGGTCTCAGGCCTGATCTACGTGCTCCTGTTCGGCCTTCAGGGATGGTTGGGACCATGGCTCCAGGCCCATGACCTGAAGATCATCTTTGCCGTGCCGGGCATCGTCCTGGCCACCATCTTCGTCACCTTCCCCTTCGTGGCAAGGGAGCTGATCCCGCTCATGGAGGCCCAGGGGAGGGAAGAGGAAGAGGCGGCTCTCACCCTCGGCGCCAGCGGACTGCAGACCTTTCTCCGGGTGACACTACCCAATATCAAATGGGGGATCCTCTACGGGGTCATCCTCTGCAATGCCCGGGCGATGGGGGAGTTCGGGGCGGTATCGGTAGTTTCCGGGCATGTGCGTGGTTCCACCAACACCATACCGTTGCAGGTGGAGATCCTCTACAACGAATACAATTTTGCGGCTGCCTTTGCCGTAGCCTCTCTGCTGGCACTGCTGGCGCTCGTCACCCTGGTGGTGAAGACCGTGGCCGAGTGGAAGGTCAGGCAGGAATTAGCCAACAACTGAAGTACAAGGGAAGGTACTTGACATGAGCATAAAGATTGGCAGTGTCAGTAAGAATTTCGGCCAGTTCGCCGCCTTGAAGGATGTGAGTCTGACCGTACCGTCGGGTGAACTGGTTGCGCTTCTCGGGCCATCGGGATCGGGCAAGACCACCCTCCTTAGGATCATCGCTGGTCTTGAGGCGCCCGATCAGGGGCAGATCTTCTTCGACGGCGTGGAGACGACCAACAGCCACGTGCGTGAGCGACAGGTCGGTTTCGTCTTCCAGCACTACGCTCTGTTCCGGCACATGACGGTATTCGACAACATCGCCTTTGGCCTCACGGTCAAGCCGCGCCGGGAGCGTCCCGGCAAGGCGCAGATCCGGGAGAAGGTGTTCGAGCTTCTCAAGCTGATCCAGTTGGAGCAACTGGCCGATCGGTACCCGGCCCAGCTTTCCGGCGGCCAGCGCCAGCGGGTGGCCCTTGCCAGGGCACTGGCCGTGGCGCCGAAGGTGTTGCTTCTGGACGAGCCTTTTGGAGCCCTTGATGCCAAGGTACGAGCCGAGCTCCGCCGCTGGCTCCGCCGCCTCCATGACGAGATCCATGTGACCAGCGTCTTTGTCACCCACGATCAGGAGGAGGCCCTGGAAGTCGCCGACCGGATCGTGGTGATGAACCAGGGACAGATCGAGCAGGAGGGGACCCCGACCCAGGTCTACGACCACCCGGCCACGCCGTTCGTGTTCAGTTTTCTCGGCAACGTGAACCTGTTCCACGGCCGGGGGACGGCCGGTGAAGTTCAGGCGGCTGTCGAACCGGTACCGGCAGTCGGGTATGTCCGTTCCCACGATATCGAGGTGGAGCGCCAGCTCTCCGATCCGACTGCCGTAAGGGCTACGGTCCGCTATGTACAGACCGTCGGGCCGCTGGTGCGGGTTGAGCTTGCCTTGGCCGATACCGGGGCAGCACTGGAGGCGGAGCTCTCGCGCGAAGTCGCCGACCGACTCGATCTTCAGGTCGGTGAAGAGGTCTATGTCCGTCCACGTAAGGTGACGGTCTTTGCAGAGGATTATCAGATCTAGGAGGATGCGATGACATCGACAGCCGCTGCAAAACAAAAGGATGGGTGGAACGGGGAACTTGAGCGGCAGGTGCGTGACGCGCTGAGTGTTATACGCTTTGGCACGGTCACGCTCGTGATTCAGGATGGCCGCGTCATCCAGATCGACAAGAACGAGAAGATCAGGCTGACCAACCCGGGGCATATCCACGGCAGTGGCATCTGACCGGAAGTGTTCTGAAGAACCCGCTTCGCACCAAGCGCTTCGTGGACTGCTTCGGTCCTCGAATGAATAAGGAGGTCCACCATGACACAAGCAGCAAAGAGCATCACTCTTTATTCGAACTTCTTCAGGCATCGGGAGGCTTCGGTCGTCCTTGATTACGGGGCAGGAAAGCTGCGCAATGCCCTCTATCTGGCGGGACGGGGTTTTGCCGTCTATGCGGCCGACCTGCCCGAGCAGGTGAGTCGGTTTCGTTCCTGTCCGGCCATCAACCTTCTGGCAGGGGTCCTGGAAGTCGGGGATCTTCCCGCCAGTCGGCTGAATGTGGACCTGGTCCTCTCCACGTATGTATTCAACATCATTACTGAGGTGGCCGAGCGGCAGCGTTACCTGGACAACATAGTTGCGAACCTGCGGCCTGGCGGCTATCTGCTCATCGAACTCCGCTGCCGTCGAGCCCACGGCGAGTGTGGCAATGGTTGCCCAGATTACTTCAAAAGCCAGGAGTGCGCCAAGACATACAGCCATGAGGAGTTGGACCGTATCCTGATTCCGTGTGGCTTTCGACGGCTGAGTCACTACTACCGTCACCAGGCCCTGGCAGCGATCTACCAGCTAGCTGGATACAGCCGTTACCAACACGAATTGATATTTCGCCCGTAGAACAAATTTCCCCTGGCTGAAATCTGGGAACAGAAAAGCGGGCCATAGATTGGGGCGAGATATGTGGCGGTGTATTTATGCCCAATTATGATCATTTGGCTGAAATAATGGGCACGCATCAGGGAGGTATCTATGGCTGAGCACATACTGATTGCCGGCAAGGCCGGCGTGGGCAAATCGACCACAGCCGCAAACCTGGCGGCTGCCCTCGCTGCTGCCGGACACCAGGTTGCCCTGATTGGCTACGACTCCCGCTGGAACTCCACCGCTACCCTGCGTGGGACGAGCGAGTTGAAGCCGTTACCTGCCTGGAGAGGCGGGGATGTTGTACCCCTCTATACCATCGGGTTCAAAGGGGCGCTCTGTATAGAGGCCGGAGAATTGATCGTCGAGGGCGAAGCTGCAAAAACAGCTCTCTTGTTGCAGCATCCGACCGTTGTCGTGCATCGTCCCGAATATGTGATCCATGACCTGGCCTGGGAGCCCGACAGTTCGTTCAGGCTTCCTTCAGCGATAGAGGGGATCGTTCGTCTGTACGTTGTTACCTCAGCCGATATGGCGGCCATTCAGGTGGTGAACGAGCTGTTTGCCTGGCTCAATACGGCTTCATCCATCGACTGCAGATTTGGCGGTGTGGTGGTCAACAACCTGAGAGGACCTTTTTACGAATCGATCATTGCTGATTTCGTGAGTAAGACCGGTACGTCGATTGCTGCAAGCGTTCCCCACTCGCTGATGGTCTCGGTGAGCGATTTCTACAATCAGACCCTGATCGAGTCGGCGCCGTTATCTCATAATTCCTTCACGTACCGTAAGCTTGCCCGCCAAGTGTCTGAGCAGGTGGTTGTGCCGCGGCCGACATTCCTCGATTGCTGGGAGCTGAAGCACTGGGCCAGGAAATGGGGCGAAATAATTGCCGAGCTGGAAACCGGGATTGTTTGTGATGGTTCACACATTTAACAGATCAAGAAAATTTGGTTGACAGGTAACTGTTTCTCGGTTATTAATCTATTTAAAAGATAGATGAATTGGTTTAAAACTGGACTGACCAGACAAGCTGGAGGCCAGGCTCTGATCGTTGTAGCGATCTCTGCTTGGCCTCTTTTTTTTCCCGTGGAACATCGGGTGTTGGGAAATACGACGTATGCGGAACGAAACCACAGAGCATCAGGGCAGGACCCATCTTACTTGAGAAAAGGAGTGCGCACCATGGCAAGGCAACGTTATCTCTTTACCTCGGAATCGGTCACGGAAGGGCATCCCGACAAACTTGCGGACCAGATTTCCGACACCGTTCTCGATGCCATTCTGGCAGAGGACCCCCTGGCCCGGGTCGCCTGCGAAACGAGCCTCAACACTGGTCTTGCCCTCATTACCGGCGAGGTCACCACGACCGCCCGCCCTGAGATCGCGAAGATCGTGCGAAAGACCATTAGGGAGGTCGGTTACGACCGTGCCGACTACGGTTTCGACTCGGCGAACGCGGCGGTCCTCGTGGCACTGGACGAGCAGTCTCCCGACATCGCCCGGGGGGTGAACACCGCGCTAGAGGCACGTCATGACGGAGACCACGACGGTTACCTGGATTCGGTCGGTGCCGGCGATCAGGGGATGGTGTTCGGCTTCGCCACGGACGAGACCCCGGAATACCTCCCGACGAGCATCGCCCTGGCCCACAACCTGGCGAAGCGGCTGACCGAGGTGAGAAAGAGCGGTCTGCTCCCCTATCTTCGCCCCGATGGCAAGACCCAGGTGACGGTGGAGTACGAGGGAGACCAGCCGGTGCGCATCGACACCGTCGTCATCTCGGCCCAGCACGACCCGGACGTGGAGCTGGAACAGATCCGAAACGACCTGATCACGAAGGTCATCCGGCCGATCATCCCCGAGCAACTCCTCGACGAGAAGACCAGAATCTTCGTCAACCCGACCGGCCGTTTCGTCATCGGCGGTCCCCATGGCGATGCCGGGCTCACCGGGAGGAAGATCATCGTCGATACCTACGGCGGCTTCGCCCGGCACGGCGGCGGTGCTTTTTCCGGCAAGGACCCCACCAAGGTCGACCGCTCCGGTGCCTACGCCGCGCGGTACGTGGCCAAGAACGTGGTCGCCGCGGGCTTGGCAAAGCGGCTGGAGGTGCAGATCGCCTACGCCATCGGCGTTGCCCGGCCGGTATCCATCTTCGTCGATAGTTTCGGTACCGGCAAACTGACCAACAGCGAACTCGCCGACCTGATCGCCACCCACTTCGACCTCAGGCCCGCCGCGATCATCGAGCAGCTCGATCTGCGGCGACCCATCTACCGTCAGACTGCGGCCTACGGGCACTTCGGTCGAAACGACCTCGATCTTCCATGGGAGAGGATTGACAAGGCGGAGGCCCTGCGTGCACAGCTCCGCAGGAGTGCGTGACCGACGAAACAGGTGTCAGGCTGCGCCGCTACAATCAATCGATCGATTTCCTACCTGACTCCGTGACGCTACATACATAAAATTGCTCCAATCAGCTTCTAACATATCGAAGTTCTTTGATAATTATGCTATTCTGCCAGCCAGCAAAATCTCACCCGGCAGGTGAAATCCATGAAGC
>JAJZTK010000078.1 GCA_021849045.1 Deltaproteobacteria bacterium | reverse complement strand
TTTAGCTGCATCCAGCATAGCGTTTGCATCATCCTCAGCTTGTTGCTGAGCAATCGCAACCTCTGTCGTGGCATCAACGCGCTCGGAATCGATACCCGAGATTATCCTGATGGGGGCCACGGGGCTCGGGAGGGACCTGGCCGGGGCCGTCGCCACCGTGGTTAAGACCGGCCTTACCGCCGACTGCACCGGCCTCGGCATCGACGACAGGCGAAACCTCATGCAGACCCGCCCCGCCTTTGGCGGCAACATCATGGCTACCATCATGTGCGACAAGTTCCGTCCCCAGATGGCCACCGTCCGTCCCCACGTCATGCCCATGCCCGAGCGGCGGGAAAATGCAAGCGGCACCATTGTTCCGGTCAGTTGCCAGGTTCGGGAGGAAGACATTCTGACCAAGGTGCTGGAGATTATTTCCGACCGGAAAAACGACCATGTCGACGTTGCCGGTGCCGAGTTCATCGTTTCCGGTGGCCGGGGGATGATGGGGAAAGAGAATTTTGCCCTGCTCCAGGAATTGGCCGATGCTTTGGGGGGTGTGGTGGGTGCGTCGCGCAGCGCCGTCGACGCCGGCTGGATGCCTCATGAACGGCAGGTGGGACAGACGGGTAAAACCGTCCGCCCCAAGATCTACATCGCATGCGGCATCTCTGGGGCCATCCAGCACCTAGTGGGGATGCAGGATTCGGACCTGATAATCGCCATCAACCGGGACAAGGATGCTCCCATCTTCGAAGTTGCACATTACGGCATTGTGGGGGATCTGTTCCAGGTCGTGCCGGCCATGAATAGCCGTCTGAAATCGCTGAAACAGCTGTCCCAGTCAACCGGCCAGATGTGTATCAACGCGTAGTTAGAGCACTCCAGAGAGGTTCATGTAACGAGGTATGCCATGTCACCGAATCCGATAATCTTTGCAGCTCTGCTGTTCGTTTCGGCACTTGTCTTTTGCGCCGGTTGCTATCGGCGATTCAGTCTCATTACGACAGGTCAGCCCGAAGACCGTTTCAACCACGTCGATATGCGCCTCCGGGAGATGTTTCAGCACGTCTTCTGCCAGAAGCGGGTGATTGCGAAACCATTCGGCATCAACCATGCGCTCATCTTCTGGTCTTTTCTGCTTCTCCTGCTGGCCAACGGTGAATTCCTGCTCAAAGGGCTTGTCCCGGCTTTCAGCCTGGCATTCCTTCCGAGAGCCATTCACCATGGACTGCTGTTTCTCTTTGATCTGGTTTCCCTGCTGGCCCTGATCAGCGTCACAGTTGCCTTTGCCCGACGACTGTTCTTCCCCCCCGCCGCCATGAGCAGTGTCTACGTCAAGGCTCGCAGCCTGGAAGGATTCCTGATCCTCTCCCTTATCGCCCTCCTCATGTTTGCGTATTACGGTTTGCACGGGGCGGAGATCGCTCTGGGGAAAGAACCTGCCGCATCGGTCATGCCGGTCTCCTCTGCCGTTGCCGGACTGCTTCAGTCCTCCTCTTCAGCCTTCGGCCTTCAGTCTATCGCCTGGTTTTCCTGGTGGCTCCATGCCCTTGCTCTGTTGGCATTTCTCTGCTTTCTCCCCCACAGCAAGCATATGCATATCCTTACCGCCATCCCCAACATCTTTTTCACCACGCTCGGCAGGCCGAACATCCAGCCGAGGGAGGACTTCGTCAAGGGGGGGACCTATGGGGTCGCGTCGGTCAACCAATTCACCTGGAAGGACCTGTTGGACGGCTTCTCCTGCACCGAATGCGGTCGCTGCCAGGATGCCTGTCCGGCGGCCGCTACCGGCAAATCCCTTAATCCTCGTCAGGTGATCCATGCCATCAAGACCAATCTCCTTGCCAATGGCCCGCTCCTCAAGAAGGGGGGAGCGCCTGCTGTCCCCCTTGTCGGTGAGGAGTGTGAAGGGAGCAATACCGAAGAGACCATCTGGGCCTGTACCACCTGCGGGGCCTGCATGAACGCCTGCCCGGTGCTGATCGAGCATATGCCCAAGATCATCAAGATGCGTCGTGACCTCGTGCAGATGAAGGCAAATTTCCCGGAAGAACTGCTGACCCTGTTCGAGAACATGGAGGGGAGGAGCAATCCCTGGGGTATCGCTCCGGGCGAGCGAACCAAGTGGCATGCCACCATGGACGTCAGGACGTTCGAGGCAGGCGCAACGGACTACCTCTTCTATGTCGGCTGTGCCGGAGCCTTTGATTCGCGGCAGAAACATGTGACCGTCGCGATGGCGACCATACTCGATGCTGCAGGCGTTTCCTGGGGAATCCTGGGCAAGGATGAGAGGTGCTGCGGCGACAGCGCCCGGCGGCTGGGTAACGAATATGTCTTTGACCGGATGGCGAAAGAAAACGTCCAACTGTTCAGGGAGAAAGGGGTCACTAAGGTCATCACCCAATGTCCTCACTGCTTCTCCACCCTGAAAAACGACTACCGGCAGTACGGGCTGGAACTGGAGGTGATCCACCACGGGGAGCTCATCAACCAGCTGCTCGCCAGCGGCAAGCTGAAACTGAACAGAAAAGTCGGCGATTTGGGGAATATGCTCTTCCATGACTCCTGTTACCTGGGGCGGCACAACGACATTTATGATGCTCCGCGGGAGACCATACGGCTGGCCACGGGGCAGGCCCCGGCCGAATTTGACCGCAGCGGCAGGGACTCTTTTTGTTGTGGTGCCGGCGGGGGGAGGATGTGGCAGGAGGAGCAGCAGGGCGAGCGGATCAACCTGAACCGCGCCAAAGAGGCGCTCGAAAAGCGGCCTGATACCATCTGTGTCAGTTGCCCTTATTGTATGACCATGATGGAAGATGGTCTCAAAGACCTGCAGGCAGATAGCATAAGGGTAAAGGATCTTTCCGAGGTGGTCGCCGAAGGTCTGCGACCTTAAATGAGATGGCAGTATTATCTCTTCTCTTAAAAGGAGATTAACAATGCCGTTGGCTAAAATCGAAGATGCCATTGAGGATTTCCGTCTGGGGAAAATGGTGATCTTGGTCGATGATGAAGACCGGGAGAACGAAGGGGACCTCTGTATGGCAGCAGAAATGGTTTCCTCCGAGACAATAAATTTCATGGCAACTCACGGCCGCGGTCTTATCTGTCTTACGTTGACAGAGGAGATATGCGATCGACTGCAGCTACCACCCATGGTCAGGACTAACACATCGTCATTCGGCACGGCTTTTACCATTTCTATCGAGTCCAGACATGGGGTAACGACCGGAATATCTGCTGCTGACCGTGCCCATACCATTCGAACCGCAGTTGCCGATAATGCCTGTGCCGATGATCTTGCCAGGCCGGGACACGTATTTCCTCTCCGGGCGCGTAATGGGGGGGTACTGGTAAGAACGGGTCAGACCGAAGGTTCAGTGGATCTTGCAAAACTGGCTGGTCTGAAGCCCGCGGGAGTGATCTGTGAGATAATGAACGACGACGGCACTATGTCCCGCATGCCTGATTTGAAAAGATTTGCACTGAAACATGGCCTGAAAATTTGCACGGTTGCAGATTTGGTTGCCTACCGTCTGAAACATGAATCACTGGTCAGGCGTGCTGCCGAAGTGAATCTTCCGACCAGATACGGAGGCGAGTTCAAGACAATTGTTTTTGAAAATGATGTCGATCGTCTTGAGCATCTTGCTCTTATCAAGGGTGATGTTCAAGGTGATAAACCGGTACTGGTGAGGGTTCACTCCGAGTGTCTTACAGGTGATGTTTTTGGAAGTTGCCGTTGCGATTGCGCCAATCAACTGCAGCGGAGCATGACCATTATTGAGGAGGAAGGGAGAGGTGTCCTGCTCTACATGCGACAGGAGGGGCGTGGCATTGGTCTTGTTAACAAGTTGAGGGCATACATGCTCCAGGATCAGGGAAAAGACACTGTGGAAGCCAACCTTGCACTTGGATTTCAAGCTGATTTGCGAGATTATGGCATTGGCGCCCAGATACTGGTCAACTTGGGCGTAAAAAATATCCGGCTAATGACTAATAACCCAAAAAAAATGATCGGCCTTCAAGGCTATGGGATGAATATCGAGGAACGGGTTCCTCTTGAAGTGCCGCCTTCTCATTTTAATATTAGCTACCTTAGGGCCAAACGCGAAAAAATGGGACATATATTGGGGAATCTATAGCTTATATGTCGTATTCGTAGACTGGGAGGAAACCTATGAACGATGTTTACGTGGTGGAGGCATTACGGACCCCGTTCGGATCATTCGGCGGAGCGCTGGCCGATGTGGAGGCGCCGAAGCTGGCGGCGACGGTCATGGCAGGGCTGTTGACACGGACCGGACTCGCTGCCGACCAGGTGGATGAGGTGATTGTCGGCCAGGTGCTGGCGGGAGGCTGTGGCCAGGCTCCCGCGCGGCAGGCCATGCGGGGTGCCGGCATTCCCGACACGGTCCACGCCTTGACCATCAACAAGGTCTGCGGCAGCGGTCTCAAGGCGATCATGCTCGGTGCCGGCAGCATCCGTCTTGGCGAGTCCCAGGTGGTGATCGCCGGCGGCATGGAAAACATGTCGCTTGCCCCCTATATCCTGAAAAAGGCCCGGGCCGGCTACCGGATGGGGCATGGCGAACTGCTTGACCTGATGGTTTACGACGGCCTGCAGGATCCGTACACTGGTCGGCACATGGGGGACATCGGCGAGGCGAGCGCGGAGCGCGGTGGCCTGACGAGGGAGGAACAGGATGAATTCGCCATCCGTTCCTACCAGCTGGCCCAGGCGGCGGCAAGCGGCGGGGTGTTCGCCGACGAAATCGTGCCGGTGGTGAAGAAGGGGAAAAAGGGGGACGAGACCCTGGGCACCGACGAAGAGCCGTTCAAGGGGGATCCGGCCAAGCTGCCGCAGCTGAAGGCGGTCTTCAAGAAGGATGGCACCATCACCGCTGGCAACGCATCCTCCATCAACGACGGCGCCGCTCTGGCCCTCCTGACCGATGCCGCCGGACTCAAGAAGCACAACCTCACCCCCAAGGCGCGCATTGTGGCCATGGCGACCGAGAGCCGCCATCCCGATAATTTCCCCGAGGCTCCCATCGGCGCCATTCAGAAGGTCTGCAACCGGGCCGGGCTGAAGATTTCCGACATCGACCTGTTCGAGATCAACGAGGCCTTCGCCTCGGTGGCGCTCCTGGCCATCAAGGGGCTGGGCCTTCCGCTGGACAAGGTGAACGTCAACGGCGGCGCCTGCGCCATTGGCCATCCCATCGGCGCCAGCGGCGGACGGCTGGCGGCGACCGTCATTCGGGAGCTGCACAAACGGCAGCAGCGCTACGGGCTGGCCACGCTCTGCATCGGCGGCGGCGAAGCGGTGGCGGTCATTTTTGAGAGGGTTTAATCACCAGAATTTCATCGGTCCTGTTCGTCCCATGCGACCTATTGGACCGATAAGACCAATAGGAGAGAAATGATGATCAAGCAAGTCGGTGTACTCGGGGCCGGGCAGATGGGGAACGGCATTGCCCATGTCTTTGCCCAGTTCGGGTATCAGGTTGCTCTCTACGATATCGCCGAAGTCCAGCTTGAAAAAGCCATCACTACCATCCGCCAGAACTTGGAGCGGCAGGCGAAGAAGGGGGTCATTGCCGAAACGCTGGTGGGGGAGACCGTGGGGCGGATCATGACCACGAAGGACATGACCGGCCTGGCCAACTGTGATTTCTGCGTGGAGGCGGTCACCGAGCACGAGCCGCTCAAGCTGGACATCTTCCGCAAGCTGAACGAGATCGTCCAGCCCAGTGCCATCCTCGCCTCCAACACCTCTTCCATTCCGATCACCAAGATTGCCGCCGTCACCAGGCGGCCCGACAAGGTCATCGGCATGCACTTCATGAATCCGGTGCCGATGATGAAGCTCGTGGAGGTGATCCGCGGCCACGCCACGAGCGACGCCACCTTCCGCACCACGTCCGAGCTGGTGGCCGGACTGGAGAAGGAGATGGCGGTCTCCCAGGACTATCCCGGCTTCATCGTCAACCGGGTCCTCATCCCCATGATCAACGAGGCGGTCTTCGCCCTCTACGAAGGGATCGCCACGGCGGAAGACATCGACAAGGGGATGAAACTCGGCACCAACCAGCCGATGGGGCCGCTGACCCTGGCGGACTTCATCGGTCTCGACACGGTGCTCGCCATCGCTAACGTCCTCTACGACGGCTTCAAGGACCCGAAATACCGCCCCTGTCCGCTGCTGGTGAAGATGGTCAATGCGGGGTACCTGGGGAGAAAGTCGGGACGGGGCTTTTACTCTTACTAGAATCTGCCACAGAGGCACGGAGACCTGATTACCCTGAATGTTCCTGTTGAATAAATGTTTTTTCTCCGTATCTCTGTGTCTCTGTGACAAAAATGGAGGTTTTTATGGAATTCAAGAACCTGCTCATCGAAACTGCCGCCGGCGTCGCCACCCTCACCGTCAACCGCCCCCAGGCATTGAACTCCCTGACCAGTGAGGTGCTCACCGAGCTGGGGTGTGCGCTTTGCGAGCTGGAGTACGATCCGGCGGTCAAGGTGGTGATCGTCACCGGCGCCGGGGAGAAGGCCTTCGTGGCCGGGGCCGACATCAAGGAGATGTCCGCCATGTCCTCCTACGAGGGGCACCGGTTCGCCGTCAAGGGCCAGCATGTCATGATGGCCATGGAGAAGATGAAAAAACCGGTCATTGCCGCGGTGAACGGCTTTGCCCTCGGCGGCGGCCTGGAGCTCGCCCTGGGGTGCGATTTCATCTACGCCTCGGCAAAAGCCAAGCTCGGTTTTCCGGAGGTGACCCTGGGGATCATGCCCGGCTTCGGCGGCACCCAGAACCTGGCCCGGCTCATCGGCCCCAACAAGGCCAACGAGCTGATCTTCACCGGCCGGATAATCACGGCGGACAAGGCGCTGGCCTGGGGGATCGTTAACGAGGTCTTCGCCCCGGAAGAGCTTATGGACAAGGCGAAAGAGACCGCTGCCGCCATTGCCGGCGTCGGTTCGCTCGGTGTCGCCTACGCCAAGGATGCCATCGCCAACGGCCTGAACATGGGGAAGGAAGACGGCTTCCGCTACGAGGCCTCTCTCTTCGGGGTGCTGTTTGCCACCGACGACCAGAAAGAGGGGATGGGGGCGTTCGTCGAGAAGCGCAAGGCAGAGTTCAAGGGGAAATAGTCCTCGCCTTTTAGACCGAAAACGAGGCGGTCACAGGTGGGCCGACCCCATACATACGGAGGATACACATGGATTACGAGCTGAGCCAGGACCATAAGGTATTGCAGGAGAGCGTGCGGGACTTTGTCAATAAGGAGATCAAGCCGCTGGCCATGCAGATCGACGAGGAGCACATGATCCCCGACACCCTCGTCAGAAAGATGGGGGACATGGGATTCCTGGGGAGCTACCTCCCCGAAGAGTACGGTGGGGCCGGCCTGGACATGCTCTCCTACGCCATAGTCGTCGAGGAAGTCTCCAAGGCGTGCGGCTCCAGCGGCGTCCTCATCTCGGCGCACACCTCGCTCGCCTGCGGCCCCATCCACACCTTCGGCACCGAAGAACAGAAAAAGAAATGGCTCCCCGCGCTGAAGAGCGGCGACATCATCGGCTGCTTTCTCCTTACCGAGCCCGATGCGGGGAGCGATGCAGGTGCCATCGCCACCACCTACCGGCGCGAAGGGGACGAATTCGTCGTCAATGGCGCGAAAATCTTCATCACCAATGGCGGGTACCGGGGGACCGGTGTCCTCTTCGCCACCCACGACAAGAGCCTCAAGCACAAAGGGGTTTCGGCCTTCATCATCGACCTCCGCTCCCATGGTGTGGAAATCCTGAAGAACGAGAAGAAGCTCGGCATCCGCGGCAGCTACACCACTGCCTTTGCCCTGGACAATGTGCGCATCCCGGCCGAGAACCTTCTGGGGCAGGAAGGGCAGGGTTTCAAGATTGCCATGGACACCCTGAATGGCGGCCGGATCGGCATTGCCTCCCAGGCGTTGGGCATTGCCGAGGGGGCCTTCGAACGCACCCTGGCCTACTCAAAGGAACGGAAGCAGTTCGGTGCTCCGATCTGCGACCTGCAGGCGATCCAGTTCAAGCTGGCGGACATGTGGGCGAAAATC
This sequence comes from Deltaproteobacteria bacterium, assembly GCA_021849045.1. Classification (GTDB taxonomy): domain Bacteria; phylum Desulfobacterota; class Desulfuromonadia; order Geobacterales; family DSM-12255; genus Geomobilibacter. Next base: position 11,780 of record JAJZTK010000078.1, on the reverse strand, counting down.
GAGACGAGCAAGCTGATGACCTACAAGGCCGCCTGCCTGAAGGATGCCAAAAAGAACTACACCATGGAATCGGCCATGTGCAAGATGCTCGCCTCCGAGGCAGCCACCTTCGTCACCCATCAGGCGATCCAGATCCATGGCGGCTACGGCTTCATCTGCGACTACGAGGTGGAGCGGATGTACCGGGATGCGAAGATCACCGAGATATACGAAGGGACCAACGAGGTGCAGAGAGTCGTCATCTCCAAGATGCTTCTGGCCTGATGGCGGCTCGGCTGTCTACTTGTGTCCGAATACGGGATAAATTTTCTTCTGTAGCAATTAAGTACATTGAAAAAACGACTCGGCTATTATAGAATTGCGTTCTATAAAGTTGCGCCAAGATATGAACCTATAAACGGTAGTTGAACGCGGTCCGCAGAGAACAACTTTCCCTGAAGCATTGTGGGCAGCCGCATTGTCTGAACCTGAAGTTTGCGGCTGCGGCGTAGCGAGCCTTAGAGCCTCAGCTGAAGGGAAGCGGCGTGAACGCAGGACATCTTCAACTGCCGAACTTAGGATGAAAGGCCGTGTCGTGCGTTATTCGACCAGACCATGCAATGACGACTATTGATGTGCTTATTGAAGATGCCTGCCGCAAGTTTGCCGACAAGGTAGCACTACGTCACAAAGTTAACGGCATCTGGCAGGAAATTTCCTACGGCTCACTCTGGACCTTGTCCGACCAACTGGCAGCCGGACTTCTCAAGAACGGCTTTCGGCCTGGGGAACATGCCGCACTCCTGGCATCTTCTTCGCCGCGCTGGGTTATCTCCTATCTGGGGATTCTGAAGGCCGGGGGCGTCGTTGTCCCCATCGACAAGGAACTGAAGAGTGCCGAGCTCCGGCACGTTTTGAGTGATTGCGGTGCTGTGGTTCTGTTTACCGAGCCCCCCTACTGCGATGCAGTGCTGGAACTCATTCCCCATCTGCCGGCTCTTAACCGCATTTTCACGCTCAATTCCAAACCCAGAAAAAGTGACGACGTAAGTACTGCCAAGGCCCTGGAGGCGCTCCTCGACGAGTGGCAGAACCTGGTAACAGATCTTGCCATCCCCGAAGAAAAGGTCTCTCGGGTTGAAACCCTCGCCAGCCAGGTCCACCGACTGTTGAGCGGCGTTTCATCTGCTTCCCGTGATACGCAGGAGACGTTCGACCTGTTCTCCCCCGTAAGAATAACGCGTAAGGAACTTACACGACAGGGACGGCTGCTTCGCTGGGACGATCTCATTCATAACGCCCCTCTTCCGCAGCGCCATCGAAATCCCCAGGACGTTGCTGTCGTCCTCTATACTTCGGGGACAACTGGTCGCTCCAAGGGGGCCATGCTCAGCCACGCCAACATCGTCAGCAACATTCGGGGGGCGACATCACATTTCAAGGTGGATGAAACCATCCATACCCTGTCTTTCCTCCCGATTAACCACGTCTTCGAGCAGGTCTGCGGTGTCCTTCTTCCCCTCTCTCTCGGTGGCAAGGTTTCTTTCTGCGAATCACTGAAAAAACTTGGGGAAAACCTCGCCGAAGTGAAGCCGACGTTCTTCCTGGCGGTGCCCGCTGTTTACCGGATGATCCTTGACCGGATCATGAAGAATATCGGGGCCAAGACCCTTTCCCAGCTTCTCTTCTCGTTTCCCGTCACCCGGCACTTGGTCACTGCCAAGATCAAACAGACGTTTGGCCCCGGCACCCGATTCATCAGTGGCGGTGCAGCCCTCGACCCGGCCATAGCTAGCGGGTTTGACCGACTCGGGCTGTCGATCTACCAGGGGTACGGCATTACCGAGACGTCGCCGATAATATCTGCTGAATGTCCCGGTAACAAACGGTTGGGGACGGTGGGGCTTCTTCTCCCTGAGGTAGAGGTGCGGATCGACTCTCCCGATGAAGAGATGGTGGGGGAAATCCTAGTCAAGGGACCTAACGTCATGCTGGGGTACTACATGAACCCCCAGGCCACTGCTGAAGTTCTTGATGCCGGCTGGTATCGGACCGGCGATCTGGGACGCCTTTCCTCAGATGGTTTCCTCTCTATTTGCGGTCGGGTAAAGAACCTCATCGTTACCCCCAATGGCAAGAACGTCTACCCCGAAGAGGTGGAGAATGAGCTCATCAAGAGTCCCTATATCGCCGAGGTGATGGTCTACGGTCACAAGGTTGGGCCTGCTGCCGAAGAGGTCCATGCGCTCATCTATCCCGACCAGGAGGCGGTCGACGATTACAGCAGAATGGGTGGTAAGGGATTAATGTCGGAGGCAGATGTTGAGGCGCTTCTTCGCAAAGAGGTCCTCGCTGCCTGCGATGGGCTGGCAGACTACAAAAGGGTCAGGAAATTCACCATCCGCGAGGACGAGTTTCCCAAGACTACCACACGCAAGATAAAACGGTTTGCCGTGGAGGCGAGTATCTCCACGAAAGACTAAGCAATTATGCTAGCCGTACTCTCCGCAAGACGTGGGGGTATCAGATGCGTGTTGTTTGCAAGGTCGATAGTCGGCTCTATGTTCTTTGGAAAGATTGGCAACGTTTTCATTGTGCCGCAGTCTCCGTCTTACGAATCGACGCCAGGTGGTTAAAAAACGTTCGCCGCCCGATGCCTATGGTCTTGCAAACCTCGGCAGCAGTGCCCCCACCGTTGTCGTAGAGGATCCTTGCCCGCTCCAGTTTTTCGATGCTGGTCTTTGGCCTTCCCCCCGAGCGTCCGCGTGCCCGCGCCGCAGCCCGGCCTGCGGCTGTCCGCTCGGCTCGTAATTCACGCTCCATCTGGTTTATCGCACCCATGATAGAGATGAATGCCCTCCCGGTCGCCGACGTGGTATCGATGCTCTCTCGCAGCGACACCAGATTAATTCCCCTGTTTTCAAATTCCTTGTTCAGCGCGAGCAAATGCTGGAGTGAGCGAGTCATCCTGCTCAATTCCGATACTACGATGGTATCGCCGCGCCGTACGTACTCCATCAGCCCATCCCACCCAGGGCGGCTCTCCTTGATTCCGCTCACCTTATCCTGAAAGATTTTCTCGCATCCTGCGGCAGTCAGCATATCCAATTGCCCATCGAGATTCTGCTCCCGACTGCTGACACGCGCGTAGCCAACCTTTGTGCTCATGATCTCCCTCCTTTGTAGGTCAATATAGTATCAAAACTTGTGTTAATGGTCAAGTTGTTGCACTATGATTATTGCATATGTTTGTGCACTTGTTTTTGCCGTTAGTTAGTATGGAGTCGGACAAAAAAATGGCCAGTGCAAGAAGTCTACTTTTTGCACCGGACTGGGGTTAGGCCGATGCAAGCTTCACTATTTCGCTGCGAGTAAAAGAAAATCACCCCCACCCCTTGCAAATGAAGCGACTGGTTTGGTAACGTGATTGTAGACGGCATTAATCAGTGGCAAGAAGTGGACAGGGTAGCTAAACTTCGAGTACCGCCGGCTGTTAAAGCGGTTCTGATAGCGCCAATCGGTGAGGAAAGGAAGATTATGGAGAGACTGGAAATGGACAAGGAGTACTATTTTAAGTATATCAGCGAAGCACGACAGGAACGGCGGACGCCATGGTTTGACGACAGCTATGTGCACGTGGAGTGCGGTTGCACCTACCATCGCGGCCACCTAGTGGAATATTGCGGGCCCCATTACGACGCATCTTTGGCACACGGTGACGTCAAGTGCGCAGGTTGCGGCGAGATCTGGCATTGGCATGAGGGGGGGAGGGACTTCTGCCCGAACTGCGGGTTGTTGGATTGGGACCTGATCGACACCGACGATGTTGAATAAACACTAAAAGCCAGGGCTGAAACTCTGGCTTTTTTGCGTTCTGCTGGCTGGCCGAAACGACAAAATCGGGACCTGATGAATGCGATCCAGCCAAAAAGCACGGCGAAGGCGTGCGGGGTATATGATTGGCATTGTGTCGACGAAGAGAGCTTGGGAGTTGCCGTTGTCAGATTGTGTTATTCGACAATTTTGTGGTAGTAGTGGGCTAGGGCGGTTATTACAAGTCTGAAGTATCGGACGTTTGTCTTGTGGGATGAGACAAAGCTGCTGATGTAGGCGGCTTCGCTGAGGCTATGGGCAGCAGTATCGCCATAAGTTGCAAAGAGATGAGTAGCGAGCTGTACTGGATAGCCTGCCGCGTAGGAGACGCAGCTGGATAACGGCTTGACCATGTGTGGGGGTAAAGGGAGATAGTAGTACTTTTTGCCGTATATCTGGCGCGGGATTGAATTTTCAATCAGCGTGCAGATATCGTCGGCCTGTTTTCCCAACATTGCGTGGCCGGCGCTGACGATAGTGCCTCGCAATACCGATTCCGGGCCGGTGAAACCATGCCGCTGCTTGTCGTAATCGGCTTTGACAAGATTAATACTGTTATAAAGTACCTTGAGCTCACTATCCCGGGCAAGAAGATGCGAGCAGGAGCCGGTGATCCCGCCTGCCTTGTGATAGCGGTCCCAGATGCTGCAGATGGCATCGGCGACTGTTTCCCGGATATGCAGATCCCAGTTTTCCGGGAGTACCCCGCCGTTGACATCAACGATATACTCTGTCGTTTCCGCCCGAGCGTCCATCAGAAGCGCATACCCGGTCAGGCTGACACCAAACGGTATACTGTCTAAGACATGTTGGCCGCAATCGTAACAGCCAACAGTGTACCAGACGTACCGGTCAACCGAGCTGGAATTAGGCTGCTCGAAGTCAGCGTCAACGACTCTCATGTCACGCCAATTATAGGTGATCTCGGCGTCTGGCGGACAGGTGCAAGTGTGATAACGGGCACGAAGGTCCTGGTATTTCCTTGTCGGGATGATCCACGCCATACGAATCTCCTCCTGTTTGTGCAGTGTGCGGTGGTGACGTGTTTGCAGAGGCGCCGACGTCCGCCGGCGCCATGCACAATTTAGCTGTCGCTTCTTAATTGGACGAGGCTGACTCGGAGGTACACTCCCGTCGCCAGTGCGTAGAACGCGAACAGCGACGTCCCCAGCGGGATGATGTCGAGGTGCAGTGTCGACAGTAGATGCAAGGTGATGGCCAGGAACTCGGTCAGGCAGGTGGTTATCCGGTGATAGTGATGCAGTTTTTCCGCATGCAGGGCTGGTCTGCCCATAAATCCCTCCTATGATACCTTCAGTGAGATGTTACCACTCCTTTCTGTTGGTTTTTCCTGGCGCGGCACCGCCGCAGTTCGGGCCAGGGTTAGACACGACCAGCTGTAAGAGATGACGACGATTCGCCCTGAACGCATGATAAATTTCGGCTGCTGCGGCTGTCGATAAAATGTCCTCGAGAACTTCAATTTTGACTGCCACAGCCGGTATGACAAGACACAGATCATCCTTGGCCGGGGGCCATGTCTCTGACGTAGGCCTGCCAAATATGGCAACAGCGTTTGACATGATTGCCACGGCAATTACCTCCCCCAGACTGAGTGGAGGTTCAATCCTGTGAGGAAAATCTTTCACAAGGACCAGCTGTCTGCCAGATAGCTCAACCAGCCGCCAATGTCTACTCATGGTATCTGTCATACAGTATGTGCCATGTGAGCCTAGTAGTTGTCTTAGACAGTATTACTATTTGCTGTAGTTATAATTTATTCTGCTGTTATTATACCACAAACATGTATAGAAAGTGCACCGTTATTGTTAACGATATAAATATGTCACGAAAATGTAATCGTCTATCAATACTATGATAGTATGCATCAAGATAAATAAGCGTTAATAGTAGTTATATTTATCATCTGATACAGTAACAGTTACAATATTTGATTGCATAAGCAGAGAGCTCTGTTGGGTTTACTTTTTGACACGAGCATAAGAAGATCAGCAAATGGAGGTTTCTTTTTCCCGTTGACTTGCATTTGATGCAGAACAAAGCAGGTTGTAGAAAAGATTAGTAAAATTTAGGAGAGCGGGATGGACACATATCTCTCGTACTTGATCAAAGTGGCTGTCAAAGGCAGACAATTCTGTGCGCGGCTGACGACGAGGGTGTGGGGGTGTTCTGGATTAAAAAGCCCCTTTTCGGACAAACCGGAAAGGGGCTTTTATGTAGTCTGTTATGGATTAGTACGACCGATAATCCATAATCCATTCAGGATACATATGCCGATTCTTATTGTAGCTTGTCGCAACAGCTTCTACCCACATGATTCCATTTCTCAGACGGTGCATTCTGAATTCCTCGTGAAGATCCTCTTCGTGAACAGCAAAGAAAAGGGCAGTCCTGGTAGCCGGCATGTCAGGACACGCCGGCGCATACTTTCCCACTGGCCTGACGACGATGATTTCCTCCAGGTACTGAACACGTATGCCAAAATTTTTGCGCATAGACTCAACAAATTCATCGATACGATCAGCACCGACAGTTTTGCCGAGCCAGACGAAAACCTGAGAAAACCCTTCGTGCCGTGCTACGCAACCCATGATAACCTCCTGTAATTGATATATTATGGATATAGCTAGCTCCGTGCCAAGTTTCATTCGATAGGAATGCAGGTCGTAAAGGCTTTGTAACAGTCTGTGTAGAGATGGTTGGCTGATCCTTGGTATTCTCGCTGTTACAACAGGGAACCTTGCGGAGTCGCAGCAGTGCTGGCTGCCGCGAAGAACCAAGGCCAGCGACGCCGAAACCTTGGTGCTGGCCTCCAAAAGTTACTGTTTGACGTGGGGCTTAAGGAACAAGCGGTCTAAGCCCTGACAAAAAAGCCCCTCCGTATTGGTTGGGTTTTTTGTTGAAGCCGGGGGCTCAAGACTGTCAGCTTTTCGACTCAGATGTCATTTTTCCGACACAGTCATAGTCCCGGCCATACATTCAGCCCGAGAGATATCTGGATGGCGGGACAGGCCTTTTTCTTTTTTTCGTACTGTCACCATTTTGAGATGCCGCCAGGATTGGTAAAACTGGCCGTGCGGCCAGTACGGCAATCGTTTGACATGCACTCTAAGCAAGAGTAGTATGGCGAGCGGAATGAGAGTATCCTAAGACCCAAGGTGTGCTATGGACAAGGGACAACGGAAGAAGGCAATTCAGCATAAGCTTGTGGATATGGGGGAGACGGTAAACTCCTGGTCCAACAAAAACGGCCTGCATCAGAGGATTGTTGCCGACCTGATCGACGGCAAGCTGAAGGGGACACGGGGAATAGCCCTGGAAACGCGGCGGAAAATGGAAGCGGTGTTTGGCAACCTGTTCGACGAATAAGATTTGGCCCAAAGGGATACAATGAATACCCATCAGATAGAAACAGAACTCTGGGAAGCCGCCGACCAGCTGCGCGCTAACTCCAAGCTGACCGCTGCCGAATACTCCATGCCGGTACTCGGGCTGATCTTCCTGCGACACGCGGACAACCGTTTCAAGGCTTACCTGGGAGATATCGAGAAATCCATCCCCGCCCAGGTGCCGGCCGCGCAACGCGAGTCCCTGATCAAGCTGGAGTTTCAGGGCAAGGCTGCCATGTACCTGCCGGAAGAGGCGCGCTTCGATTACCTGGCAGACCTTCCCCAGGGAAAGAATGTCGGTCAGGTCATCGATGACGCGATGGAGCTGATCGAAAATGAATACGAGGTCCTCAAGGGAGCGCTGCCACGCGGCTTTACCGCCTTCGAGCCGGACCTGCTGGCGGAGCTCCTCAAGATCTTCAGCCGGGACTCCCTGAAGAAAGCGACCGGCGACGTCTTCGGCCGCATCTACGAATACTTCCTCAACAAATTTGCCCAGAGCGGCGCCCAGGAGGGTGGCGAGTTCTTCACGCCTCCATCGCTCGTCCGGATGATCGTCAACGTCATCGAGCCGGATCACGGCATCATCCTCGACCCGGCGGTCGGCTCTGCGGGCATGTTCGTGCAGTCCGGCCACTTCATCGAGGAAGTGCGCCACCAGAATCCCAACGACAAAGTGACCTTCTTCGGCCAGGAGAAGTCCGATACTAACACCAAGCTCGCCCGGATGAACCTGACCGTGCACGGACTGGACGGTAAGATTCTTCAGGGCAATACCTTCTACGAAGACCATCACGCCCTGGTGGGCCGGTGCGACTTCGTTATGGCAAATCCACCTTTCAATGTGGATAACGTCAGCGTCAGCAAGGTGAAAAGCCAGGTCGGAGAAGGGGGCCGACTTCCCTTTGGTCTGCCGGGAATAAAATCGGTGACCAAGGACAAGAAGAAGGAGGCAGGGGAGTCCATCTCCAACGCCAACAGCCTCTGGATCCAGTACTTCTACTCGTACCTGAACGACACCGGCCGGGCCGGCTTTGTCATGGCCTCGTCGGCGTCGGACGCGGGCAACAAGGACAAGGACATCCGCCAAAAACTGGTGGAGACCGGCCACGTGGATGTGATGATTGCCATCGGCCCCAAGTTCTTCTACACCCGCAGCCTCCCTTGCACCCTCTGGTTCTTCGACAAGGGCAAGCCCGAAGAGCGCCTCGATACGGTGTTGATGATCGACGCCCGCAATGTCTACCATGTCGTCTCTGCCCGGTCGCACATCTTCACCGAAGAGCAGTTGGCCAACGTGACTGCCATTACCTGGCTGTACCGGGGAGAGCAGGAAAAGTTCGTCGAGCTGGTAGCCTCATATCAGCGCCGGGTGGATGAATGGTTGGCCTTACTGCCGTCACGACTTGCCACGGACGGAGAAACGGTGCAGGAGCTGGCCGTCCTGCTGACCACCTTCGCTGAGAAGGTGAAGCTGGCTGAGCTGAACAAAGACGTGCCGGTGGAAGAGCAGATCACCGAGGCGCAGCTTGTCGCCTACCGGGTCGAACTGAAGGCCGCCGGGGAGCAAACCGTTGCCATCGGTAAGCATGTGACCGACCTGCTGTCCCAGGCTGCCAAAGCTCGCGAGACAATCGCCGTCGCTGATCTGAGCACCCATGCCGGGCAGTGTGCTCTTCAGGCCGGACTGAACATGCTTGCGCCGCTGCTGAAGGGGACGCAGAAGGAGGTCGAGACCCGCCACAAGCTCTGGCTGAAACTGCTGGATACGGCGGAAAAGAGCCTGTCGGCCCGCAAGGCGGATGCCTACGACAACAAGCGAGCCCGTGAACTGAAGCGGGCACTGATAGCGGCAGACCAGAAGAAGGACGAAGAGCCGACCGTCCGTGACCTGGCCCTGGAAGCTCTCAAGCAGGCGGCGTATTTCATTGGCCAGGTGCACGGGCTGCACCATCGCTTCCCCGATGCCGTCTATGCCGATGTGCCGGGTCTCTGCAAGGTCGTTCCCCGTGCCGACATTGCAGCCAGTGACTACAGCCTGACACCGGGGCGGTACGTCGGGGTAGCGGCACCGTCGGAAGAGGATGAGGACGACTTTCAGGAGCGGCTGGCCGAGATCCACACCGAACTGGAAGAGCTAAACGAGAAGACCGTGATGCTGGCTGAGCGGATTCGGGTGAATTTTAGGGAACTCATTTTATGAGCAGGCAGGAAGTGGAATTTGAAGAGCTATATGCCGAAGACAGCCGGAATGGTGTCTATAAAGCCAAGGAATTTCATGGCTCAGGGGTCCGGGTGGTCAACATGGGGGAGTTATTCGGCTTTGATCGGATCGGAGATCAACCGATGAATTTGATCCAACTGACAGACCGTGAGATGGAGAAGTCTTCCCTGCTTGATGGTGACCTCCTTTTCGGCCGTCGTTCCTTAGTCGAAGAAGGTGCAGGCAAGTGCTCTCTTGTCCATAAACCAACTCAGCCTATGACCTTCGAGTCTTCGATCATCAGGGTCCGACTTAATCAGGAGGTTGCCGACCCACAATTCTATTTCTATTACTTCAAGTCATCTGTAGGACGCTCCAGAGTCATGGCCATCGTGAATGGTGTGACTGTGAAGGGGATTCGAGGAAGCGAACTGAAGAGAATACTCGTCCATCGTCCTCCTATCGAAGTGCAAATTAAAGTTCGTGATCTACTATCAGTCTACGACGACCTCATCGCCGCCAACCAGCGCCGCATCCAGCTGCTGGAAGAATCAGCTCGCCTGCTGTATCGCGAGTGGTTCGTAAGTCTACGCTTTCCAGGGCATGAGACCGTGCCGTTCAGCGACGGTGTGCCGAATGGCTGGGATCGTAAACCGCTAACAGAGATGGTTGATTGCAATCCAAAGACTGCATTCCCAAAGGATGTCGTCAGGCCTTTTGTAGGAATGGAGGCTCTTTCCACAGACTCAATGCTAATCGATGTCTCTGAAGCCAGGCTGATAACCGGTGGGGCCAAATTCCGTAACGGTGATACCCTTCTGGCGAGAATCACCCCTTGTATCGAAAACGGGAAGACCGGCTTCGTTCAGTTCCTTGAAGATAATGAAGCTGCTGCCAGCGGTTCTACCGAGTTCATAGTGCTTCGATCTCGCACGGTCAATCCCTACTGGATATATTGCCTTGCACGTAGTGAGTCTTTCCGTGAGCATGCTATTCGTAGCATGGCCGGTTCTGACGGGCGACAGCGAGTCAACCCGAAGTGCTTTGACCAATTCTTTGTATTGCAACCGCCTGCGGCTGTATTGCAACACTTCGAAGACAATGTGAAAGATATGTTTGAACAGGTGCAATCACTGACAAATTACAACCGTATATTGATGCAAGCCCGCGACATGCTCCTCCCCAAACTGATGTCCGGAGTGCTGGACGTGAACCGCATTGTCGTACCCAAGGAGGTTGCCGCATGAGCCAGGAAGGTCAACTCTTTGACAAGAAGTCGTTGCGGGCCGTCACCGGCACAACGGCAAACTGGAAGGAGATCGCCAAGGACTGCATCGCCTTTGCCAATGCCCAAGGCGGGCGCCTCCTGATCGGCATCGAAAACGATGCCGACCTGCCGGATGCGGTGCAACGTATCGATCCGGGGCTGCCCGACCTGGTCCGCCGCAAGCTGGGGGAGCGGACGGTGAATGTCACCGTACTGCCGGAGATTCGCCGGGCCGACAACGGCGGTGAATACCTGGAGCTGCGCATACCCCGCGCCCTTGCCGTGGCCTCGACCCCCGATGGCCACTATTTCCTGCGGGTCTCGGACGAGAGCAAGCCGGTGGTGGGGGACGAGGTGATGCGGCTGGCCGCGGAGCGGTCCGCGTTGCCGTGGGAAACCCAGACAACCCTGCACGTTTCCCGGAGCGAGACCGACCCTCAGAAGCTGGCGGCCTTTGTGGCCGGCATCCGGGCCTCGGACCGGGTGAAGGAGTCGGTGAAGGAAAAGACCGAGGATGAGTTGCTCGACCACTACCAACTGGCGCAGGGGGAGTGGCTGACCAACCTGGGGGTACTTTGCGTCGGTCGCCGCCAGGACCGGGCTCGGCTCGGCACGGCGCCGGTGATCCAGTTCATCAAGTACGATGATCTGGGGAAGAAGGTCAACAAGATCACCTGGGATGACTACGATCTTACGCCGATGGAGCTGATCGAGGCGGTCTGGCGGGAGGTGCCGGACTTCCGCGAGCGCTACGAGCTCCCGGACGGCCTCTTTCGCCAGCATGTGCCGCTCTATGACGAGATCGTCGTCCGCGAACTGCTGGTGAACGCCCTGGTGCATCGCCCCTACACACAGCGGGGCGATATCTTCCTGAACCTCCACCCGGACCGGCTGGAGGTGGTGAACCCGGGGCTCTTGCCGTTGGGAGTCACGCCCCAGAACCTGCTGCACACTACGGTGCGCCGTAACGAACACCTGGCCCGGGTCTTCCACGACCTGAAGCTGATGGAGCGAGAGGGGAGCGGCTACGACAAGATGTACGATGTGC
>JAJZTK010000077.1 GCA_021849045.1 Deltaproteobacteria bacterium | reverse complement strand
GGGGGAGGTGAACCCCCTGGCCACAGACGCCCTGGCCACGGTCCGGTCCCCCAGTTCGTAGGCTAGCCCCAGGCTCGGACTGAAAAAGTAGCCGCTCACGTTATTGCGGTCGAGGCGGACCCCCGGGGTGACGGCCAGCCTGCCGTAACTGATCGTGTCGTTGGCAAAGAGTGCCCACTTGGTGATGCTCGGGCTGAACGATTCGCTGGCCGGCGCGCCGCGGACCTGAAGGAAGGGGCCATAAATGTTGGTCTGGTCGGTGATGCCGCGGCTTGCGTCCACGCCGACCACCGCGCTCTGGCTGGCACCGCTGTAGGTCAGCCTGATGCTCCCCCCCACGGTCCGCTCCTCGTTGACCAGCTCCTTATAAAGCGCGCTGGGAGTGATGAAGTCGGTCAGGTTATCGAACCGCTGCCGCAGGGCGTAGGCCGATCCCTTTACCGACCACTCCGGCGACAGGCGGTAGTCGATGTTGCCGGTGGCATGCAGGGTGGAGAGCCTGGTCTTCGCTCTGACCGCGATCCGAGGGATGACCAGGTCCCCGGACTCCTCTTGCGGGTCGCTGTAGCCGATGGTGAACTGCAGGTTCAGGTCCCGGCTCGGGGCGATGCTCACCTTGCCGTAGAGGGAGTCGTTATCGAAAGCCCGGTTTTTGCGTAGGCCGGCCGACTTCTGTCGTCCGGCTTGGAGATAATAGCCGACCGGCCCGCCCTTGCCGGACAGTTCGGCGCCATAGTCCTGGGTGTTCTTTTCGCCGTAGGAGACGCTGAGTGCCCCCTTTGGCATGGTGGTGTCGCCGCTGCTCTTCGTGATGATGTTGACCACCCCTCCCAGGGCCGATCCCCAGGCCGACGAGGCCGGTCCCTTGACGATCTCGATCCGGTCGATGATCCGGACCGGGATGGTGGAGGTCTCCGCCGTCCCCTCGCCAAGGAGGTTCCAGGTCACGCCGTCCAGGAGCACCAGCACGTGCCGTGGCTCAGACCCCTGGATCGAGATGGACGACAAACTCCCGAAATCCTGCACAAGGGTATCGACAAAGAGCCCCGGCACCCGTTTCAGGACCTCGGCCACGGTATGGGCGTTCATCTGCTCGATATCTTTGGCCGTCACCACGGAGATGTTCTCCGCGGTCTCGTCGAGCGATTTCTCGACCCGCGTAGCGCTCTCAACGTAGAGCTCCTTCTCTTCCCAGAAAAGGAGCAGTTCTTTGTTGGATGCATTGTCTGACGAGTTTTCCGTCTCCACAACAGTCGGTTTTTCGATCCGTACCGTTTCATGTGCGGTGGCAGGGAGGAGGGGGAGGAATATTCCGAACAAGCCGAGTGACAACGGTAACCACCGTCTTATTGATACTGTCGATTTTCTGGTGTCGCCTGCCATCCAGTCACCCCGTGAAGCTTGAATTGTGCCGTTATACCCAATTAACGAGGGAAACTCAACCCGTTAATGAAGGTTGACCGGTATTGTTTGTAACGCCGTTTGCCAAGATGCTTCCTCTTCTTGGTGTGTTAAGTCACTGTTTGGCAAACCGGTACCTGTAAAATTTCTTACAAAGACCGATAATTGAATGGTACTATCGCCGGAACTCCGGCGGAGACATATTCACATGCCCATCATCACCCTTTCCGACAAGAACTCGCTGACCCTTACCGATGAACTGATTGCCACCCTCGGACTTTCGCCCGGAGACCGCCTCTCCGTAGAGCCGGACGGCGAGGGGAGGCTGCTGCTTACCCGGGCGCCGGCGGCTGTTCCGTCACTCCAGGAGTCAATCAATCGCAGAAACCTCTCCACCCCGGTCCAGTTCATCAAAGGGGTCGGTCCCAAACTGGCCGAGGCGTTGGCCAGGAAAGGGATCACCACGGTGGAGGACGCCCTCTACCTGCTTCCCAACCGCTACGAGGACCGGCGGGAGTTGCGCCCCGTTGCACAATTGCGCCCCGGCTGCACCGAACTGTTCACCGGGACCATCGTCAGTGCTGAGGCGCTTACCACCAAGGGTGGAAGGAATTACTTCGAGGTCATTGTCCGGGACGATAGCGGCAGCGTTTCCCTCAAGTGGTTCAACTTTGTTGCCGTCTGGATGAAGCGGACCTGGAAGCAGGGCCGTCGGGCCATATTCACCGGCGAGGTTGCCCAGTTCGGTTTCCAGAAAGAGGTGCACCACCCGGAGGTGGAATGGCTGGCCGAAGGCGAGGAGGTGGCCGCGGTCATGGCCCGGGAACCGGCGAACTTCGGCCGGATAGTGCCGGTCTATCCCTTGACCGAAGGGGTGCAGCAGCGGACCATGCGAAAGATCATGCAGGGGGTGGTGGGGCAGTTCGCAGTCAATGTCGTCACGGTCCTGGACCGGGAGATCATTGCCCGTCAGCGGCTCCTCCCCCTTGCCCAGGCGTTGCAGGAGGTCCACCTTCCTTCTCCAGAGGCTGAGCCGGAGCGCCTGAATCGCGGCGCCACTCCGGCCCATCGCTCGCTGGTGTTCGACGAGTTCTTTTTCCTGGAACTGGGTTTGGCCCTCAAGCGCCGCGGTTTCACCCTGGAGGCGGGCATCCCGTTCCAGGTTACCCACCGCTATACCAAGCCTTTGCTGAAGATGCTCCCCTTTTCCCTCACAAGCGCCCAGCGCCGGGTGCTTTCCGAGATCAAGGAGGAGATGATGACGCCCCACCCGATGCATCGGCTGGTGCAGGGGGACGTGGGGAGCGGGAAGACCCTGGTGGCGCTCATGGCAGCCCTGGTTTCGGTGGAGAACGGTTACCAGGTGGCCATCATGGCGCCGACCGAGATCCTTGCCGAACAGCACTATCTGAATATCCATGGCTGGTGCGATGCCCTGGGTATCCGGACCGTGCTTCTGACCGCGGGGCTGAAGGGGAAGGCGCGGGCCGCGGTACTGACGCAGGTGGAGGATGGCAGCGCCAGTATCGTCATCGGCACCCACGCGGTCATCCAGGGAAAGGTGACATTCCAGCACCTCGGCCTCGGAATCATCGACGAGCAGCACCGCTTCGGCGTGGTCCAGCGGGGCGTGTTGCGCAAAAAGGGGGAGAACCCGGACATCCTGGTCATGACCGCCACTCCCATCCCAAGGACCCTGGCCATGACCGTCTTCGGCGACCTTTCCCTGTCGGTCATCGATGAACTCCCGCCGGGCCGTACTCCCGTTGAGACCCGGATAGTCACCGAGTCGCGCCGCCACCAGGTTTACGGTATCATCCGGGAGGAGGTGCGGGCCGGTCGCCAGGCCTACCTGATCTGTCCGTTGGTGGAAGAAACGGAAACGTCGGAGCTGAAAGCTGCCACCCAGATGGCCGAACACCTGCAGAGCGAAATTTTCCCCGAACTCCGGGTGGGACTCCTCCACGGCAGGATGCGCCCCGGGGAGAAAGAGGCGGTCATGCGCTCCTTCAAGACCGGAGAACTCCAACTGCTGGTAGCGACCACGGTCATCGAGGTGGGGATTGACGTCCCCAATGCCACGGTGATTGTCATCGAGCATGCCGAGCGGTTCGGCCTTTCCCAGCTGCATCAGCTGCGGGGCAGGGTGGGGCGGGGCAGTCACCGCTCCCGTTGCCTCCTGCTCGCTTCCGATCGTCTTTCTGAAGACGGCATTAAGCGTTTGCGGGTCATGGAGGAGACAAGCGATGGCTTCAGGATCGCCGAGGCGGATCTGGAAATCCGTGGTCCGGGCGATTTCCTCGGTACCCGTCAGGCCGGACTTCCCGATTTCCGCATCGCCAATATCCTGCGCGACGGTCGCATTCTGGAAGAAGCCCGCAAGGAGGCCTTTAGCCTGGTCGAACAGGACCCCGAGCTGCTCCGACCGGAACATGGCAGGTTGCGCGAAGAGCTGGTGCGCCGCTGGGGGGGCAGACTCGAACTGGCAGGGATCGCCTGATCCCTTCAGCGATCCGGGTTCGCGCCGAAGAGTTTGATACTCGTTACGGCATCCTTAGTACCTTGTAACTCATATTTTCTCGTAGGTTGGGTTAGCGGCCTCATCGCGTAACCCAACAGCCTCGAATGTTGCCAGCTTGGTCATGTTGGGTTACGGCATACACCCGCCTAACCCAACCTACAAAATCAGCAATGCATTAAATATAATGTTCCAGGGTACTGACTCGATGGGAGACTGATGGCACGCATTTCTATAACCTGTCCACACTGCGGCTTTAGCAGAGAGATGGAGGAGGGAGCAATCCCTGCCGGAGTCGAACGGGCAACCTGTCCCAAGTGCCGGCACGGTTTTCCCCTGAACGCTGCCCTGCGAAAGGTTGAACCGGTTGCTGCAGAGCCATTGCCTGTGCCGCCGGTTTCCCCGCAGCCACGCTCTCCACGTCTGCTCCGATTCTCATTTGCCGGCACGGCCCGGGAATATTTCGGCATCTGGATCGTCAATACCCTGCTCAAGATCGTCACCCTGGGGATCTATTCGGCCTGGGCCAAGGTGCGCAAGCGGCGTTATTTCTACGGCTGTACCCAACTGGGCGGCGCCACGTTCGACTACCTTGCCGATCCCATGGCTCTGTTCCGGGGCTGGCTGATCGGCGCCGCATTTTTCATCCTCTACACAATCGGCACCAGGGTGAGTCCGCTCCTTGCCAGCACGCTGGGCATGGTCTTTTTCGCTGCCATGCCGTGGCTGATCGTCCGCTCGAAGATGTTCAACCAGCGCAATTCGGCACACCGCAACATCCGTTTCAATTTCGTCCCAAAGTACGATGAGGCGTACCTGGTCTTTGCCGGGCTGCCGATCCTGCTGCCGTTCACCCTCGGTTTTCTGTTCCCGTATATCGTCTACCGCCAGAAACGGTTCCTGGTGGAGAACAGCGAATACGGCCGGAGCAGCTTTGCCTTCGACGCTTCGGTCAAGGAGTATTACCTGGTATTCCTCAAGGCTGCCGGCTGGTTTTTCCTGCTCATCCTCGCCATTGGTGCCGCTGCCTACTTCCTCTCCGCCACGGTCCGGGAGTTTTCCCCGCTTCTCTTCGACAACGGCAAGGCCGGCAGAGAAACCGTCAAACGCGGGGTCGGCTTCCTGGTGGCGGCCGCTTTCCTCGCCATAAACCTGATCTATCTCTACTTTGCCATCTATGTCCAGACCGAGCTGGCCAACCTGACCTGGAATTCCACCAGGATCAGGGACAACCGGTTCGTCAGCAGTCTGCGGGTACGGGACATGGCCTGGCTCTATCTCTCCAGTGCCGTGGCGATCTTCATCTCCCTTGGGCTGTTGATCCCTTGGGCAGCGGTGCGCCTGACCCGTTACCGGCTTGAACGTCTGGCGCTGCGGGTAACCGGCGACCTTGAGACCTTCATGGCCGTCACTCCCGGAGAGATTGGCTCGGCCGGCGAGGAGATCGGCGATATCTTCGGGGTCGATGTGGCGTTATGAGGCAGGTGCGCGGCTATTATTTCGACGGCAGGAGTTCGGTGCGGCGGACGGTTTTTCTGGTCCGCGAAGGTGAAGAACTGCATCTGCAGGGGGATGGCGTTGATCGTCACTATCCTTTGACTGGAATAAGCATCGCGCCGCCGGTGGGAAAGGTCCGCCGTTCACTCCGTTTCCCTGATGGTGCCCTGTGCGAGGTCATCAGCGATGCCTCCATCGATGAACTGCTTGAGCGGGAAGGGATCGGATCGTTTCAGCGGCTGCTTCATCGATGGGAGCGGAACCTGTTCCTGGTTGTTCTCTCTCTGCTGGTCACCGTTGCAGTCCTTGCCGGCTTCATCAAATATGGTATCCCGTCCCTGGCCAAACATGTGGCCCTCTCTGTTCCGCCGGCCACGGAACGGACGTTGGGGAACGAGACCCTGGCCATGCTCGATAAGTTGGTCATGAAGCCGTCAGAGCTGCCTGCCGACCGCCGCCAGGCCGTGGGTGCCCTGTTTCGTCGCATGCAGCCGGACCTGCCGGGCGGACGGGAATACCTGCTGGAATTTCGTGCCAGTGATCGTCTTGGCGCCAACGCCTTTGCGTTGCCTTCGGGAATCATCGTTATCACCGACGGCATGGTCAGGCTGGCCAGAAGCGACGACGAGATCGCCGCGGTCCTGGCCCACGAAGCCGGCCATGTCCGTTATCGCCACGCCCTGCGGCACGTGCTGCAGAACTCCGGCACCGGTCTTCTCATCGCCGCCATCACCGGCGACATCCTCTCCATTACCTCACTGTCCGCTACCCTGCCGACTGCCCTGATCGATGCCAAGTACTCCCGTGACTTTGAGCGGGAGGCCGACGATGCGGCCGTTGCCTTTATGAAACTGCGCAATATCCGGCCAAAGGTCTATGCGGATATGCTTGCACGGCTGCAGGCGGAGCATGACCGGCGAAACGGCGGGAAAGAGAAGGATGGGGGGCGGTTGAACGACTATTTCTCCTCGCACCCGGTGACGGCGGAACGGATCAGGCGGGTGATGGGGGAGTAGAGACTTTTGTTATGTTGATTGTATGAAATTGGATTCAGGCCTCAAATATCCAGCACCACGGTACCCTGCCATTTTCCGTTGACGAGTGAGACTGCCAGCCGGTGTAACGTCACCCCCTTGACATCCACCAGCAGTCGGTGGCGGATGGGGTCGATCCTCTCTCCCTTCATAACCGCCTCCAGGCGATAGCCGTCATCCACCCCCTCGATCATCAGAGAACAGGGACGCAGCAGTAGTCGCCGGGCGTCTTTGAGAAAAACCAATTCACTGAGGAAGTCAAAGAGCAGCAGGTCCAGTTCGTCATGCCCGATACGGATGGTCTCGCAGTCGTGAGGCTCAATGGCTGACGATTCCTCCACCATGGTGGCAAGCAACGCCTCGGCCGCTGCACTGAACAGTTCTTCGCGCGTCTCTCCCCACGCCGAAAAGGCCACATCGGCAATGGCGATATCCTCCAGGAACCTGAATGGCACGGTCGGAACCTACAGGAGCGCGTCCAGCGACTCGAAGTCGATGTCGTGCTCGGCATTTGCCCGGATCCAGTTCAGTTTTTCCTGGTCCTCGATGGTGATCTTGGCCACGTCATCCATGAGGGCCATGAAGACATCCGAGGTCCTCAGCAGGATGCGGATGTAGGGAATACCGCTGTCGTCGACGATCTGCTGCGTGATGCGGGACACCGGGGTGTTGCCGGTGATGATCATGCCGGTGATTTTTTCCTTGAAGTCGGGGATATGGTAGAGGGAGGAGAGGGTAACCAGGAGTTCGTCCCGGGAGCCGGTGACGACAATCAGCGTCGATTCCTGAAGGTGGTCGACAACCCGCTGGGAAGAGGCTGCTCCCATCTGGATGTGGTGGATGATCCGGCTGCGTTCCCCATTAGTCGCCCGCAGAGGGAGATCAAGGAGTTTGGCGACGTGGGCAAGGGTCGGGTTGGCCAGGATGGGGGTGTAGTTGAAACCGCCGGCCACTGTGATTCCGCTGGGAATGAAGGCCTTCCTCAGGTAGTCGAGAATCTTGTCCCTTTTTTCGCTGCGCAGCTTGTTGACCAGTATGGCCCGGACTTCCGCTTTTTCCTTCTCGTACAGGGCCAGGTTGAGGTTAACCGCGTCGATGACGCTGCCGATGCCGCTGTCCGAGACGATGACCACCGGGGCGTTCAACAGGGAGGCCACACGGGCGTTGCTCAATCCGAGCACCGACCCGACGCCGCCATGGCCGGCTCCCTCAATTATGAGAAAATCGTACTTGTCTTCCAATTGGCGTACGGTGTCGACGATCTTTTTCTCCAGCTCCTTGACATCGATCTCCCCGTTCAGGACCTGCCGGGTGAAATTCTTGTGCACGGCAACCGGCGACATGAGGGTGATATCCTCCTCAAGCCCGTACGTCTTTGCCATGAGCACCGCGTCCATGTCCACCATCAGGTCACCGTACAGCTCGATCTTCGGCCCGATCGGTTTGATGAATCCTACCCGTTGGTATTTCTTTCTGGCCAGATGCATCAACGATACGCTCATGGTGGTTTTACCGCAGTTCTGGCCGGTGGCGGCGATAAATATCTTCTTGCACATAACGGTCGATCCCCCCTAAGGAAAGTGGATTGCAATTACTCTGGACGAAGAGTCCAAGGTTGCTCAAAAATAGTCAGATCGTCGCACCCGCAGGAAGCCTCGCGGAGGCGTAGTACCCAAACACCGGGCATAAACAGCGCTACGCCGCACAAGGGGCTTTCGAGGACGGCGGCGAGATGGCTGTTTTTGAGCAACCTGTCATCCTTTAATATTCCCGATCGGCACCAGCTTCACCACCCGTTTGCTCAGCCCGGCCAGTTCGGTGGCCGTGGCAACTTCATCGATGTTCTTATAGGCGAAACCGGCCTCCTCGGCAAGTCCGCCGTAGGAAGCGGTCCGCACATAGATGCCGCGCTGCTCCATGTCGCTCAGGAGCTTCTGCCCCTTGATCATCTTTTTGGCCTGGTGGCGGCTCATGGTCCGGCCGCTGCCGTGGGCGGTAGTGAAAAAGGTGGTGTTGGCGGTTGCCTGGCCGGCCAGGAGATAGGAGCCGGTCTCCATGCTGCCGCCGATGATGACCGGCTGGCCTGAGTCACGGTACCGCTCTGGAATGCCTTCCTGCCCGGGTCCGAAGGAGCGGGTCGCCCCTTTGCGATGGACCAGCAGTTCCCGCGTTGCCCCATCCACCAGATGGGTCTCCAGTTTGGCGGTGTTGTGGGCCACATCGTAGATCATCCCCATTCCCAGTTCTTCCGGGGAACGGTGAAAAATCTGCGAGAAGACCTCCCGGAGCCGGTGCAGGATCACCTGGCGGTTGACAAACCCCATGTTGACCGCACACTTCATGGCCGAGAAGTACGCCTCTCCTTCGGGTGAGCGGAACGGCGCGCAGGCCAGTTCCCGGTCGTGGACGCTGATGCCGTACTTTGGGGTCATCACCCGGAGAAAAGTCTGCAGATAGTCGGTGGCCACCTGGTGCCCGAACCCCCGGCTGCCGCAGTGGAACATGATAACCACCTGGTTGGGGATGGTAATGCCAAAGGCGGCGGCCTTTTCCCGGTCAAATACATTTTCGGGCCGTGCCACCTGGACCTCGCAGTAGTGGTTGCCACTGCCAAGGGTGCCGATCTGGTCGTAGCCGCGTTCGATAGCCTTGTCGCTGCAGGCGTCGGCGTCGGCGCCGGCAAAGCATCCTCCCTCCTCGGTCATCTCCAGATCCTCCGGCCAGGCGTACCCCTTGCCGAGTGCCCAGCGTGAGCCTTGTTCCAGAACCTTGCGGAACTCGGTGCGCGAGCAGCGGACAAAGCCGGTACAGCCAACTCCGGTGGGGATGCGGGCAAAGAGATAGTCCACCAGTTCAGGCAGGCGGGGTCTGACCTCCTCTTCGGTGAGGTTGGTGAGAACCAGACGCATGCCGCAGTTGATATCGAAGCCGATGCCACCGGGGGAGATAACGCCGGTGGCCGGGTCCATGGCTGCTACGCCGCCGATGGGGAAACCGTATCCCCAATGGCCGTCCGGCATGCAGTAGACGTATTTCACGACACCGGGAAGGCAGGCAACGTTGGCGATCTGTGCAAAAACACCGTCGTCCATCCGGGCCAAGAGCCCCTCGGAGGCGATGATCCGGGCCGGAACCAGCATCCCCTTCTGGTAGGTTATTGGCAGTTCCCAGACGGTATCGCTGACTTTGCGCAGTTGCGAAGGCAGGCTCATTGATATGATCCCCATTCTTGATGACGTGCGGCAATGGAACTATACCACACCGGTCAAGGGGTGCCACCCGGCGGCAGTAAGGGTTTTTGTTGACAGCACCTGTCAGCCATTCTATTTAACGTGTACACAAATTACGACATCAAGGAGGAGACATATGTCCGAATTCACCAACGTAACCGTAATCCGCAAGGCGAACGTCTTTTTCAACGGCGGGGTGACCAGTCGTACCGTCGTTTTTCCGGATGGCAGCAAGAAGACCCTGGGGATCATGCTGCCGGGAGAGTACGAGTTCACCACCTCCAGCGCCGAGATCATGGAGATCCTTGCCGGCGACCTGGACGTACTCCTGCCCGGGACCCTGGAATGGCGCCAGATTCGGGAAGGGCAGTCGTTCGACGTGCCGGCAAATTCCAAATTCACCATGCGGGTGAAGACGCTTGCCGACTACTGCTGTTCGTTTGTCGACTGATCCGGGCTTCACGCAGTGAGCATCAAGCCGGAAGCCAGTAAGACGCCGGTTGTCGGCCGGTTCGCGCCATCTCCCACCGGGCCGTTGCACCTCGGGTCGCTGGTTGCGGCTGTCGGCAGCTATCTCCTGGCAAAACGGAAAGGCGGCCGATGGCTGATGCGCATGGAGGACCTGGACCAACCACGGGTCGTGCCGGGGATGGCCGATGATATCCTGCGCACCCTGGAACTGCTTGGCCTCCACTGGGACGGGGAGGTGGTATGGCAGAGCCGCCGCGAACCGTATTACCAGGCAGCCCTGGATCGGCTTGCAGCTCTGGGGGTCGTCTATCCCTGTGGCTGTTCCCGTGCCGAGATCGCCCGGCTCGCATCCGCCCCCCACGGTGACAGCGAACTGCCGTATCCGGGCCGGTGCCGGTCAGGGCTCGGTGCGGGCAAACTGCCCCGCGCCTTCCGGGTACGGGTGCCGGACGAAACGATAACCTTTTCGGATGGGGTTATGGGAGAGCAGTGCCAGAATCTGGCGACCATCTGCGGCGATTTCGTGGTGAAACGCGCCGACGGACCGTTCGCCTACCACCTGGCAGTGGTGGTCGACGATGACGCGATGGGAGTCACCCAGGTAGTGAGAGGGGCGGACCTTCTGGCATCGACCCCGCGGCAGATCTTCTTGCAGCGGCTTCTGGGCTTCAGTCAGCCATCCTACTCCCACCTGCCGCTGGTAGCCGCTCCGGGTGGGGGGAAGCTTTCCAAGCGGGACAACGCCGTCTCCATTCCCCAAGGGGTTGACACGGCGCGGTCAGGAGGGTGGTTGGTGGCGGTCGCACTCAGCTTTCTCGGTCAGGAACTGCCTGCTGATCTGTACGCGGCCCCTCCTGTCGAGCTCCTTGCCTGGGGCAAGGAGCATTTTGTCCCTGCCCGTATTCCCGTATCCGGTGGACCGCTTACGATGCAAGTTAACGATGGAGGAACGGTGTGAGGATTCTGATTACCAACGACGACGGCATTCAGGCGCCGGGCATCCGGGCGCTTGCCGAAGGGCTGGCCCACCTGGGCGAAGTAGCCGTGGTGGCTCCTGACCGGGAACGCAGCGCCGTCGGGCACGCCCTGACCCTGCATCATCCACTCAGGGCAGAGCAGATCGCTTCCAACTGGTTCGCGGTGGACGGTACCCCAGCGGATTGCGTCAATCTGGGAGTCCACAGTCTTCTTGACTTTCACCCGGACGTGGTGGTTTCCGGAATCAATCGTGGCGGGAACCTGGGAGATGACGTCATCTACTCCGGAACCGTGGCCGGGGCACGGGAAGCGACCCTGATGGGGATTCCCGCCATTGCCGTCTCCCTGGTGACCGATGGCGGCGGGGAAAACTATCCCGCGGCAGCGCACTGGGCCGCAACATTGCTGCAGAAGGTTTCGCAGCACGGGCTCCCCCGCGACACCTTCCTGAATCTGAACGTTCCCGACCTGCCCATGGAACGACTCCTGAAGCCGTTGATCACGGCCCAGGGAAAACGCCGCTACGAAGGCACCATCGTGGACAAGGTGGATCCCCGTGGGCGCAACTATTATTGGATCGGCACCTCTGAGCTGAATTTCCACGATATCGAGGGGACCGATTTTGCCGCGGTCTCCAGGGGGCATGTCTCCATTACCCCGCTGCACCTGGACCTGACCAACTATCAATCCTTTGCCGCCCTTAAGGAATGGCCCTTAACCGGAATGTAGACTTTACCCGACCCATTTGCTATAGTCTGTCGAATTTCGGGAAGCAGTGTGATTTTATGAACTTTGACATCGCCAGAAAACGGATGGTGGAAACCCAGATCGTCGGCCGCGGCATCAAGGATCGCCGGGTGATCGACGCCATACTGAAGGTTCCCCGCCACCTGTTCGTGGAAGAAGCGATGTCGGCTCAGGCCTACAGCGACTCCCCCCTCCCCATCGGTGGGAAGCAGACTATTTCCCAGCCCTACATGGTAGCCCTGATGACCGAACTCCTGGAGTTGACCGGCCGGGAAAAGGTCCTGGAGATCGGCACCGGTTCCGGGTATCAGGCAGCGATCCTGTCGCTCCTGGCGGATAGGGTCTATACCGTTGAACGGATTGTCCCCCTGGCCAGCAAGGCCCGCAAGGTGCTCGACAGCCTGGGATACGCCAATGTCAACGTGAAGGTGGATGACGGTACCCTTGGCTGGGAGAATGAGGCCCCCTTTGACGCCATCATGGTCACCGCCGGCTCCCCGTCCATTCCGCCGGGGCTCGTCGATCAGCTGACACCCGGCGGCAGGCTGGTGATCCCGGTGGGAGACCTGTACTCGCAGGTACTGATCAGAATCAGGAAACGGGAAGACGGCACCATTGTCCAGGAACAGTCGGTGGGGTGCCGGTTCGTGCGGCTGGTGGGAAAGTATGGTTGGGGTTCTGAGGATCAATGAAACCGGAGTTGCCAATGGATAACGAAGATCTTTCGATAGAAAACGGTGAAGAGCCCCAGGCGGATCAGACGGACGATTTCCTTGAGCCCGACCCCGAGGCACTGGCGGCCGAAGAGGAAGAGCTGGAAGAGGAGGAAGAGGTCCGTGCTCCGGTCGAGGAGCACTTCGATGACGCCATCAAGCTTTATCTGCGCGACATCCAGAAGACCAAGCTCCTGACCGCCGACGAGGAGAAAGAGTTGGCGGGCCGGATCGCCCTTGGTGAAAAAGCGGCACGGGACAAGATGATCGAATCCAATCTGCGTCTCGTGGTGAAGATCGCCAAGCGGTACATCAACCGCGGGCTTCCTTTCCTCGACCTGATCGAAGAGGGAAACATGGGGCTCATCAAGGCGGTAGAGCGGTTCAAGCTCTCCAAGGAGTGCCGTTTCTCCACCTATGCCACCTGGTGGATCCGGCAGTCCATCGAACGGGCACTGGTCAACCAGTCCCGGACCATCCGCCTGCCGGTGCATGTCTCCGACGACATCAACAAGATGCTCAAGGTAACCCGCGAGCAGATGCAGAAAATGAACCGGGAGCCCTCGGTGAAAGAGGTGGCTACGGCCATGGATTCCAACCCGGCCTATGTCCGCCGGCTTATGGTCCTGCTCAAGAAGACCTATTCCATCGAGCGGCCGATGGGTGAGAATAACGACTACTTCCTGATCGATACCATCGAAGACAGCAACAACGTCTCGCCGGAAGAGCTGATCGACAACAAGTACAAGTTTGAGATGGTGGAGAAGTGGCTCGGCGAGTTCGACCAGAAGGAGCGGGATATCCTGAAGCTCCGCTATGGGTTGGAGGATGCGGAGTCACAGACCCTGGACATGATCGGCAGGAACTATAACGTTACCAGGGAACGGATCAGGCAGATCGAGGCAAAGACCAAGGACAAGCTGACCAAACTGGCCGAAACTGCCGAAGCGCAGGCAAAGTCACGTATGGAAACGAAATAGGCAAGGAGAGGGCATGGACGATCTGAAGAGCATCATTCGCGACATTCCGGATTTCCCCAAAAAAGGGATCATCTTCAAGGACATCACTACCCTGCTGGCGGACGCCAAGTCGTTCCAGCGGATGGTTGACCTGCTGGCCCACCGCTATATCGGTCAGCACGTCGACAAGGTGGTCGGCGTCGAGGCCCGCGGTTTTATTATCGGCGCTGCCCTGGCCTACAAGCTGGGCGCCGGTGTGGTCCTCGTCCGCAAGCCGGGCAAGCTGCCCGCCGAAACGTTCAAGAAGACCTATGACCTTGAGTACGGCACCGACACCCTGGAGATCCATACCGATGCCATCAAGCCTGGCGAGAAGGTCCTGCTGGCCGATGACGTGCTGGCCACCGGCGGCACCATGGCTGCGGTGGTGGACATGGTGCAGCAGATGGGGGGCGACCTGGTGGAGTGCTGCTTCATGACCGAACTCAACTTCCTGCACGGCCGGCAAAAGCTGCCAAAGGGAAAGGTCCATTCCCTCCTCACCTTTGACTGAGCGCGGGGAAACCCCTTGCAAAACGGGTCTTGGTGCGCTATATATTTCAATTCCTGTCCCCGTAGCTCAGCAGGATAGAGCACTTCCCTCCTAAGGAAGGGGTCGGACGTTCGAATCGTCTCGGGGACGCCAATTAAAACAAAGGGTTGCAGATGTTTTGCAGCCCTTTTTGTTTGTCTAAAATTGATACAGCAACCTCTACGGCAACCTCTAGGCGATTTTGTACATGGCTCATTCTGGGTGCCATATTGGAGCATAAAAATTCCCTTTTTTGCTTGGTGGCGAATAAGGCACCATTTTGGGGGTACCTTTAGCACCCTAAAAAGCATCCAAAACAGCATCCTTTAAAATCAGCATTATCAGCTAGTTACCTGCCATTTATTTCTTGACGCCGCTTTTCTCTTCAGCTATCTTCAAACCATATTGTAGACTCTTCAAAGAAGAGACTCCGCGCGGCCTTAGAGCCCCGGACAGACTTTTCCGGATAGCCCGGAATCGAAATGACCCCGGCAGGGATGAACTATTCAGGGAAAGATCGGCACATTCACGCCCCTTTCCCGGTGAACTTTGAGTGACGTCAGTACCGCACCGTATCGGCTTTGATACGGCAGGGACGTCAGACCAACGTGCTGGTAGTACGAGACAGCAACTAACCTTAATTGTCGTTACCTCGGGCAGAGGCGACCTTAAACACAACGCCACAGGTGCGTCCAGCGCCTGACTGACCACCGCACTGAAACCTGTTTCAGCCATCGAGCTGAAACGGGTTTTTTCATATAGACCACCGCGGCAATCAGTCCACCACACGGCGTGTCTCTTGCCGGCGTCAAGCCGGGTAGCAAGAGACACGCCGCCAACCCAGCAATTTCCCGACAAAACGTCCGACTTCAGCACGCGACACCCCAGCGACGGAAGCAGCACCACCGTCACACACTCCACCTTCCCCCGCTGCAATCTCCTCCCTCCAGTACGTCGATCCATTGCGATGGATCGTCGGGACCGACCTTCGTGCGTCAGCACGAAATCGTCCTCCGGGACGATTTTAACGTCGGAGCCGGAACGGTGCATACGCCCACGGGCCATGCTACCGCACCGCCCTGTCCGCCCCGGACAGGCCCTGCCTACACTCAACAAAAAAATGGCGCCAACGTATGCGCCGATCAAGGAGGTGTATGTATGGGGAAGCACGAAAGTCTTACCAGCCAGGCGCTGGCCAGGATCGGGAAGGATTGGTCAAAGTCGAGTTTGACCAGGGAGAAACTGCTATCAAACACCAAAGAGTTCGCCCGGCACGTAGCATCCAGCTACGGACTGGAGCGGATCGACCATCTCAAACCGGGACATATCCAGTCCTATGTGAACAGTCTGCATGAGCGGGGATTGTCATCCTCCACCATGGCGGACAAGATGACTGCCGTGCGGGTGATCGCCGCAGCCATCGGCAAACAGAATATCGTTGAACGGCACAATGCCGGCTACGGCATCCAGCGGGACCGGATCAACCCGCAGGCGGTGAACCATGAGCGCCTCGTCGAGGTGCGACAGGCGATAGCGGTCCGCGCCGACCAGGGTGACAAGATTGCCCAAATGGTCAGGGCAGCCGACGGTCTGCGGGTCGCGTTCGGACTGCGTGCCAAGGAATCACTGATGAGCAGCAAGGTGGAAGTCAGAAACGGCAAGCAGTATCTGACAATCGAAGGGGCCAAGGGTGGACGCCCCCGTGAATTGGAAGCCAGAACCGAAGCCCAGATCAAAGCCCTTCAAGCTGTCGCTGAAACGGCCAGGGACGTGGGCTCGGGAACAGGCCGGATCATTCCACCGGATATGAGCCTGAAACAGGCCTACGACGCCCAGAGAAATCTGTGGCGCGAATGCTGCGGAACCCGTGCCGCCGGTGCCAACATGCACGGCGAACGGCACAGTTACGCCAGAGAGCGGGACGCGGAAGGAGCAGAGAAATCCGCCATCATGTCAGAATTGGGACATGGGGAGGACCGCTCGCCCTCCGCGTACCTTGGTAAATAGCTGTTGTTCTGAATTTGAGTAGGAACAGCAGCTGGCATCTTCAGGTCGAAAAGCCCTTCGACCTGGATAGAGGCGGTCACCGTGTGGCCGCCTTTTTTTACACAAACTCACATCAATCACTTTGGAGGTTTCAGATGGATAGCAGAAATAGAGTAATCAGACGGAAAGAGTTGTTGAAGATGATCGGCGTAAGCTCCGTAACCCAGTGGCGGATGGAAAAAGCTGGGCTGTTCCCGGCACGGGTGCGGCTGAACAGGGCTTCGGTGGGGTGGCTACTCTCCGAAGTTGAAGAATGGCTCAAGAGCCGGGAAAGGGTATAGGCAAACCATGACCAGTACACGAGTATTCAGAACAGAGTCCATCGATCTGGCCGCGTTCCTCTCAACCGCAGGCCATGAACTAACGATCAGTTGCGCCCCTGATGGTCGCAGGGCGCTGTTTCAATTTGTCGAAACCGAAGCATTGCACCAGGCCATCGTCAGTTTTGAGAGTGGCGCACAACAACCGGCCAAGCGGCTCCTGAATATCAGGAGCAGGCTCTATCGGGAGGCGTCACAGGTTGTGCGGGGGAATGAAGTGGAACAATTTGCCGAGACAATACAGTCCTGCCCGGTATAATGGTACGCTTCGCCACCAGTGACCGGCGCGGAGATTCTTCCGGATGGTGCAAACTTTTCGATGATGGTGAAGGTGGTGTTTATGGCTGCTGGCGTCAAGGAATTTCTGAGGCCTGGCAGTCCGAAACGAACAGGATGTCGGGAGAACAGTCTGCCTTCCTGGTGCGGGTGAAACAGGCACAAGAAGAGGCCGCCATAATAGAGGCGGAAATCAGGGCAAGCTGCCGGGAGAAATCAGCTGACCTCTGGGACAAGGCCCATGACGTTGACATGAAGCATCCCTACCTGGCGGCAAAGGCAATCCTACCCTTTGGCATCAGGCAGTTGCGGGAATCACTGCTCGTCCCGGTGAGGGATGCAACTGGAACCCTCCACGGGCTCCAATTCATCTCGCCGGATGGAAACAAAAGGTTCAAGAGCGGAACCGCCGTGACCGGATGCTATCACGCCCTGGGCAGACCAAACGGCAGGATCTTGATTGCTGAAGGATTCGCCACCGGCGCAACCCTGCATGAGATAACAGGCCATGCCGTAGCCTGTGCCTTTAACGCCGGCAACCTGAAGCCGGTTGCCGAAGCTCTCAAGAGAAAATATCCCGAAACAGTCCTGGTTACCTGTGCCGATGACGATCATGCTACCGCAGGCAATCCCGGCCTGACCAAAGCGACCGAAGCGGCGCAAGCTGTGGATGGCCTGTTGGCAGTACCCTGTTTTCCTGACACCAGAAAACAGCAGGATACGGATTTCAACGATCTGGCACGACTGGCGGGAACGGAAACCGTCAGGAACTGCATCGATACGGCAATAAAACTGGAGAATGCAGCTACACACCGTGTCGAGAGCATTGAAGAGGCCGATCACTGGCCGGAACCGATACCGCTGCCGGATGGTCTCCCACCGGTGAAACCGCTCCACTCGGAGATGATTCCTCTAGCCCTGCGCGGCTGGCTGATGGATATTGCTGACCGGATGCAGATTCCACCGGACTTCTCGGCGGCAGCGGCAGTCGTGGCGCTGGGGAGCATCATTGGTCGCGGCTGCGGCATCCATCCGAAGCGGCATGATGACTGGCTGGTGGTGCCGAACCTGTGGGGTGCGGTCGTAGGCCGACCGTCATTGATGAAAACCCCGGCTGTGTCAGAGGCACACCGGCACTTGGTCAGACTGGAATCGGAAGCGCGGGAGGCATACCTGAATGCGACGCAGGAGTTCGAGATCGACCGGGAGATCCAGAAGGTCACCAAGTCTGCCATCAATGACGATATCAAAAAGGCAGTCAAAAGCGGCAGAAGCGACAAGATCGATGAAGCACGGGAAAAACTGCAGGCACTGACTATCAATGAACCCAAACGGCAACGCTTCCAGACCCAGGACGGCACCGTCGAGAAGATCGGCGAACTGCTCAATGAAAATCCGCGTGGCCTGCTGGTCAACCGAGATGAATTGATCGGCTGGTTCCGTTCTCTGGATCGGGACGGCAGGGAGGGAGACCGGGCCTTCTACCTGGAAGCCTGGAACGGCAACCGGGGTTTCACCTATGACCGGATCGGGCGCGGCACCATGGATATTGCCGCACTCTGTATCTCCATATTCGGGGCCATCACACCGGGGCCGCTCTCGTCCTATGTTTATCAAGCCAATCGGGGCGGCAATGGCGATGACGGCTTGCTGCAACGCTTTCAGGTGTTCGTCTGGCCTGATGCGCCGGCAGAGTGGAAGAATGTTGACCGTTTCCCTGACACCGTGGAGAAGAACCGGGCGTGGGAGATATTCAAGGCGCTGTCCAGCGATATTTCGGGAGCAGTAATGGAAGAAGGGTCGGCAATTCCCGCCCTGCGCTTCTCTCCTGCTGGTCAGGAGGTGTTCGACACCTGGCGACATGATCTGGAAATGCGCCTGAGAAGTGATCACTGTCTGACGCCGGCGCTGGAAAGCCATTTGACGAAGTATCGCAAGCTGATGCCATCACTGGCCCTGATCTTCCATCTGGTAGACGTGGCTGACGGGAATGAACCGGGGCCGGTATCGGAACAGGCGGCGTTTATGGCAACGGTATGGTGTGACTACCTGGAAAGCCATGCATACAGACTGTACGGCGGGATGGCCGCGCCAGGGATGGAAGCAGCAAGGGAAATCATCAAGCACCTCCGTCGAGAAGCAATCAGGGACGGCGCAACACTGCGCGAAATCTGGCGGCCCCAGTGGTCAAAGCTCACCTCGTCGGAGGAGGTCAAGGCTGGGATCGAGGTGCTGGTTGAATATGACTGGCTGACGGTCGAAAAGGAACAGACAGGGGGAAGGCCGACGGAGCGGATTCGGCTGAATCCGGGGATAAAATCCTGATGGATTCCTGAAGGACGGCACTGTCAAAACTGTCAGAAGTGCTTTTGGCGGTTTTGGCAGTGCTGTGGTGTATGAGAAATGAAAAATTGAGATTGTGTAGGGGGGAGAGGATTGCCTAGGTAGCGTTCTCAATTATGCCAACCATATGACAGTGGCGACCAGAACCAGCATTGCGTTGTAGTTTCTGGCCAGGCGTTCATATCGCGTGGCAATTCTCCGGTAGTTTTTGAGTTTCTGAAATAGGCGTTCAACCAGATTGCGCTCTTTATACAAGATTCTGTCATAGTTTCTCAGGGTTTTTCGATTGCACCGCGGCGGAATGACCGCTTCTGCTCCACTGGCATGAATGGCCTGAACGAAACTGTCGGAATCGTATCCTTTGTCGGCAATGACATAATCAGGTTGGAAGCCTGATATCAGTTCGTTTGCCAGTGTATAGTCTGACGTCTGCCCCTGTGTGAGGAACAGACGGACCGGATAGCCAAGTGCGTCAACCGCGGCATGAATCTTTGTACTCAACCCTCCGCGGGATCTTCCTTGGGCTTGTTCTGGTTGTGTTTTTTTGAGGCAGCGCCATGTTGATGGACTCGGACAATACTACCGTCAACCATCAGGTATTCCAGATCAGGATCGCCGGCAACTGCTTCAAAGATTCGTTTCCATACTCCTTTATGCGACCAGCGGTTATAACGGACATACACGCGATGCCAGTATCCATAACTGGGGGGAAGGTCACGCCACGGAGCGCCGGTTCTTGCAATCCAGAGGACGGCTTTAAGAAACAAACGGTTGTCTTTTGCTGTGACACCGCAATCGCTGCTTTTACCTGGAAGCAAAGGTGCCAGGCGGTCCCACTGGTCATCTCGTATAACAAC
>JAJZTK010000076.1 GCA_021849045.1 Deltaproteobacteria bacterium | reverse complement strand
GGGGTATCGAATACCCCGTTATGCCGCCCCAGATAGCAGGAGTCGTGGAGCATGATGCTGCCGAGGTCGGTGACCTGCTTCGGCAACTTGAGTTTGCCGCTGCTGATCAGCTGTTCCAGGAACTGGGAATGGTGGAACACTTCCAGTTCCAGGCCATACTGGCGGTAGTCGTTTTTGAGGGTGGAGAAGCAGTGGGGACACTGGGTGATGATTTTGGTTACCCCCCGCTCAGTGAACAACTGCACGTTTTCCCTGGCCATCCGGTCAAAGACGAACTCGTTGCCGAGCCGCCGCAAGGAATCGCCACAGCATTTCTCCTCCTTGCCCAGAATCCCCCAGGAAACCCCGGCCGCATCCAGCAGGGTGGCAAGGGCAACCGTCACATGCTTCTGCCGGGAATCGAAGGAGCCGGCACAACCCACATAGAATAGATATTCGGTCTTCCCGGCCTCAAACGGCTTGACCTCCATGGTGCTGCACCACTTGGTCCGTTCGGTCGGCGCAATCCCCCACGGGTTGGAGCGCCCCTCCATGTTCTCGAAGAGATTCAAGAGCTCTTCCGGGAACCTGGCTTCCATCTCCACCAGGTAACGCCGCATCCGGATGATCTTGGGTACGTGCTCGATGAAGACCGGACAGGCCTGCAGGCAGGCACCGCAGGTGGTGCACGACCAGAGGGTGTCCTCGGTATTGGTCCCCTCCCCTTCCGAATTGATCAGCGGAAGGTGCGACGGCCGGCCCCCCTTGAGATCATCGGCATTGGCCAGCAGATTGGTCTTGATGGCGTGGATCACCTGGCGAGGGTTGAGCGGTTTGCCTGTGGCAGTAGCTGGGCAGGCATCCTGGCAGCGGCCGCACTCGGTGCAGGAAAAACCGTCGAACAGGTCCTTCCAGGTGAACTCGTCGACCTGGTGCACCCCGAAGCTTCTCCCCTTGGCAAACTCCTCACGGGGCGGTACCAGCGGCGTTTCCAGGGACTTGAGGAAGCAGTTGGGGATGGCGGTCAGGATATGCATATGCTTGCTGAGCGGCAGAAAGACGATAAAGGCGAGCAGCACCCCGGCATGGAGCCACCAGAAGAACTCCCCCCAGGGAGCGATGCCGCAGCGCAGACAGCCTGGTGCACCGGTACTGCTGCACGGGACCAGCGAGGTAACGAAGCTGGAGACCGGCATGAACGATGCCAGCGGCTCGGCGCCGAGGCAGATCTCCACGGCATGGAGTCCGAAATAGGCTACCATGAGGAGGCCGATGAACCCGAGGATCAGGAACCCCTCGAAGCTCCTCGCCTTCACATAGGCGCTGTCCAGGTAATCGGGCTTGAAGAAGAGCCGGCGGCCAACGGCCAAGAGGACACAGACCAGCGCCAGCAGCGAGACCAGGTCAAAAAGGAAGACCAGCGGGCCGCTGATCGCTGACGGCAACAGCCGCAGGGTCAGACCGGGAACCACACCGGACAGCATGAATTCGCCATTGGCGATGAGCAGGATGATGAAGGCCCAGAAGATGACGAAGTGGTTGATGCCGAACGGTCGGGCAACCACCCGCTGCTGGCCGAAGGCGTAGCGGAGCATGGCGGCAATCCGCTCGCCGATCCGGTCTAAACGCTCCTCCGGCCTGCCGACGGCAACCAGGGAGAAGCGCCGGTAACAGCTCCAGACGAAGAAAAGCAGCGCGGCAATGAGAAGCGGAGTAAATAGCGCGGAATGATTCATGGAGTCCCTCTATGCAACGTTCTTGGCCCGCTGGGCCTTCAGTTCGCGGATGCGGGCGGTGATGGCCGGAACGATCCTGAACAGGTCGCCGACGATACCATAGGTGGCCACCTCGAAGATCGGCGCCTCCTTGTCCCGGTTGATGGCGATGACCACGTCCGAGTCCTGCATCCCCACCAGGTGCTGGATGGCTCCGGAGATGCCGCAGGCGATGTAGATCTTCGGCCGCACCGTCTTGCCGGTCTGGCCCACCTGGCGCTCCACCGGCATCCAGCCGGCATCGACGGCGCTGCGGGAAGAACCGACCACCCCGCCCAATTCATCGGCCAGCTCCTTGAGCATGGCAAAATTATCCTTGGACATCATGCCGCGGCCCCCGGAGACGATAACCTCGGCGCCGGCAATATCCACGTGGTCCTTTTTCTTGTCGCTGATCACCTCCAGGACCTTGGCGAGGATATCCTCCTCCCTGATGGTGCAGTCGACGCGGACGATGGTGCCGCTTCGCCCCTCCACCCGTTCCGGCATCTGCATGACATGGGGCCGGACCGTGGCCATCTGGGGCCGGAACTTGTCGCACATGATGGTGGCCATGATGTTGCCGCCGAACGCCGGCCGGGTCTGCTTCAGGTTCCGGTTGTCGTCCACGCCGAGACCGGTGCAGTCGGCGGTCAGGCCGGTGGCGACCACCGTGGCCACGGCGCCGGCCAGGTCACGGCCGAGGCCGGTGGCGCCCATGAGGATGATTTCCGGCTTGTACAGGTCGATCAGCTTGCAGACCGCCTTCAGATACGAAGCGGTCCGGAAGTGTTTGAGCACCGGTGCATCCATCAGGTAGGCCTGGTCGGCACCATAGGCGAACGCCTCCGTGCAGAGGTGCTCCACCCCTTCCCCCAGCACCACGGCAGAAAGCGGCACCTGAAGGGCATCGGCCAGTTCGCGCCCCTTGCCCAGCAGTTCCCAGGAGACCTTGGCAGCCTCCCCCTCGGTCTGCTCGACAAAGACCCAGACCCCGCGATAGGCGGCGAGTTTCTCTGCCAGGGCCTTGGCCTCTTCATCGACCTCTTCCTCGACAGCCTCCCCTTGCTGCTGTTTGGCCAGCTCTTCGAGGATCTTCAGCTCCTCGGGGGTGAAGAACATCTCCAGCGCATCGGCCGGGCAAACCTTGACGCACTTGATGCAGCCGATGCACTTGTCGGTAAGGATGATCGGCTCGCCGGCCTCGGTCATCTCGATGGCATTCACCGGGCAGGCGCTCTGACAGCGCGCGCCGCAGGCTATGCATTTTCCCTCGATGAGCCTTGCCTTGCCGCGGGGCCTTTTCGGTTTTTTATCTTCAGCCATACAATTGGTTCCCTTCAATCTGTAATTAAGTGAGGGGTGAGGAGTTAGGGGTGAGGAAAAGCTTTAGCCCCTCTCTCCTCTCTCCTCACTCCTCACGGATTTAAAGAGACAGCAGATCCTTTGCCAGCAGTTTGTCGATCAGGAGATTCGCCGTCCCGTCGGGATCGTGCAGACCGTCGCCGATGATCTCGCCCTTGTCCCGCTCCGGCGAGAAGATCTTGCTCACCCAGGTCGGCGACCCCTTGAGGCCGATGGAGTTCACGTCCATCTGCAGGACCTCGTTGTTCCAGAGCGCCACCTCGGTGTCGAAGGAGTCGAGCCGCTTGGGGACGGTGGGATAGCGGGGCCGGTTCAGCTCCCGCACCACGGTCAGCATGACCGGCAGCGGGGCTTCGACGACCTCGTGGCGCCCTTCCAGCTTCCGGCTGACCCGAATGGTCCGTTTCACCGGGTCCAGGGCCAGCACCTTGTCCACCAGGGTCAACTGGGTATAGCCGAGCCGCGTGGCGATCCCCGGACCCACCTGGGCCGTATCGCCGTCGATGGTCTGTTTGCCGCACAGCACTATTCCGACCTCTTCCTCCCGATTGAGCCGGCTGATGGCGCTGGCCAGCACGTTGCTGGTGGCCAGGGTGTCGGCGCCGCCGAAACTCCGGTCGGAGAGGAGAATGGCCCGGTCAACCCCAAGCGCCAATGCCTTGCGCAGGGTGGCCTCGGCGTTGGGCGGCCCCATGGAGATGGCCGTGACCGTAAAGCCGAACTGGTCCTTCAGCGCCAGGGCCGCCTCCAGGGCATGGGTGTCGTACGGGTTGACGATGAACGGAATCCCTTCACGCACCAGGGTGTTGGTGACCGGGTCGATCTGAACCTGGGTCGTGTCCGGGACCTGCTTGATGCAGGCTACAATCTGCATGGTAAACCTCGCGTACTCGTTTGAGATGCAATGCTGAGCGCACTGCTACTGTACAGAAACAATTCGCAAAAACAACGTCTTCAAATAGAAGCAGGAAGTCCCGGCAAAAGCAACAAAATTGACGTAAACGACATATTACAACAGCATCTACAGTAAATATAACAGCATCAGCAGATTACGTTCACGTCAATTTTATACGTTACCCGATGGTCAAATTCAAGTCGGCAAATCGGCCAACAGGGTTGATAATGATGGCGCACATCATACCCAATATCACGCACAGCCTCAACCGATTTATGCTTAAACTTTAATCAAAACTATTTATCCATACTAAACAGAAGCAAGTTTGCAAAAAACAAAAGGCAACGGAGCACACCATGTACTGGGTGGCGCCATTGCCTCACTGCCTGCGAAACAGACAGCCTGTTGACTATTTTCCGTGCTCTTCCACACGATCACAATTGATAGTTAATGGACGGTTGGGCTGAGGCAGTCGTTCCTGTCCCCGGTATCTATCAGAAAACGTAACACATTGAATTCTTTTGGAGTCATACAATCTGAGGAGAAAATTTCCCTCATTGACATGCCGGCCAAGTGTTGATTCCTAAAAGACGCCTTGTCCGTAGACATGGAACAATCGTGCCAACAAGAGCGGTTACCATGTGTACAGTATCCATAAATACCATCAGGCCCGGCCCTAAAAAGCTCCTGATCGAACGAAACGAACAATTTTCTATTCAAGTTGGCATTATGTAATTCCGATGCTATATTTACACTTTATCCCCTCAAAAAATATCGGAACCCGAAAATCCAAAGCAGGGGACTCCAATTCAGAACAGAGAAGCGTGATTCTTTTAATCCATTAACATACATATTAACCGACAAAAACTTTGCCAAATGAGTATCGGAGTATTGGCAGATGCTTTCAGGAGTGAAAATGATCAGCTCCCCGCGTGGGTACAAATACAGATGAAGGGAGGGGTGCAGCAAGGGTGGAAACAAGCGGGTAAAGGCATGTTCAAGTGGGTCTAACGTACAAATCAACTGGAGGAAACAAGATGAGAAAAATGTGGGGGATTTTTAAAACAACGATGCTCGGCATGGTAACAGCCGCGGTCCTTACGGCCTGCGGAGGCGGAGGCGGGGGAGCGACGCCGGCGGCAACAACGATATCCGGCGTAGCCGCTGCGGGGGCACCGATCATCGGCACGGCGTTCCTGAAAGACAGCAAGGGGGTGGAGAAGTCGGTTGCGGTTGACGCGACCTCAAACGGCAAATACTCCTTTGACGTGAGCGGGATGACGCCACCGTTCGTGATGAAGGCGGTGGGAACCGTTGGCAGCACCCAGGTGACGTACGTCTCTGCCGCCACTGCCGACGACATCGGAAAAAACGTCAACATCACCCCCTTTACCGACCTGATCGTGGCAACTATTGCCGGCCAGGTCGCGTCGAACTATTACAGCAATGGTGACGCGTCCAAAATAACTACAACAGCCCTCACCACCCAGGTGCAGGCGCTGGCCAACAAGCTGACGCCGGTCCTGCAAAGCGTCGGATTGGGCGCCTCGACAGACCTGCTCAGGCAGTCATTCACTCCTGGCACAACCGGACTCGACAGGGTGATGGACATGGTCAAGGTTTCTGTTGACCCCACCACTACTGCCGTGACAATCAAGAACATCATTGATAACTCAACGCTGACCGCCGCTTCGCTTACCTCCATGAGCAGCACTGGCATGGCAGGTATGACTGGTACGCTGACTGCACCAACGTCAACACAACTCACGGACATCCAGCAGATAAACCAGGGGATTCAAAACTTTGTTGGACTGTTTGCCACCAGCATTCCCAATTCCGGTTCTGCCGCCTACACTTCTGCATTGAATATGCTTGATCCCTCCTTCATGGACGACGGCAAAACCCGCGACAACTTCCTGAACGAAATCACCGCCACGGGAGATATTAAGGGAATCACCGCCGGTCCGGCAACTTTTGTCAGCACCACTCTCGACAGCAACAACAACATTACCGCTGCCGTGGTTGAATTCGTCATTATCCAGAGTAACAAGCGGACCGAGACCATCCGGTGGCGTTTCCAGAAGACAACCAGCGGTTGGCTGGCCTTGGGCAATGGGCGCATACTCGACTTCGACTTTGCCGCTACGGCCTACTACAACCAGTCCTGGCCGGCAACCTATACGTCCAAGTACGGCACAGGACTCCAGTTCTACATAAGCGACAAATACAACAGCAGTGGTGTTGCGACCGCCGTTGTAACCGGTCCCGGACTCCCTTCCACGGGAGTCACCTTCTACAACCAACAGGCAAACACAAGCAGCCCGGCCGGAGCCCAATTCACAAGCGACCCGACCGGCGCGAACATGAACAGTGTTGTCTGGCTGGCCCAGGATACCCCTAACAACGACACATCCATCCTCAACACCTTCTCCGGCGCCAACGATGCCAATATCCCGTACACCGTGACGCTGTACGATGCATCTAAAACCCAGAAAGCACAGTACACGATCAAGATCAGCAAACGTCCGTACACCTATACAGAATTGGCTACAGCACCGTTCGCCAAGCTCACCCAGCCCGCGACGTATACGGATCTGACAAACTTCAAACTGAACACCGCCCAGACCATCACCTGGACCATGCAGACCGGGACAACGGCAGACTGGATCAACGTAAACGTCTCCGGTGCCACCACCAACGCTTTTGTCTCGTACAACAAAAAGCTGCTGCCAGGGCAGACGACTCTTACCGATACGATAACGGGCACATTTACCCCCACGCACGCGAATGTCTACCTGACGTTGGATGACCAGTATATGCGCTTGTTGAGCACGTCGATCGGCTTTTAATTGATGCAGATTTGCTGAAGGGACAGTACAGAGGGCGGTGGCAACACCGCCCTTTTTGTTGCGGATTTACATCCTTTCCCCAACGTTTGCTCCAGAATCCCCGCCTCCTTCAGCCGCTTCAGCTCCCGCGGGTTCTTCTGCCGAAGGGGCCTTTTCGACATCTCACGGTATCCCATTGGTCGCCTCAGGAAGTGTTGCCCTTGAACGGCTACAGAAACACCCGGTAATCCGAAACATGAAGGGCCTCGGCCAGCTTTTTCGCTCTCTCCCTGCCAATCTGCCGCTTTCCGCTCTCCATCTCGGAGATATGCCGCTGCGGAATGCCGGTTGCCTCGGCAAGCTGCCGTTGCGTCACCCCTTCCCTGTAACGAGCGCCACGAAGGGCAAGGCCAAGGGGGTTGTCGACATAACCGGGGAAAGCATCCTCTATGGCAACAGAATCAGTAGCGTCATGCAGTCCAATCTTCTTCGCATAATCACGAAGCTTGACGATCTTCTCCTGACTGCCGATGAATCTGGCCTCCAGTGGCTTTTCAATAGGGTGCTTTTTCGTGTGTCCCAACATAGGTAATCTCCACCAGCCGGATTTCGCCGTCTATCTCCTGCCACACGGCGACGTATGTCGGCTTTCCTTTCTTTATATGGCAATGGTGCTGTTTCGGGCCAAGCTTGCCGTAGTTGGGCCAATCGCCCCTTACTGGCCCACCCCTGGCAATCTCATGCAGCAGGAAGAGAAGTGTGCCCTTGACCTGCTCTGGTAGCTTTTATTTTTGCTTTTCAGCTTTTCGTGTCAGCTTTACAATCCATGTCATACAGATACCTTATTTATGTATCAAGTTCAAGCCAAGGCAAAAAGCGGATTCGGGTGGGTTGCCGGCCGGATACGTGATGCACCTTCCAATCGCTCATTTAAGTGGTATAAGGAGAGAACAATTCCTTCTTCGGAGCCAAACCGTGTCCGCTTTTTCATCTCGACTGACCGCTCTTCTATCTTTACTGACCCTTTTTTGCATAACAGCATGCGACAGGAAAGAGATGCCAGCCACCCTCAAGGTCTCCGGCACCATTGAGGTCACCAGCACCGAGGTCAGCTTCAAGGTACCGGGTCGGATCAGTAAACGGCTGGTGGACGAAGGGGCAACGGTCCGGGTTGGCCAGTTGGTTGCCCGGCTGGAAGACGCAGACCTGGCCAATGAGGTCGCCGTGCGCAAGGCCCAGGTGGAAAGCGCCCGACAGGCGCTGGCCGAACTGGAGGCCGGCTCCCGCCGCGACGAGGTACGGCAGGCCGAGGCAGTGGTCGCCCGTGCCGAGGCCGAGGCAAAACGACGGTCAGATGACTTCCGGCGCCAGCAGGAACTCTTCGCCAAAGAGGTCATCTCCCGCCAGCAGTTCGAAGCGGCCCAGGCTGCCAACGACGCGGCCCAGGCCCAGCTGCGGGAGGCCCGTGCCGCCCTTTCCCTGGTCCGGGAAGGCCCCCGCCGCGAACGGATCGCCCAGGGGCGTGCAAGACTACAGGAGGCCGAAGCCGCCCTGAAGGAAGCGGAAACCCGGCTGGGCTACGCCACCCTCACCGCCCCCATGGCCGGCATCGTCACGGCCAAGCATGCCGAGCCGGGCGAACAGGTCAATCCCGGCTCGCCGGTGGTCACTGTCGGCGATCTCGCCTCCTGCTGGCTCAGGGCCTACATCCCGGAGACAGAGCTGGGGCGCGTCAAGCTGGGTCAGCGGGTGCGGGTGACCAGCGATACCTACAAGGGTAAGGCCTACGAGGGGACGATCACCTTCATCTCGCCGGAGGCGGAATTCACCCCGAAAAACGTCCAGACCGAAAAGGAGCGGGTCAAACTGGTCTACCGGATCAAGGTGACCATCCCGAACCCACAGCTGGAACTGAAGCCGGGGATGCCGGCGGATGGGGAAATTCTGGTTGGGCTCGGAGTTCGAGGCTGACACCCCCTTACTCCTCACACCTCACCCCTTACATAATTATGGAAGCGATTCGCATCGACAAGCTGACCAAGCGGTTCGGCGATCTGACCGCCGTGGACCGTCTCACCCTCACCGTAGCACCGGGCGAGCTGTTCGGCCTGGTCGGCTCGGACGGCGCCGGCAAGACCACCACCCTGCGGATGCTGGCCGGCATCATGGACCCGACCGATGGCGAGGCACTGGTGCTCGGACGCCATACCGTCAGGGAGGTGGAGGCGATCCGGGGGGATATCGGCTACATGAGCCAGCGGTTCGGCCTCTACCCCGACCTGACCGTGCTGGAAAACGTCCACTTCTACGCCGACATCTTCGGCCTCACCAGGAAAGATCGGGACGAACGGCTGGAGCGGCTGCTCGCCTTCAGCAACCTGAACCCGTTCAGGAACCGGCGGGCCGGCAACCTGTCGGGCGGGATGAAACAGAAACTGGGACTGGCCTGCGCTCTGATCCACACCCCCAAGCTCCTCCTTCTGGACGAACCGACCAACGGCGTCGACCCGGTTTCCCGCCGGGATTTCTGGCGCATCCTGTACCAGCTCCTGCGGGAAGGGGTCACCATTGTCGTTGCCACCGCCTACCTGGACGAGGCAGAGCGGTGCAACCGGGTCGGCCTGATCCACCAGGGCAGGCTTCTGGCCTGCGACTCCCCACAGGGGCTGAAATGGCTGATGCGCGGCACCATCCTGGAACTGAGCATACCCACGCCACGCCAGGCGGCCGCACTTCTCAGGCAACGGATACCTACCGCCATGCTGGGCCTCTTCGGCGACAGAATCCATGTGGTAACCGCTGAGCCGGAACGGACGAAGGAGGCCGTCCAGTCGGCACTCCGGGAGGCGGGCATTGCACTCCGAAGCATGCGGGTGATCGAACCGACCCTGGAGGATGTCTTCGTGTCGGTAATAACCGCAGCATCTTGACGCTAAGGCAATGACGGGTTATCATTTCCCCAGTATCCGGCATGCCGGAAATCAGGAGGAACAACAATATGGACATGGTCAAATTGGGAAAAAAGGGACAGGTGTCGATCCCCAAGGCCGTTCTGAAGCGGGTGGGCATCAGTGGTGAGACCCCGCTCCTGGTGGAAACCACCGAAGACGGCGCCATAGTCCTCCGCCAGGCAGCGGTCTACCCGGTGGAAATTTACAGCAGTGAGCGAATCAGCGAGTTCCTCGATGAAGACCGGATGACACCAGACACCGCACGGCGGCTGAAAAACAGGCTCGGTAAGAAGAAGGCGGCATGAAGCTTTTCCTGGATGCCAACGTCATCTTCACCGCCGCCTATTCCCGCACCGGCAACGGCCGCGGACTCTTCATGCTTGCAGATGCCGACTGCTGCACTCTGTGCACCTCGGCCTTCGCCCTCGACGAGGCCCGGCGCAACCTTGCCCTGAAGGCCCCGGACAAACTCAACGAACTGGATCGACTGCTTTCCGGCCTCGCCATTGTCCCGGAATCTCCACCGGATGGGGTCAAAAGGGCAGCATCGCTCCCTCTTGCCATGAAGGATGCCCCCATAATGGCCGCCGCCATTGCCTGCTCCTCGGATATACTCGTTACCGGCGACCGGCGCGACTTTGGACATCTGTTCGGAAAGATCGTGGAAGGGGTAAGGGTACTCACGCCACGGGATACGCTGGAAGAGCTCCTGAAGCATCAATGACCTCTGCATCCGCACCAATAGGCATCCCTTTCGCCGTCACCCTCCGCGACCTGGAAAAGCGGTTCGGCGACTTCATCGCCGTCAACCGGGTCAGCCTCGATGTCGCCAAGGGAGAGATCTTCGGCTTCCTCGGCCCCAACGGGGCCGGCAAGTCAACCACCATCCGGATGCTCTGCGGCATCCTCCAGCCAACCGCCGGCAGCGGCAGTGTGGCCGGTTTCGACATCACGACCCAGCAGGAAGAAATCAAGGCCAGCATCGGCTATATGAGCCAACGGTTCTCCCTCTACGAAGATCTGACCGTGGAGGAGAACATCAACTTCTACAGCGGCATCTACCGGCTGCCGCCGGGCAGGGCGCGGGAGCGCAAGGAGTGGGTCATCGCCATGGCCGGCCTGGCGGCACATCGCACGAGCCGCACCGGCACCCTCTCGGGCGGCTGGAAGCAGCGGCTCTCCCTGGGGTGCGCCATTCTCCACGAGCCCCCCATCGTCTTCCTGGACGAGCCAACCGCCGGGGTCGACCCGGTCAGCCGCCGCGCCTTCTGGAACCACATATACACCCTTGCCGAGCAGGGCGTGACGGTCTTCGTCACCACCCACTACATGGACGAAGCCGAGTACTGCGACCGTTTGGCCCTGATCTACCGGGGCGAGCTGATTGCACTCGGCACACCGGCGGAGCTGAAGGAACGGTTCATGACCGAGGCGGTCGTCGAGGTAATTGCATCAATGCCCCAGGAGCTGATCGAACCGATCGAACGGTTGCCAGGGGTGCGTCACGCGGCACTCTTCGGCCGGGGACTGCACGTGGTCACGGAAGACGCCGACCGAACCATCGAGGGGATCGGCGCGCTGATCGGGCCGGGAGAGGTCCTGGCGGAACGGATTACCCCCTCACTGGAGGATGTCTTCGTCTCCCTCATCGAGGCCAGGGACCGGGAGACCGCACCACAGCAGGTATTTCGGAGATGAAACTCCAGCGTATCAGGGCCATTGCCAAAAAGGAGTTTCTTCATGTCATCCGCGACCCGCGGAGCCTGATCATGGGACTGGCGCTCCCGATGCTCCTGCTCTTCATGTTCGGCTATGCCCTGACCCTGGACGTGGACAACGTTCCCCTGGCTGTCCGGGACCAGGACAACAGTCCGGCAAGCCGCGAACTGGTGAGCCGCTTCAGCGGTTCCCGCTACTTCTCCCTTGTCAGCCGAACCGAACGATACGCAGATCTTGAGTGGGCCATCGACACCCGCCGGGCCTTGATCGC
Organism: Deltaproteobacteria bacterium; assembly: GCA_021849045.1. GTDB lineage: Bacteria > Desulfobacterota > Desulfuromonadia > Geobacterales > DSM-12255 > Geomobilibacter. Next base: position 8,205 of record JAJZTK010000076.1, on the reverse strand, counting down.
CCTGGTCATCCCGACCGGTTTCGCAAACCGCCTGGCCGCCGGCGAGACCGTGGCGGTTCAGGCGATCATCGACGGCAGCGACTCCAACACCGCCACCATTGCCCTGGGCTATGCGGGAAGCATCGTGGGCGGATTCTCCAGGTCGCTGACGGTAAAGCAACTGCTGCGCCAGGGAAGTAACCCGCCCCGACCGCCGATCGATCTGGTGCCGCGGGTCTGGTACAATCCCGACCTGGAATCGCGCATCGCCATCATCCCCGGGCTGATCGCGGTCATCATGATGGTCATTGCCGCCCTCCTCACCTCACTGACCGTGGCCCGCGAGTGGGAGACCGGCACCATGGAGCAGTTGATCGCCACCCCGCTGACCGGCTTCGAGTTGATCGTCGGCAAACTGGCCCCCTATTTCTGCATCGGTCTGATCGACATGGCCCTGGCCATGCTGGTCGGGCGTTTTGTCTTCCACGTGCCGATGCGGGGCGATCGACCACTGCTGCTGGCCCTGGCGATCCTCTTCCTGCTGGTGGCTCTCTCCCTGGGGATGCTGATCAGCATCGTGGGGAAGAACCAGTTCGTGGCCAGCCAGTTTGCACTGATGGCAACCCTGCTGCCGGCATTCCTGCTCTCCGGCTTCGTCTTCCGGATCGCCAACATGCCGCCGCTGCTCCAGGCGTTTACCCATGTCATCCCGGCACGCTACTTCGTCACCATCCTGCGGGGAATCTACCTGAAAGGGGTGGGACTGCGGGTGCTGGCCGGCGAGGTGGCCTTCCTGGGGCTGTTCGGCCTGCTGGTCTTCCTGGTGGCAGTGAGGAAATTCCGGAAAAGGATAACGTAGGGGCGCTGCTTGCCGCGCCCTTGTTGGGGACGCACCATAAAAAAAGGCCCGCTTTTCAGCGGGCCTTTCAGTGTTCGGCAGGGGAAAATGCTTACGCCTTTTCCACGTTTGCCGCCTGGAGCCCTTTCGGGCCATTGACGACATCAAAGGTCACTGCCTCGCCTTCGGCCAGCGACTTGAAGCCGTTGCCCGAAATGGCGGAGAAATGAACAAATACATCCTCGCCATTCTCCTGCTCGAGGAAACCGAAGCCCTTGCTGTCATTGAACCACTTCACTCTACCTTTTGCCATGGGTGTTTCTCCTACTTCCTGGTTGAATTTCCGGGGATCACCCGGTCACGGGCTCCCGCGATCGGTAAGCCTCGATTCGTGCTGATCAGGTCAGCCCCGGTCATCCTTCTTGAATCTCTGGGACTTTCTTCGCCGGCGCTCGGCATTCGCCTGCTTGCGCTTCTTCTTTACCGACGGTTTCTCGTAGTGCTTACGCTTCTTGATTTCGCCGAAGAAGCCATCCGTCTGAAGCTTTCTCTTCAGGAGCTTCAGGGCCTTTTCGACATCGTTTCCAAGGACACTAACCTGCAATTGTCATCTCCTTCCTCACCCGGGTCGGCGTTCCGGTGTTGCACACAAAAAAACCCGGAAAACTTTTAAAGTTCCCAGGTTCGCCGACTTCAAAAGATGGCGGAGTGTAGCACACAGTTCAATGCTTGTATGTAAAAAAAGCCGACTACCTGAAAATAGTTTTCAGCTGCTATCCGGCCCCCACGAGAACGGCAGCGGCACGCGTTGCCAACCGCCGGGAGTGCATTACAATGGATTGCATGTTCAGACTTTATCCTACGGAGCCACCATGCACAGATATTCTCCACTCCTTACCGACCTCTACGAACTGACCATGCTCAGCGGCTACCTGGAGGAAGGGATGGCCGACACCCCGGCCGTTTTCGATCTTTTCTTCCGTCACAACCCGTTCCAGGGCGGCTATGCTGTTTTCGCCGGGCTGGAACCGGCCCTTGATTACCTGGAACAGTTGGCCTTCACCGATGAAGAGTTGGCCTATCTGGGGAGCCTCGACCTGTTCAGAGAGTCCTTCCTTACGTTCCTGCAAAAGTTCCGTTTCCGTGGGCGGGTGACCGCCCCGCCGGAGGGAACCGTCGTCTTTGCGAACGAACCGCTCCTGACCGTCGAAGGGACACTGGCCGAGGCTCAATTCGTGGAGACGGCCCTCCTGAACATCATCAATTTTCAGACCCTGGTGGCCACCAAGGCAGCCCGAATCACCCACGCCGCCCATGAGGGAACGGTTCTGGAGTTCGGCCTGCGCCGGGCACAGGGACCCGATGGCGGTCTCTCCGTTGCCCGTGCCGCCTGCGTGGGAGGGGTCATGAGCACCAGCAACGTCATGGCCGGGATGACCTTCGGCCTGCCGGTCCGGGGGACCCATGCCCATAGCTGGATCATGGCCTTTAGCGACGAATTGACCGCCTTTCGCAAGTATGCGGAGGTCTTTCCCGACTCGACCATCCTCCTGGTGGACACCTACGACACCCTGACAAGCGGTGTTCCCAACGCCATCATCGTAGCGCGGGAACTGAGGGAACAGGGACATGAACTTGTCGGCATCCGGATCGACTCCGGCGATCTTGCCTACCTTTCCCGGGAGGCGAGGCGCCGGCTGGACGAGGCAGGCTTTCCGGGAGTGAAAATCGTCGCATCCAACGAACTGGACGAGTATGTCATCGACTCGATCCGCGACGATGGTGGATGCGTCGATATCTACGGCGTGGGGACCAAGCTGGCCGCCTGCATGGGGGATGGTGGCGGGGCTCTGGGCGGGGTCTATAAGCTGGTGCGCGTGGGCGACCGGCCGCGGCTCAAGGTGACCAGCGATATCGCCAAAGCAACCCTGCCCGACCGGAAAAGGTTGCTGCGCGCAATAGCACCGGACGGCAGCTTTGTCCAGGATATAATTTCCCTGGAGGACGAAACCGTGCAGCCGGGTGATACGGTCTTCGATCCGGTGAACCCGCTCCAGCACAAGGAGATCCCGCAAATCGCCCGATTGGTGGATATCCGTACGGTGGTGATGGATCAGGGTCAGCGTACGGCAGCGCGGGAACCGCTGGATGCCATGGCCGCCCGTTCCGCAGAGCAGCTGAGAAAGCTGCCGGCCGGCTCTCTGCGCTTCATCAACCCCCATCGCTACAAGGTTTCCATGAGCCGTGGACTGAGCGACCTGCGTATGAATCTCATGTGGGAGATTTCACGCCAGGCTGCGGCGTCTACGGCCAAGTCGCCATAAATCATCGGAGGCTCTCCATGGACGCACATTCCGCCCTGTTGATAATCGATCTCCAGAACGATTTCTGTCCCGGCGGGGCACTGGCCGTACCGGAAGGGGACGAGGTCGTGCCACTGATCAACCGGGCCATTGCCCACTTTTCGGCCCGCGGGCTCCCGATCATTGCCAGCCGTGACTGGCACCCCCACCGGACCAGCCACTTCAAACCCTTTGGCGGCATCTGGCCGCCGCACTGCATCCAGGGGACGCCTGGTGCCGGGTTCCATCCCGACCTGCGCCTCCCCCCGGAAACGGTTATCGTCTCCAAGGGCACGGACCCGAACCGTGATGACTATTCGGCCTTCCATGCCCGGGACATGCACGGCAGTTCCTTGCCCGAGCTCCTCGCCAGCCTTGGGGTAACGCATATCTACGTCTGCGGCCTTGCCACCGACTACTGTGTCAAAGAGACCGTCCTTGAGGCCAGACGGTGCGGCATTGGCGTGACCGTCCTGACCGATGCAGTGCGCGGTGTCGACCTCACCCCCGGTGATTCGGAGCGGGCGCTGGCAGCGATGTGCGCCGCCGGTGCCATTACCGCGACAACAGCCGATCTGCCGCAATAACCCTTTGACCTGGCCGCAAATTTTAGCTAGATTGACGGGTCCTCAGAAATCCCGGAACGAAAGGGTTGCCATGGTCAAGACCAATAACTTGAAAATCAAGAGCATTACCCCCATCATCGCCCCCACCGATCTTCGCCAGGTCTTTCCCCTCTCCGTCGAGGCAAGCGAGGTGGTCAGTTCAAGCCGCAATCAGATCAAGAATATCCTGCGGGGAAAAGATCCGCGGCTCATGGTGGTGGTTGGTCCCTGCTCCATCCATGACCCGAAGGGGGCGCTGGAGTATGCGGAGCGGCTTGCCCGCCTGGCGGCCGAGGTCAGTGACCAGCTGTTCCCGGTCATGCGCCTCTACTTCGAGAAGCCGCGGACGACGGTCGGCTGGAAGGGGCTCATCAACGATCCGGACATGAACGGCACCCATGAAATCTCCAAAGGACTGGGGATCGCCCGCCGACTGCTGTGCGAGATCACGTCACTCAAGCTCCCGATCGCCACCGAAATGCTCGACCCGATCACGCCCGAATACCTGGCCGATCATCTCTCCTGGGGGGCCATTGGTGCCCGCACGACCGAATCCCAGACCCATCGCGAGCTGGCCAGCGGTCTGTCATTCCCCATCGGCTTCAAAAACGGCACCGATGGCAACCTGCAAATCGCCATCGACGCCATGATAGCAGCCCAGCACTCCCACAGCTTCCTGGGTATCAACCGGGAAGGGCTTTCCTCCATCGTTCAGACTACCGGCAATCAGGATGTCCATATGGTCCTGCGGGGCGGGAAAAAACCCAACTATTCCCCGGAAGACATCAGCAGGACCGAGGAGATGCTGGCAAAGGCCGGTCTGTTTCCCACCATCATGGTGGACTGCAGCCACGGCAACTCGGAAAAGAACCATGAGAAGCAGCCCGGCGTACTCACTACGGTCATTGACCAGATCGAGGCGGGCAACCGCTCCATCTCCGGGGTCATGATCGAAAGCTACCTGGCGGACGGCAGCCAGCCGATGCCTGAGGACCCGCGCCAGATGAAGTACGGCGTCTCCATTACTGACAAGTGTATCAGTTGGGAGACCACCGAGCGGATACTGCGGGAATCCCATGCCCGCCTGAAGAAGTTCGGCGGCCGGAAACTCCAGTAACACAGAAAAACGGCCCTGGCAATATCGTAGCCAGGGCCGTTTCACTCCTCACATATTACCCCTCACTCCTCACATCAGTTCAGGCCCCACAGCCGCAACTCTGGCCACACTTGGCATTGATCATATGCAGAGCCTTAATGAAGGTGGCATCGGTGGCGGTGCGCAACTCTTCCTGTACGGTCGAAGGTACGGCCGAATCGAGAGTGAGGATCACCATGGCCTCCCCCTTTTTCTCCCGTCGTCCCAGATTCATGGAGGCGATGTTGATATCGTGCGCTCCCATGATGGTGCCGATCTTGCCGATCATGCCCGGCCGGTCTTCATAGCTGAGCAGCAGCATATGCTCTGCCGGAGCGAACTCCATGGAGTAGTCGCGCAGTTGGACAATGCGGGGCGCCCCTTCAAACAGGGTGCCGGAAATCAACCGGCGCTTCCCCCCGTCACCTTCAATGACAAGTGTAATCAGATTGGAGAAGGCATCGGCACGGGTGGATTTGGTCTCTTCCACCACGATCCCCATGTTTTCGGCAATCAGCGAGGCGTTAACCATATTAACGTCCTGATCCACCATCCGGTTGAGAAGCACCGACAGGCCACAGACGCTCAATGGCGAGCAGTCGTAGTGGGCAATGCTCCCGGCATAACCGAAGGTCACCTTTTCCGGATTGCTGTCCACAAGCTGGATGCCGAATTCGCTCAACACCCGCATCAGGTTCAGGAACGGCCGCATCTGGTCCATCAGGGCCAGGTCGAAGCGGGGAATATTAACTGCGTTTTCCAGGGGGAGTTCGTCCAGATAGTTGAGGATCTCTTTGGAAACATCAATGGCCACGTTCACCTGGGCTTCCTGGGTGTTGGCGCCAAGGTGGGGAGTTACCACCAGCCTGTCCTGGGAGATCAGTTCCACCAGCAGGTCGCTCTTCGGTGGCTCCACACTGTACACGTCAATCGCGGCCAGCGAAACCTTGCCGCTCTTCAGGTTGGCCAGCAGGGGCGCTTCTCCGATCACGCCACCCCGCGCCACATTGAGGACGATCACCCCGCTCTTCATCAGACCGAATTCCCGCTCGCCGATCATGCCGCGGGTCTCGTCGTTCAGAGGGGTATGGACGGTAATGATGTCGCTGCTCTTGCAGAGCTCGTCCAAGGTGACCAGCTTCACCCCCAGGTCGTGGGCGCGCTTGGCGGAGATATAGGGATCGCAGGCCAGCACCTCGCATTCAAACGCCTTGAGGCGAGTGGCTACCCGGCCGCCGACCTTGCCCAGGCCGATCACGCCGGCAACCTTCCCCTTCAGTTCCACGCCGGTAAAGGGAGCGCGCTTCCACTCGCCACTCTTGAGGCTGGCATTGGCCTTGGTAACGTTACGGCAGGCAGCAAGCAGGAGCGCCATGGTATGTTCGGCAGCACTATTGGTATTGCCTAAAGGGGCGTTTACCACAATTACGCCCCTGGAACTGGCGTAGTCCACATCCACGTTATCGATGCCGACCCCGGCCCTGGCCACCACCTTCAACTTCCTGGCGGCATCCAGCAACGCCTTGTCGACCGTTGTCCCGCTGCGGGTGATGATTGCCTCGTAGTCGCCAATGATGGCGAGCAGTTCCTCTTTTTTCAAGCCTAGCCTGACATCGAGCTCCACCCGCGGATCCTGTGTCAGCAGCGCCAGACCTTCACTGGCCACTTCATCGGTGACGATGATCTTCATGCCCCCTCCTTATAGTAGACGTTGCCCCGATGGGCGATTCGCCGTTCTTGTCCCCTTGAAGAAAATATGCATAATAGTCCCCATTGACACAAAAAGCAAGACCACCCCCCCTTTACCGGTATACAATCCAGCAGACCAGCGAGGACCAATGACTGAGCAGACCTGGAATCACTTTCACATTGTTCTGGTGGAACCTGAAATCCCACCCAACACCGGCAATATTGCCCGTCTCTGCGGTGCCACCGGCACAACACTCCACCTGGTTGGAAAACTGGGGTTTTCAACTGATGACCGTTACCTGAAACGGGCAGGACTCGATTACTGGAGTGAAGTAGATATCAGGTATTGGCACAACCTGGAGACGCTAAAAACGGCGTTCCCCGGAGGCCGCTTTATCTATACCAGCAAGAAAGCGGAACAGTCACATGCGGCATTTGTGTTCAAGGAAGGTGATTTTCTCGTCTTTGGCAAGGAAACCAAGGGGCTTCCGGACGGTCTGATTGCCGCCAACCCTGAGACCAGCATCCGCATCCCCATTTTCGGCAAGGTACGGAGCCTCAATCTCTCCACAGCTGCCGGGATCGTGCTCTACGAGGCGCTGCGCCAGACCGGGAGACTGGCATGAAACCACTCTTGCTCCGGGCTGTTATCTTCATGACCATGGCCCTTGCGTTCTACACCTACGCGGTCTTCAGCGGCCGGCGGGAGGGTCTGCATACCAAGCAGCTGATTGTCTTCGGGCTGGGATTATTCTTCGACTGGCTCGGCACCCAGCAGATGAACCTCTTTGCCCGATCCTTCGGCAAGGCCCCGGAGATCCACAACCTGACCGGCATCCTGTCGCTCGGAGGGATGGCCTTCCATTTCCTCCTCGCCCTGGCCGCCTCGCTCCTGCACCGGGCAGAACGGGTCAATCGGACCTTTCACCGGGTGAGCCTTACCATCTACACGATCTGGCTTGCCGCCTTCGCCAGCGGTGCCGTTTCCGGCATGTTGCGCATGAAGATGCGTTGATAAGCCGAAAGGCGCAAAAAAGCCGCCAATCCTAACGGACTGGCGGCTTCGTGAAAAATTCCCGGCGGCGACCTACTCTCCCACACAGCTACCCGTGCAGTACCATCGGCCCAGAGGGGCTTAACTTCCGTGTTCGGGATGGGAACGGGTGTGACCCCCTCGGCATTGCCACCGAGAAAACGTTAGTAAAGGGTGAGGAGTAAAGGGTGAGGGGTAAAAGCCTATGCCTTTTCTCCTCACTCCTTCCCCCTCACTCTTCACCGATCTTATCTCGGCAATTGCTTAGGATTTGTTGCATTGGCGATTTGTTCGTTCGATTAGAGGTCAGGGGGTGGGGTTACCACCCCCCTACCTATTTAAGTTTTTTATGGTCAAGCCTCACGGCCAATTAGTACCGGTAAGCTAAACACATTGCTGTGATTACACACCCGGCCTATCAACGTTGTGGTCTACAACGGGCCTTCAGGGGATTGCTCCCGGGGATACCTAATCTTGAAGGAGGCTTCCCGCTTAGATGCTTTCAGCGGTTATCCTTTCCGTACATAGCTACCCAGCGACTGCGCCTGGCGGCACAACTGGAACACCAGCGGTACGTCCATCCC
>JAJZTK010000075.1 GCA_021849045.1 Deltaproteobacteria bacterium | reverse complement strand
GGCATTCCCCCTGACCACGCAATTCTGGTAGGAATAGGGGAACATGCTGGCCTGAAGATAATACGGGTAAGCGAGCAAACCCGCAACCGCCAAGGTCTCCCGGGCGTCGTCAAGATTGTACCGTAGTAGTCTTGCCGGGTCGTCCTGCAGAAGCCGGGCGATATCGCTCCCTTCCACATAGACCCGATCGGCCGCGGCCAGCCCGAAGTGACGGGCTACACTCTTCAGGCCGTAGCTGTCCAGGTCGCGGCTGGTCAGATCATGGAGCTGCACCAGAAAATAGGTATCGACGACATTGCGGCCGTAGAGGTCCCAGCGCGGGTAATCAACGGCCCGTTCAGCCACCGTGAACCGGGAGGCATGAACCCGCGGCTCGCTCCCGTCCCTCCCCCAGGCAAGTCGCACACCGTGGCGGGCGGCCCGGACCCGAAGATACTCCAGGTCGAACCGGAAGAGGTTGTGGCCTTCCAGCACATCCGGGTCGTACCACTGAATCAGTTCCGTGAGGCGGCGCAACAATGCCGGTTCACTCAACGCAGTCCCGTCCAGCACATCCGTGAAGCCGTCGCTGCCGGCCATGGCCACCGAGATGATCCGGTCCTCCTCCCGATCCGGATTGGAAAACTCGAACCCGGGTGCAGTGAAGGTTTCGATGTCGATGGCAAGCCGTTTCAGTTCCGTAAAAGGGAGATGCTTGAAGAAGGTCTTGCCGGTCAGCATGAGGTGCTGATGCACCGGGTCGGAGAGGAACAGGTAGGGTGCTGCGGTCGCGCCGGGGGTCTTGCCGGTCCTTTTTGTCAGGGCATCCCTGGCACCGAGACAGTCACGCCAGTTGCCGAACCGGGCAATGGCGCGAAAGGCACCGTCCCCTTCCAGCGGCTGGCAGCTGACCGGCAGGGGAATTCCGGTCAGGAGCTGCTCGTCCTCCAGCAGGATGAAGGGGTAGAACGGATCGTCCCGAAAGATGACACCACTCCCGGTGCGCTGGAACAGCCGGATGAAGCGGCCGGCCAATTCCGCCCCGACAATCCGCTCCATCGGGTCGGCACCACAGAGCACCGGGTTGGCCAGCAAGCTCGCTTCCGTCATACGTCAACCCCGAACAAAAAACGGCGCGCCCGTAAGAGCTGCGCCGTTTTCTTCGTCTCTGCAACCGCTACTTGCCGTGTTTGGCCAGGTACGACGCCACCCCTTCGGTAGTCGCCTTCATGGCGTCATCCCCCTCCTGCCAGTTGGCCGGACAGACCTGGTCGCCGTGGGTCTCGACGAACTGCAGGGCGTCCACCATCCGCAGCGCCTCGTTCACGCTCCGCCCCAGCGGCAGGTCGTTGATCACCGCATGGCGGATGACCCCCTTGGTATCGATCAGGAACAGGCCGCGCAGAGCCACGGCCTCGTTGAAGAGAATACCGTATTCGCGGGCGATGTTCTTGTTCAGATCGGCCACCAGCGGATACTGGATATTACCGATGCCGCCGTTTTCCACCGGCGTATTGCGCCAGGCGTAGTGGGTGAACTTGGAATCGATGGACACGCCGATCACTTCGCAGTTCTTCTCCTTGAAGGCGGCGATCTTCTTGTTGAAGGCCAGGATCTCCGACGGGCAGACAAAGGTGAAGTCCAGTGGGTAGAAGAACAGGACCACATACTTCCCCCTGTATGAGGAAAGGGTGATCTGGCCGAATGTGCCGTCCGGCAAAACCGCATCGGCAGTAAAATCAGGGGCCTCTTTGGTGACAAGGGTGCAAAGACTCATGAGTGTTCTCCTTTCGGAACAATATGTTGTGTGTTCATTGAAAGAAAAAATATCAGGGGCGTATCTCCTTGTCAACATAAAAAGACAAAATTTATCCTATTTATCTTTTTATTTCACTCCGCCCTGAATGCCGATGGTCACTTCCCGGAACGGGATATCCTTTCCCGAAGCGGCCAGGGCTTGGCGAGCGGCCATGACGATGCCACCGCAGCAGGGGACCTCCATTCTCAGAACCGTGATGCTCTTGATGGCAGAGACACGGAACAGTTCGGTCAGCTTCTGCAGGTAAAAGTTGTTGTCGTCCAGTTTCGGACAGCCGATGACCAGAGCCTTGCCGGCCAGAAAATCCTTGTGAAAATCGCCGTAGGCAAAGGGAACGCAGTCGGCGGCGATCAACAGGTCGGCGTTCTGGAAATACGGGGCATTGGTCGGCACCAGGTGCAACTGCACCGGCCACTGGGCCAGTTGGCTGCGCCGACTGCCACCTTCCGTATTGTCCGGAGCGACTGAAGCAGGGGCAAACGACATTGCCCTGGAGCCGGGGCATCCGCCACCGTGACTATGCACTGGCAGAGTGTCAACCGGTTGCGGGTGTGGCGGATGGGGCTCTTGCCCGCTTGCCTTGAGATGCTCGGCCACCGCCGCCTCATCGAATCCGTCAGCCTCCCGCTCAATGACCCGGATGGCATCCCGGGGGCACTCCCCCAGACAGGCGCCCAGGCCGTCGCACAGGTTGTCGGCCGCCAGCACGGCCTTGCCGCCCTCGATCGTGATGGCCCCCTCGGCACAGGAAGGGACGCAGAGGCCGCACCCGTTGCATTTTTCTGCATCGATCTGCACGATTTTTCTGATCATTTTTCCATTCTCCTCATATTCACGGTTAAAAGAAATAGTGCCAAAGGTAGTCGAGCCGCCCGCGCAGGATCATCTTCCTTCCGGAAAATGCCATGATCTCCCGGATACTGGCCCGGTACTCCTTGCTGTAGCAGTGGATGTGACAATCCTTGCAGGTCGGCTTGGGGTCAAGCGGGCAGTTGAGCCGCTTGCGGATGCCGTGGTCCAGGAGTGCTGCGCAATCGGGACAAAGCTGCAGCCCTTTGGGGAAGCAGGGCTGCAAAGCGGTCGGCAGGTCGCTCAATGCCTGGCTGGACCGGTCATGCCGTGCGTGGCAGTAAACCTCGATGAATCTGGCCATGACCTTAAGGTCGTTAAGCTGTTTGGGGGTGAACTGTTCCATGTATCCACTCTAGTGCAGTGATCCATCATTCTGCATGACCCAGGTCAAAAAATTAATGAAGATGGCCGAAACTGCCGCGCGCCCTTTGCCATCGGGAAGGGAGTATGGTAAAAACGCCTTGCCACGCATACTTCCACGCTCAGAGCATACCATCTCCCGCCGGCTTCTCAATCCGAACGCCGTCAAGGCCCTCTACCGTCTCAATGACAACGGTTTCACCGCTTACCTGGTCGGCGGCTGTGTCCGGGACCTGCTTCTCGGCCGGGAGCCAAAGGATTTCGATATCGCCACCAGCGCCACACCGAACCAGGTGAAACGTCTTTTCCGCAACTGCCGCCTGGTTGGGCGCCGATTCCGACTTGCCCACCTGCATTTCAACGACGGCATCATCGAGGTGGCCACGTTCCGGGCAAACGCCGCCGAGTCTGCCGGTGACGAGGAGGGCGATGCAGCCGCTTCGCTCGAAAACCACCGGCACCCGCAGGTAGTCAGGGACGAGGAGGGAATGATCCTTCGGGACAACCTCTTCGGCAGCCCGGAAGAGGACGCCTGGCGCCGGGACTTTACGGTCAACGCCCTGTGCTACAACATTGCCGATTTCTCGCTCATCGATTACGTCGGCGGCCTGGATGACCTGCAGCGCGGTGTCATCCGGACCATTGGCGATCCGTGGCAACGTTTCACCGAAGATCCGGTCAGGATGATCCGGGCCATCCGTTTTACGGCCATCCTGGGGTTCACGGTCGAAGAGAACAGTTGGCAGGCCCTTGCCGAGCTTGCGCCGACCATTGGTCGGGCCGCCCCGGCACGGCTGTACGAAGAGATGCTCAAGCTGTTCCTCTCCGGTGAAGGGGAACGGACCTATCAGCTGTTGCGTAATTGCGGCCTCTTTACCTACCTCTTGCCCCCGCTGGCCTCCTGGCTGAGTGCCGAACATGAAGGTTTCCCCCATGTCTGGCTTGGCAAGGCCCTGGAATGGGCCGACCAACAAATTGCCGATGGCGTAACGATATCCTCCCCCCTGCTCATGGCCCTCCTGTTCGGCCAGTACCTTTCAGAGGAGGCCGAGCGGCTGCGCGGCAGGAAGGAATCCTTTCAGCCGGCCATGGACCGGGCTATTGCCACGCTCCTGGAAGAGCTGGCACCCGTGGTCATGGTCCCAAACCGTATTGTCGTGCAGATGCGTGACATCCTCGCCTGTAGCCAGCGCCTCCGCACCATCCCGGGCCGCCGCGCCCAGGCAGTGGTTGCCAGACCCAATTTCGGCGACACATTGCAGTATCTTCGTTTTCGCAGCTCCGTCGAGCCGGAGGACGACCGTATCGTCTCCTGGTGGGAACGGCTGGCAGCAACCCAGCCAATGCCAACGACACCCCATACCGCTCCGACGACCGATGACCAGCCTCGGCGACAGCGGCGGCCCAGGCGCAGAAGAAAACCCCATGCACCAGTGATTGCGACACCAGAGGGGGGACTCTCCCATGAACACGCGCCACCAACACGATAAACGCATAGGCTTGGCCTGGCCCAAGCCGTTCGCCTACTTCGAGCATGTGCGTCTTTTTCTGCATATCCTCTGCATCACCATCTCCCTTCTGGTAACTTGCCTCTTTCTCTACCTCTACACCCGGACCAGCGATCAGATGCTGCAGCGTATCCAGGAGCAGGCTGCAGCCTATGCCGATCTGCTGGATCACGCCAAACGGTGGAACTTTAATTACGGCGGAGTCTACGTCGAGAAGAAGAAAGGAACCGAAACCAACTCCTATCTGGAGGCGCTCGGCATAAAGCCCGATATTCACGGCTCCGACGGACGGATGTTCACCCTGCGCAACCATGCCATCATGGCCACCGAAATCTCCCGGATGAGCGAACGGGAGGGTGGGGTCCGTTTTCGGCTGATCAGCATGAAACCCCTTGACCGGAACAACCTGCCCGATCCATTCGAGCAGCAGGCCCTGGAGCGGTTCGAGCACGGGGAAAAATTGGCCACCCGGTTGCTGGACAAAGCAAACCCACCGATCTTCCGCTACATCACCCCGCTGTTCGTCGATCAGACCTGCCTGGAGTGTCACCATACCCAGGGGTATAGAATCGGCAGCATCATCGGCGCCATCAGCATCACCATTCCGGCAACGAACGTGGTCAAGGAGGCTACCACCATCCGGTTGCTGATCACCATCAGTGCCGTGTTGACTATCCTGTTCCTGGTGGTGGTCACCTACTTTCTTACCTGGCGACTGGTCATCAAACTGGACGACGTGCAGCGCACCCTGAAGAAACAGGCCACCACCGATGAGTTGACCGGACTGAAAAACCGGCGGGTCATCATGAAGCGACTCGAAGAGGAGAGCGAGCGGAGCACTCGCCTTAGCGAACCGCTCTGCATCATGATCATCGACCTCGACCACTTTAAACGGATCAATGACTCCTACGGCCACCCCTTCGGCGACTTCGTACTCAAACGAGTGGCCCATCTGGTGCGGGACTCGATGCGTCGCTACGACCTTGTCGGGCGGATAGGCGGTGAAGAGTTCCTGGTGGTCTCGCCAGTAACCGGCCTGAATGAAGCAGTGGCCCTGGCGGAACGGATTCGGGGCAGGATCATGAACGAGACCTTTCACGAAGGCGATGTACAGATCTCCGTCACCCTTAGCGTCGGCTTGACGATTCTCACACCCGGCGACCAATGCGTCGATGACCTGCTGAAACGGGCCGATATCGCTCTCTACAAGGCAAAGGAACAGGGCCGCAACCGGGTCGTTGCGGTCAGTGCCTGAATAAAACACAAACTTGAAGGAGAGGCCATCCATGAAACAGCTGTTCAGAACTATTGCCCTCGTCGCAACCATTGCAGTTCCGATGCTTGCGTCGGCAGCCTCGTGGAATATCGATCCCAAGCACTCCAACATCAGTTTCAAGGTCATGAGACCAATTACCATCAACACCAATGTCCGGAAGCGAGATGATCATCTCCGTAGCGTCGATTTCTTCGATGTTACCAAATATCCGACCATGACCGGACACTGCTGATTTTTCTTGACATGTGCATGTCACAACAACTATTGTTTAAACATGCTAGAGAGACGTGAAGAAAAACTCGATAACGCCTTGGACTTCATGCTGGTGAAGGTGGTTAACCGGCTCAGGTGTCAGGTTGGCAGACAGCTCAAGCACTTGAATATCACCTCCGAACAATTGGTAGTTCTGGTCCGTTTGTGGGAACAGGACGGCCTCAGCCAGAAGGAACTGGCAGATAAAATTTATAAGGACCAGGCCAATACGACCCGTATTCTCGACAAGATCGAAAAGAAAGGCTTGGTACGTCGCGTTGATGCACTCAACGACCGGCGTGCCTACCTGATCTACCTGACCGATGAAGGGAAACGATGCGTAGAACAGTGCAATCCATTGGTGCTTAACATAAAGGCGAAGATGTTCAATGGCTTGACAGATAATGATTCTGCGGCCTTACGACGGACGCTCGATACTATTTCCCGAAATCTGGAGTAATTTTTTTGCACGTAATTTGTTGTGACAATTATTGCTACAACATTTCTTTTGCTTCAATACTTGTAGCAGCAACCATTGTCACCACAACAAGGAAAAGGGAGGAAATATCATGAAAAAATTCGCATGAAGGTGCTGGCAATCGATCTACAAAATTCTTCAACCAGCCGATCTGAGACTGTCAGGATCTTGCTCGGCGTTCTGCAGCAAGCAGTGAGAAATATTTACTAGCTGTACTAAGAATAAACTACATGGAGACGTAAAATGAAAAAGAACATGATCGTCGGAATTACAATGGCATTCGTAATATTTTCAATTGGTTCAGTATCTGCATCAGCGGCAAATCCAGGCATACTTGTAGTTAACAGTGTCGATAAACAGGCATATAACCAGTTTACCCAAGAGACTGAGCCACTTCGTGTCGCTCTGAAAACAAAGGAATTAGAATTGAATGAACAATATGCATACCGTGAGTATGAAGGCAATTATGCAGGAATTGATGTGAAGAAAACAACCCAGCTTGAAACAGAAATTAACTCGCTGAAGGACAAGATTAATACCATCGCAAAAAAATACGAATTCACGATTTTAAGCGTCAACTAGTGTTTAAGTAGTTGCCATAATATCTAAGCTGCAAAACGAACTGAACAAAGGAACTTAGGTCTATACAGCCAATGAATTACAACAGTTTGAAGTAAAGCTGAGTGACTATCAATTCATTTCCGTTTTTTTGACCGCCAACTAATGAGGAATACATATTTTATGTGGCCGGCACGCCAGCATCGCTGGCTCCGGCCACTGTCATTTTCATAATCCGTTCAGCCTATCTTCATTCAAACGTGATGGTTTTGTAAGCGGCCATGTACTCATACACAAAAATACAGGTGACGAGTCTGTTCAGTTCTCGAATCAAAACTAAAGCATTTTTTCTGTCGTCAATGGCGCTCATGTCTTTTCTCGGCGGTTGTGCCAGCTTCCCACGCAGCATCTCGCCCCATTCTCGCCAACTTGATCCCAATAAACTGAACGCAGGCAGTGCACTCAAATCTGCAGCTCGCCAATCGGCGCCCTGGCCGTCGCAACAGTGGTGGAAGGCCTACGGTGATCCGCAGTTGAACCGGTTGGTGGCGGAGGCAACGTCGGGAAACCCCTCCATGCGTATTGCCCAAGCACGGGTTGCGAAGGTGATGGCGCTCAGCGGTGTTGCCAAATCGGCCCTCTTTCCGTCAGTTCAGGCCGATGCGAACTTCACCCGCCAGCAGTTTACCGAGCATCAATTCGTCAAAGCTCCCTATGCGGGAAATTGGGCTTGGAACAACGTGGCAACCCTTGACTTCATGTATGATCTCGATCTTTGGGGAAAGAACCGAAGTGCCCTTGCCGCCGCCCTGGACTCCGTTCAGGTTTCAACAGCCGAGGCACAGGAAGTTCAACTTGCCCTCGAAACAACGGTGGTCCGGGTGTATGTCCAGTTGTCACTCCAGTGCAGGCTGAAGGAGATAGCGCAGACAACTCTGAAGCAGCGGCAGGATATTCTCGATATAACCCAAAAGCGGCTCAAGGCCGGGATTGCGACCGAACTCGATCTGAGGCAGGCCGAAACGCCCTTGCCTGCGGCACGGGCCGAACTTGAGAGGATTTCCGAGTCCATTGAGTTGTTGCACAATCAGTTGAGTGCCCTTACCGGCAAAGGACCCGGCGATGGGGAGCAGATTCGCCCCCCTGCACTTTCCTCCAACGTGCCGGTGCAGGTACCGGCTCTCCTGCCGGCAGAGCTCCTGGGCCGTCGTCCCGATGTGGTGGCCCAGCGGTGGCGGGTGGAGGCGACCGGCAAAGGAATAGACGTGGCCAAGGCAAAATTTTACCCGAACATCAACCTGACGGCGTTTGCCGGGTGGCAATCACTCGGCTTTGCCCAATTTCTGTCACCGGGGTCGCTGATAGCGGGGTTCGGGCCGGCAATATCCCTGCCGATTTTCGAGGGAGGGCGGCTGCGGAGCCAACTGGGTGCCGCCACCGCCGACTACGATATTGCGGTTGAGTCGTATAACGAGACCCTGATTCGGGCTCTGGAGAACGTCGCCGACCAGGTTGTGACGCTACGCTCGCTGGAAAAGCAGCGTGTCCAGGTCAATGAATCGGACTCCCTGGCCAATCGGGCCTATGACATAGCCGTAAAGAGCTTCCGGACAGGGCTCACGGAGTATCTGAATGTTCTCAATGCGCAAAACCAGACCCTCCTGGAGGCCCAGCGAAAAGTGCAGGTGGAGGCGCGTTTTCTCGATGCATATGCCGCATTGATGCAGGCATTGGGCGGTGGCGTGCCGGTAACGCCACCGGCAGCGGAGGGATCGCGATGAGTGTTTTCCCTTCGTTTACCGCCCCCCCCTGGCTGCCGGCGTTGAAGCAGGAAGTCGTTGCTTGGGGCACAACGGAAGGCTGGCGATGGATATTTGTCTTCAAGTCCGCCTTGGCAGCGCTTCTGGCCCTGTGGCTGTCGATGCGATTCCAACTCGACCAGCCGCGGCTGGCGATGATCACCGTCTTTATCGTCATGCGGCCGCAGACGGGGATGATCCTGACGAAAAGCGTGTATCGCATCGGCGGTACGCTGGCCGGTGTCATGGTCAGTCTACTGCTCGTCAGCCTGTTTGCGCAGGAACCGGTGTTATTCCTGCTCGGCTTGGCGTTGTGGGTAGGGCTCTGTACCGTTGGAGCCGCATTTTACCGCGATTTTAAATCATACGGATGCGTCCTTGCCGGATATTCCGCTGCCCTTGCCGGGTTGTCGGCGGCACCGCAGCCCAATGCAGCCTTTTCCCTTGCGGTTACCCGGCTCTCGGAAGTGACGCTCGGCATCCTGTGCGCCGGGGTGGTAAGCGACATTATATTCCCGCTACGTCTCTCCGATCAGATAACGAGCAACGTGCAAAACCGCTATGTGGAGTTCATGGCGTTCGTGCGCAGGTCGCTTTCAGGTACGGCCACCACCGGCGAACTGGAAGCCATGCAGATGAAGCTGGTCGGCAATGTGCTTGCCCTCGAATCCATACGCAATGCAGCTTTTCTGGAAGATCCGGAAGTGCGTTCCCGCGACCTGAAGCTTCGAAAGCTCAATGGCGAGTTCATGGCGGCTTCCACCACGTTCTATTCCTTTCATCAACTCTTGAATCGGTTAACCCAAAATGCCATGCCCGCAGGAGAGGTTCTCACTGATATATACGATTCGCTGGGCCAGGTTCTCGAAACTACCGCAGCAACTCCCCGAAGCTCCCACGCAGCACATGTGGCAGCCCGCCGCATCGCCGCATTCAGGGCTGTCCTTGCGCGAAAGGTGAGGCAGGCCAGAGCAGACGTTCCCGCCTTGAGCGATGCCCAGAACCGGGCGGATTTCGAGACTGCGATTGAGCTCCTGCACCGCTTCCTGCACGAGCTGCATGGGTACACAAGGACATACGCAACCCTGTCTGAGAAAGAGCAGGGGCCGAAACCTCCCGACGACATCCAGTTCGCAACGTACACCGACCCGGTGGCTGCCCTTCTCGCCGGAGGGAAGGCTTTTGTCTCGATTCTTCTGATCAGCGTTTTCTGGATTGCCTCTGCATGGCCCTATGGCGCCAGTGCCCTGAGTTTTGCGGCGGTCACAAGCGCACTGTTCGGATCCGCGCCGGATCAATACCGTAGCGTTCGGCATATGACCATGGGGCACGGTACAGGGTATGTCCTTGCACTCCTGTTTGCGTGTTTCATCATGCCGTCGCTGGACGGATTCACGCTGTTAAGTATGGCGCTCCTTCCGTTTTTGATGATCGGCTCCTATGTCATCACGTATCCCCGCTGGGCCGCCATCGGTACCGGGTACGTTGTCTTTTTCCTCGCAATGCTCGCGCCGTCGAATCCCACGGTTTTCAACCCGGTGGGACTCATCAATGACGGTAGTGCATCGCTGTTGGGCACGGCCATAGCAGGTCTGGTATTCATGACGCTGGTACCAGCCACCGGCGCATGGTTCAATCGCCGTATGGCCGGACAAATACGCCGGCAGGTGGCCATGGCCTGCCTTGATCCGCTTCCCGGCCTCCTGAACCGCTTTGAAAGCGGTACCTACGACCTGTTGCACAAGATGGAGTCAACCAAGCACCTGGCGGATGATCAGAACCAGCGGCTTGTGGCCTGGATTCTTTCGGTCAGAGAGATCGGCCGTGCCGTTATCCATGTGCGTGAAGACGCGGCTATGGTGCAGATGCCACCCTGGTTGTCGGACCAGATGCAGGAAAGCATCCGTTCAACGGCGCGCCTTTTCCGCAGGCTTTCCGCCCGGCACCGCGAGGCGACCCTTGACAGCGTAACGTCAGCCATTAACTCGATCCAACGTGAAATGGAGTTCGAATCCCATCCCCCCCATGACAGGGATACGTGGCACCGTTTACTGACATCGCTGCATCTCATACGAATCGCACTCCTTGACGACGAAACAGTCCTGGCCGCCGCCACCGGCGGTCTACCCGAGCAGACTGCGGAGGAACTGACTAATGCCGCGTGAGTTTTCCCTTATTGACATGCAGAAACATAGGGAGATGAACAAGGCCTTCAGTGCGTTTCGTCCGGTGGCGGACAGACGCGGGTGAAGGCTTCTCTTTTTTCGATTCATCTTCCAGTTTTCCTTGAACGTGAGGGAAAGGGGGTGAGACTGCAAAAAGGAAGAAACGACGTGCAGGAATTTCAGTGAGTTTCAATCCACCATAAAGGAGGCAACACATGAAGAAAAAGCTTATAGTACTCTCTGCAGCAGCCGCCCTGAGCGCTGCCGCTGCCGTTCCGGCGTTTGCGATGGAGAACGAGTTCCACGGCATGTACAAGCTGAAGTACTTCCTGACAAACTCTGAAAACGGCGGGGCAGGACAGCTTGTGCCGGTCAAGAGCACGACCGCTGCCAACTACTTCGAGCAGCGTGCTAGACTATTTTATTCCGCCAAAGCCAATGACGATCTCAAACTGGTGACCGGCTTCGAAATCGACTCGGTTTTCGGTGACAAATCGCAGGGCGGCATCGATGATGCTAGCAACAAGAACACCACAGCCTTCAGAAACTCCGGCGGCGGCTTGGAATCCGATGCGGTCAACCTGGAGACCAAGTGGGTCTACCTGGACTTTAATATCCCCTCCACGCCGGTCAACGTAAAGGCAGGTATTCAGCCTTACAAAGACGCCTTCAAGGGAATCTTCCTCGATGCCGACATTGCCGGGGTCTACGCTTCGGCCAAGTACGGCAATGCCCAGACCGCCATCGGCTATTTCCGTCCTTATGAGGCCATGGTCGTATCGACCGGCAAGGCAGTTGCCCCGCGTGGCACGGACAACTTCGACATCGCCGTACTGGAAGGCAAATACAACGTCAGCAAGGACCTGACTGTTGGTGGTGCTTACTTCCTCTACTCCGACTACCGCACCAACGCTCCGGAAACATTCCACACGTTCGGCGTTAATGCCGAAGCCAAGGTCGGTCCTGCCGTCATAAGCGGCTTTGCCGCCTATCAGACCGGTTTCAGCAAGCAAACCACCAACGGGCTGACAGCTGGCAAGGGGACGACTGTCAACGCCTGGGCAGCCAATGTCGCAGGCAAAGTCAAGACCGGTCCGGGTACCGCAAAGGTTGCATTCCTCTATACCTCGGGTGACCAGGACAAGACCGACGGCGTTGATCACTCATGGCAAAGCGTTTCCCAGACAAAATACTCCGCAACCGCATTCACACCAAACGGCGCCAGTGCAGCCAACAGCTACAACGAGTCAGGCATGATGCTCCTTAACCGCAACGCGGCACAGGGCGGCACCACTACTGACCAGAACATCATCTATACCACCAACAACAACGGCCAGGGCGCAGTAATCATCACCGCCGGCTATGATGCCACCATCACGCCGAAACTGTACGCCAACGCCAATGTTGGTGCAGGCCTCACTTCCGAGAACAATGCGACCGTTGCTCACGTTGACAGCGCTACCGGCAGCAACAACGGCAGCCACTACCTGGGTACGGAAATCAACATTGAAACCGGCTACAAATTGTATGACAACCTGACTGCCAGCTTCCAGGCCGCGTACCTCTTCCTCGGCACATACTACAAGAACACTACTTCCGGCAAGGATCCGGTCGACCCTTACACCGCTCGCGTTGCGCTGAGCTACGCATTTTAAGGAATGTCCCCGGGCCGGAGGGTCACCCCTCCGACTGCTAACGTACACTACTTCACTGGAGGTTAAATCATGAAAAAAACCGCCGTAATGATGCTGGCCGCATTCGCCCTGTCGGCAACCGTGCCGGCCTTCGCCCAGATGTCCAAAGAAGAGAAAGACCAGTGCCTGCTGGCTTCCAAGAATTGCGCTACCGAAGTAAACACCATTCAGCAAAAGATCAAGAAACTGAATGCCGAGATCAAAAAAGGAAAGAAAGTTTACTCTGCCGACGAGCTGAAAAAACTGCAGGACAAACTGAAGGAGGCCAATGACCTTCTGGATAAAATGTTTACCAACCCTTAACGATCAACAGGGACGATGAAATAAGGCGAGTCTTGCGACTCGCCTTATTTTTTGACTTGCCTGCATACTTTTGCCATAATCCACGGCCACAGTCGGATTCCAAACACTTTACGGTGAGGTCATGATGCCAAAACGGGTATGGATTTTAGGAACATTAATGCTGCTTGCCAGCATGATGTCAATGGCCGGTGCTGCTCAAGCAGCAACCGTAAAGGTTTTTGTCCCGGAGTTTAGAGTGACCGGGGCCGCCAACAGAGACGAACTGAAAGGGAGCCTGCAAGGGCTGCTCACGACCAGACTTTCCGGCGCTGACGTCGCCATAGTCGAGTCGCCGCAAAGCGCCGACCTGTCGGTCAACTGCGCGTATATCGCCTTTGGGAAAGTCTTCAGCCTGGATGCCCAGCTAAAGAACGCCGCAGGTACTATCGTCGGCAGGGCCTTTGAACAGGGCGACTCGGCCGACGACATCATTCCTGCTGTCAGCAGGTTGGCTCAGAAACTGAACGCCGAGCTGGCGAAATCGGTCAAACCTCAAGCAGAGCCAAGCCCGGCATCGACGGGAACTCCGATACCGACCCAGGCACAAGCTCCGGCACCAATCCAGGCAAACATCACGCAGGTAGTCGCCACACCAGCTGTGATAGTGCCTCAAATGGCGTCGCAACAAACCGGCGACATCATCCACCCCCAAAATGTAACCAAGGCAGGAGAAAGCGGCATGATCGGCCAACGGCTCGATGGTGCAATGATTGGCCTGGCAACAGGGAAATCGCTACCCTCCGGCGAACGCGAACTTTACCTGGCCCTTGAGCAGGAACTGCGACTTTATCGCCAGGGAGATAAAGTCACCCTGCTCGCTAACGAAAAGGGGTTCAAGGCAAACGAGAAGATTATCGGCATCGACACCGCCGACTTGGACGGCGATGGAGTCCCGGAGCTCTATGTGACCCTGATGCGCGGTGACGAACTGGCCTCTCAGGTATGGATCACTGAAAACGGAACCTTCAAACTGATTGCCCACGATCTGCCATACTTCTTTCGTGCACTGCCCGGAGCAGACGGTAAATCGAAACTCTACGGCCAGCAGACCGGACGCGACACGGATTTCTTCGGTGACGTGTCCGAAGTGGTAAAAACCGGGTCCGGGTATGAACTTAAAAACCCGCTGAAACTCCCGCGTTCCGCAACGATATACGGCTTCGGCCGAATAGTGGAAAAGGACGGGACTGTCCGTACCGTGGCAATCAACAAAGATGGTTATCTGACCGTATATGCAGCGAACGGCGAAGAGCTCTGGCGGAGCAATGATCGGCTCGGCGGCTCTGAAACGTATTTCCTCCGTGAAGACCAGCAAAACGTCAGGGTCACCGGGGAACAGTTCAGAAAAATCTTCGTTGAGCAAAGAATTTTGACAACCCGCAACAACGACATCATCGTCCCCAAGAACGACGGGTTCTGGGTGGTCGGCAACAGCCGCTCCTTCTCCAAGAGTTCCATCTACAGCTTTGCCTGGAACGGCGCTGCCATGGAAGAGCGCTGGCACACCAAACCGAGCCAGAACTACCTGGCCGACTACGCCTATGACGAAGCACGGAAAGAGTTAGTACTGCTGGAAGTTGTCAAGAAGCCGGGAATGATTGAAAAAGGAGCGAGCGCCATTTCCATCAAGAAGGTGGAGTAGAGGCGGTTCAAGGTTCAAAGTTGAAAGGCTGGAACCTTGAACCCAAAAACTTGAATGGTTACAGAACCTTGAACATTGAACATTGAACCCAAAAAGGGTGGCTTATTGGCCACCCTTTTTGATTGACATGAGAAGGGTATGTTGTTAGGATTTTCGGCGCTTTACGTCGCTCTGACAGGCGCGGCATCAGCCGGGAGACAGCTTTGACCACAGCAACAGGCACAGATGCAACCCTTCCCAAAGGGGTCACCGACTTTCTCCCGGAGCAGGCCGACAAGATCGGCTACATCGAAGGGAAGATCTGCTCGGTCTTCGAACTGTGGGGATTCCGGCGGATCATCACCCCGCTTCTTGAATTCCAGGATGTACTCTCCATAGGACTTGACGACGAACTGCGGGAAAAAACCTTCCGCTTTGACGACCGCCAGACCGGCCGGCTGCTCGCCATTCCGTCCGATATCACCCCCCAGGTCGCCCGTATCGAGGCAATGCGGCTACGCAGCCTTCCCCTCCCCCACCGCCTTTATTACAACGGCCGGGTACTCAGGCATACCGAGCTCCAATCCGGACGGAGCCGGGAAATCTACCAGGCCGGCGTCGAACTGATCGGTCTCGAGTCGCCCGAGGCAGATGCCGAGATGGTGGCCATGGCGGTGGAGGTCCTTCGTGAACTGGGCTTCACCGACTTCAAGGTCGATCTGGGACAGGTCGAGTACTTCCGCGGTATCATGGCCGCAGCAGGGCTGGCCGGTGCGGCAAAAAACGAGCTCCGGGAAGCGATCGCCAAGAAGGATGCCTCTGCGGTTCGCGCATTTTTGGACCGGGAAAAACTTCCCCATTCGGTAACAGAGGAAATCAGTGCCCTCCCTAGGCTGTTCGGTGGGCGCGAGGTCCTTGCCGAAGCGGAGCGGGTAACCAGTAACGAACGTTCCCGCCGTGCGCTGGACAACCTGCGTCAGGTGCTGGAGATCCTGGAGATCTATGGCGTTGCCGACTACCTCACCATCGACCTGGGTGAAATCCGGGGGCTCGGCTATCACACCGGTGTAACCTTCGAGGGGTTCGTGGCCGGTGTCGGCGAACCGGTCTGCAGTGGCGGGCGTTACGACGATCTGACCGCCAAATATGGTCATGCCGCTCCGGCAACCGGTTTCGCATTCAACATCCTGCCGCTGCTCCACGCGCTGGAAAAACGTCCCGATCTGGAAGCGCGTGCCACACGCGACTTTCTCATCTTCAACCTGCTGGAAGACCGCAGGGATGCCCTCGGCATCGCCCAAGAGCTTCGCCGGCGCGGTTACTCGGTGGCCAGGGACATCATCCAGCGCGATCTCGCCAACTCCCTTGCCTATGCCCGGCTGATGAACATCAAACGGGTACTGGTGGTTGGTGGTGATTACTGTTCCTCTGACGAAGTGCATCTGCTCCGGGTAAGCGACGGAGCAACAACCAATATCAAGAAGGATGACCTGTTCCGGCAGGATATGCCGGTCATCAGGTTTGATCCATAGCAAGGAGACGGTCATGGCCAACGTAGTGGTAGTGGGAGCCCAGTGGGGCGACGAAGGAAAAGGAAAGGTCGTTGACATCTATACCGAGTATGCGGACGACGTGGTCCGCTACCAGGGTGGCAACAATGCCGGTCATACCCTGGTTGTCGGAGACGAAAAAATCGTCCTGCACCTGATTCCCTCCGGCATCCTCCATGCCGGGAAACGCTGCATCATCGGCAACGGTGTCGTGCTCGACCCGGAGGTATTCATCCGGGAGATCACCAACCTGAAGAAAAGCGGCAAGTTTCAGGACGACAGCGTCCTCCTGCTGTCGGAGAATCTTCACGTCATCATGCCGTATCACAAGCGGATAGACATTGCCCGCGAGGCCAAGAGCGGCGCCGGCAAGATCGGCACCACCGGCCGGGGGATCGGTCCGGCCTACGAGGACAAGATCGGCCGCCGCGGCATCCGACTCGGGGACCTGGTGGATCGTGATATCTTTGCCCGTAAGCTGAAGGAAACCCTTGAGGAAAAGAACTTTCTGCTCCAGAACCTGCTGAATGAACAGCCGTTCACGTTCGAGGAGATTTATCAGGAATATTGCGGCTATGCAGATCAACTCCGCATCTACATGGCCGACACGGCGCTGGTACTGCACAAGGACATCGCGGCCGGCAAAAAGCTGCTCTTCGAGGGGGCCCAGGGGACCTTGCTGGACGTTGACCTGGGAACCTATCCGTTCGTCACTTCATCCTCGACCTGCGCCGGCGGAGCCTGCACCGGCACCGGCGTGGGCCCCCGGTCCATCCACGAAATCATCGGCATCTCCAAGGCATATGTCACCCGGGTGGGAAGCGGACCGTTTCCGACCGAGTTGACTGAGGAAACCGGAGAAAAACTCCGTCAAAACGGCTCAGAGTTCGGTGCCACGACCGGTCGCCCCCGCCGTTGCGGCTGGTTCGACGCCATGGTGCTCCGGTACGCGGTCCGGGTGAACGGCCTGACCGGTATTGCCCTGACCAAACTGGACGTGCTCGACAACTTCGAAACGATTCAAATCTGTACCGGTTACACGTATCAGGGCAAGGTGCTGGAGGAGCTGCCGACCAACCTGGAGGCGTTTGCCCAGTGCCAACCGGTCTACGAAGAAGTTCCCGGCTGGATGACGGATATCAGCGCTGCCCGTAGCTTCGATCAACTCCCCGAAAAGGCCCGGAGCTATGTTCAGCGCCTGGAGCAACTGGTTGGCTGTCCCATTGTCCTGGTCTCCGTCGGTCCGCGCCGTGATCAGACGATAACGCTGAAGAACCCTTTTGCCTGAGAGTTCGCGCAATCAATACCGGTTGCAATCGCAATGACCAAAGTTAAACCCGCTTCATTGTGTAGCGACCAATCAGGACACAACCAGAAACTATGGCTACCAGCATCCTGATCATCGACGACTCGGATACCATCCGGGAACAGATCATCCAGACCCTGATGCGTTTCGGTGTGTTTGACCGTTACCTGGAGGCTGGTGACGGTATCGAGGCCTTCAAAACGCTCCTCGGTACCCAGATCGACGTGGTTCTCTGCGACCTGGAGATGCCCAGGATGGACGGTTTCAAGTTTCTCGCCATGGCCAAGACCCGCGAGGAACTGCGGGACATTCCGATCATTATGCTGACCGGTCGTGAGGACCGTGAACTGAAGATTCGCGGGCTTGAGCAAGGAGCATGCGACTATGTGACCAAGCCATTCGACCCGGGGGAATTGATGGCCCGGGTCAAGGTCCAGTTGAAGATCAAGATGCTGCAGGACGAGCTGAAAAAGTCCAACGATCTTCTGAAACAACTCTCCAATACCGACCACCTGACCCAGCTCTATAATCGTCGCTACATGATGGTGGCTCTGGAGCGGGAAATCCAGCGGTCCCAGCGCAAGTCATCCCCCATTTCCATGGTGCTCATGGATATCGACCATTTCAAGCGCGTGAACGACCAATACGGACACCAAGAAGGCGACAGCGTCCTGTCGAGCGTCGCCCATCTGGCAAAGGAAGGCCTGCGCAGCTACGACGTAGCTGTCCGTTATGGCGGCGAAGAATTCGTTCTGATTCTTCCCGAGACCTCCCACGAAGAAGCGGTCATGGTGGCTGAGCGGTTGCGGGTGAAGATTGAACAGCAGACCTTCAGCGACGAGCTCAAAAACCTGCGGCTAACCATCAGCATGGGTGTCGCCACCTACCCCGCCGCCGGCTTGACCTCCATTGACGACCTGATCCGCGAAGCGGACGCCGCCCTCTATCGAGCCAAACAAGGGGGAAGGAACCGGGTCGTTTCCATGTTCCAACAGTGAAAGACCGTAACTCGCGACTGGTAAAGACTTTTAACCTTCAGTCGTTTTTCCCTCACTCCTCACTCCGTCATCACCAAACCGACATATGCCTGCCACCCTCAATACACACCCCGCACATAATGGCCGCTTCCGGCATCGCTCCTTGCAGTGCTGTACGATCAGGGCATGGTACTCGTTGAACAGGCTCACCTCCTGTGGAAGGGCATCCATGAAGAGCGTGCGCACCGCCTCGTAGCCGGTATCTTCCGCCATCAGCAGACCCAGACGGAACAGAAGCCGCCTGGTGTAGGCATCCACCACAAAGGTCGGCTGTGCTCCCGCGTAGAGCAGGATGGAATCTGCCGTTTCCGGTCCTATCCCGCTGATGGCAAGCAGTTCCGGGCGCAACTGGCGCCAGTCGGCGGCAAACAGCCGATCCAGACTCCCGTCTGCCCTCAGCATCAGCCAGGTCACGAAGCTCTTCAGGCGTCTGCTCTTCACGTTGAAAAAACCGGCTGGCCGGATTACCTCTCCCAGTTCCAGCGGGTCAACACGGACCAGCGCCTCCACTGACAGGAACCCTGCCGCCTTGAGGTTGGCAATCGCCTTTTCCACGTTGACCCAATTGGTGTTCTGGGTCAGGATCGCACCAACACAGACCTCGAACGGGGTCTCTGCCGGCCACCAGTGCCGGGGGCCGTACGTCACCAGGAAAAGTTCATAGATGCGCAGGAGCTGTTCCGTCATGCAGGCGGCCAGGTAGTCGGGTCCAACCGGTAGTAGGCCTGAAGGTGGGCGTAAAGGTCGGGATGATATTCCCGGATAAGTGCGGGGAGGCTGAAAAAACATTCGGTTGCGCAGGCAAAGAATTCCGTCAGGCTCTCGGCACCATAGGGGTCGAAGACGGTCTCTCGGCCAGACTCCAGATCGGCGCAAAGCCCCTCGTATGCCTGCAATAGCGCAGAACCAAACGAAGAGCTGTTGCGGCCGCTCTCCAGGAACGCGGTGATCCCCTCCTCCGCATCCAGTTGGTGGGCGAATTCGTGAATGACCACGTTGTAGTCGTCCTCACCCGGCGTGCCGGCAGCGAGCACGTCCTCCCAGGAAAGCACCAGCGAGCCCCCCTCCCAGGATTCACCCGAGCGCAACTCTTCGCCCACAGTCACCACGCCACCCTCGTCGACGTCGTGGCGTCTGGCAACAAACTCGCCGGGGTAGATGATGATCGAGGAGAGTTGCGGAAAGTAGTCCCCGCCCCGGCGGAGAATCAACAGACAGGCCTGGGCCGCAACGGTCAGCCGCATCTCGTCGGTTATGGTCAGGCCGAGCGCCCCCTCGAACTGCTTTTCCGCGAGAAACACCTGAATATGGCCATGCAGCTCTTTCCGGTCATCTAGCGGCAGCATCCGGTAGAGGGGGACATTGTCGTGCAGCAGATC
>JAJZTK010000240.1 GCA_021849045.1 Deltaproteobacteria bacterium | reverse complement strand
TCAGAGAACTGAGAATCAAAATCCGCAACGAGCATGCCCGGCTTATGGGCGAGCTTGATGCGTCTGAAGATGACGGGGTCGCTTCAGGGCCCCCCTCACATGCAAGTCCTTAACCGGACACTGCTGATTCTTTCTGTAGAATATTCTTAAGCCGCAAGGAATATTCTCCATATGTTTGACTCAAACAGATCAGTAAAAGACGCGTTTAGTGTAACATTACCTCATATTATCTGCATGTTACGTTTTTGCATGGGCTTGGCACAATACTTGATAAGACCCTGTAGGCGAAAGGAGTTGGCCCATGTCCTTGATCAACAACAGTATTGCCATAAGCACCATTGAATGGGCCGGCGTGGCCAGTTCACTGACGGGTTCTATTCTTAATGCTCACGGCAAGCGTTGCTCGTTTATTTTCTGGACTCTGTCGGCACTGTTGCTCGGGATAGTGGCCCTTCACCTCGGTCGACCGGGATGGCTGGCACTGCAAGGTGCCGGGGTTGCTATCAACCTTTACGGAATGAGGAATTGGCAGGGGAATGCGCCGACCCGGCTATTTTCTCAAGGGAACTGATCGGAGGCTTGTCATGAATGCAAAAAAAATCTCTACCTCTATTCTCGTCATCACGGTCATCACCTTGCTGGTGGTTCTCGCCTTTCGTGTCAGGATCGGTGTCACTGCGGATTCCGTCGCCGTTCTGAAAACGACCGGCATGACCTGTGGCAGTTGCTCAAGCAAAATCACCAAGGCGCTTGAGTCATTGAAAGGGGTGGCAGTTACCGAGGTAGACGTGAATGGTGGCTGGGTCATCGTCGGTTATGACACAAAGACCGTTAAACCTGAGAGCCTGGCGCAGAAAGTCAGCGGGACCGGGTTTGCCAGCAATGTGTATGGCGTGCTGACCCCGGAGGAGTTTAAGCAAATAACCGGCAGGAATGTCGGACAGAATGCCGCACGGCAATCGGGATGCTGTGGCGGCGGCAAAGGCGGCGGTTGCGGCGCAAATAGACCAAGTTGAGAAAAGGAGCAGGAAATGAAATCGAGTAAGTCGAAGCGCATAGTCTGGGTAGCGGCAATCGTTGGTGCGTTGCTGGTAGTAGTTGTGAGTGCGTTTGCCCTCAATATCCTGTGCTGACACCGGAACAGTTCCGACAGATAACCGGCAGAAATGTTGGACAGAATGCCGCACCGTCAAGGGGATGCTGTGGCGGCAAGGGCGGCGGTTGCGGCGCAAATAAACCAAGTTGAGAAAAGGAGCAGGAAATGAAATCGAGTAAGTCGAAGCGTATCGTCTGGGTAGCGGCAATCGTTGGTGCATTGCTGGTAGTGGTTGTGAGTGCGTTTGCCCTCAATATCCCCGGCATGGGCAAGTATCAAAAGGCCAAAGTAGTCAATGGCGTGGTGACCATCCCGGTGGCAAAGGTTACGGACGGAGCGGCACACTTCTACAAATTTACGGACGGTGGCAAGGATATCGGGTTCTTTATCATCAAGGGTGCTGATGGCGCCCTTCACACCGCCTTCGACTCCTGCGACGTCTGCTTCAGGGAGAAGAAAGGGTATTTTCAACAGGGTGATTTCATGGTCTGCAAGAACTGTGGTAAGAGTTTTGCCACAACCAGGATAGGCCCGCATGCGGTCGGTGGCTGTAACCCCTCATACCTTGCCAGTTCCACAGACGGCGGCAATATTGTCATCAGGTTGTCCGACCTGCAATCTGGCGCAAAATACTTTTAAACAACATCTCAAGGCGGGATCGACGCTATGAAACTGCACAACATATCCATCAACAACCTGAAACGCCGCAAGGCCAAGATGGCGTTTCTCACTATCGGCCTGATGGTGGGGATCGCCACCATCGTCACCCTGGTGACCCTCACCCACTCCATGTCCAGCGACATAGAGCGCAAGATGGACGAGTTCGGAGCCAACATCCTCATCACCCCCCAGAGCAACGGCCTCTCCATGAACTACGGCGGCATCAGTCTGGGCGGGGTGACCTTCGACCAGCGGGAAATACAGGAAAGCGAGCTGGCAAAGATCAAAACCATCAAGAACAGCAAGAACGTTTCCGCCGTCAGTCCGAAGGTTCTGGGAGGGGTGAAGATCGGGAGCCATGATGTGCTCTTGGTCGGAGTCCACTTCGACAGCGAACTGAAGATGAAGCAGTGGTGGAAGCTCTTCGGCGATGCACCGAAGACCGACAACGAACTCCTTCTTGGCAGCGATGCAGCCAAGGTACTCAATGTCAGCACCGGCGACACGCTACAGATCAAGGGAGAGAGTTTCACGGTGGCCGGCATCCTGGACCAGACCGGTTCCCAGGACGACTCGCTGGTCTTTGCCTCGCTCCCTAAGGCCCAAAAGCTGCTCGGCAAGGAAGGAAAGATCACTCTGGCCGAGGTGGCCGCCCTCTGCTCCGGCTGCCCCATCGGTGACATGGTCACCCAGATTGCCGAGAAGCTTCCCGACGCCAAGGTGTCAGCCATCCAGCAGGTGGTGGAAGGCCGCCTCAAGGCCCTCGACCAGTTCAAGCGGTTTTCCTACGCCATGGCCGGCGTGGTAGTCTTCATCGGCTCACTGATCGTCTTCGTCACCATGATGGGGAGCGTCAACGAGCGGACCACCGAGATCGGTGTCTTCCGGGCCATCGGTTTCCGGAAGAGCCATATCATGCAGATCATCCTGCTGGAAGCGGCCCTGGTCAGCCTGCTGGCCGGCTTTCTGGGATACGCCGCCGGCATGGGGGGCGCCAAGCTGGCCCTGCCGTTCATGGCCGAGAGCAAGAACGCCCACCTGGTATGGGATTCGACCGTGGCCTTCGGCTCCATCGGCCTGGCCCTGACCCTGGGGATTCTGGCGAGCCTCTATCCGGCACTCCATGCCAGCAAGATGGACCCGACCGAAGCCCTCCGGGCTTTATAACACGAGGACATTATGGCGCTCATCGAGATCAAAAACGTTAAGAAACAATACACCAGCGGCGATGACGTGGTCGAGGCACTGCGCGGTGTGGACATCAGCATAGAGGCAGGTGAATTCATCACCATCATGGGTCAGTCCGGCTCAGGCAAGAGTACCCTGTTGTCGGTGCTGGGAGGGATGAACCATCCCACCGTGGGTGATGTGGAGATGGCCGGCGAAAAGGTGTACCAGCTCTCCGGAGAGAAACTGGCCGACTTCCGGGCACAGAACCTCGGTTTTGTCTTCCAATCCTTCCATCTCATCCCGTATCTGACCGCCATTGAAAACGTCATGCTGCCGCTGGCCATCGTCAAGATGAACACAGCGGCAAAACAGACGGCCGCACGTCGGGCACTGGAAAGGGTCGGCCTCGGCGCCAAGCTCGACCGGCTGCCCAACCAGCTTTCCGGCGGCGAACAGGAGCGGGTCGCCATCGCCCGGGCC
Source organism: Deltaproteobacteria bacterium (assembly GCA_021849045.1). GTDB lineage: Bacteria > Desulfobacterota > Desulfuromonadia > Geobacterales > DSM-12255 > Geomobilibacter. Next base: position 387 of record JAJZTK010000240.1, on the reverse strand, counting down.
ATTGTCAACAATCCCCATATCCTCCTGGCGGATGAGCCGACCGGCAATCTGGATTCCAAGACCAGCGAAGAGGTCATGGCACTGTTCCGGGAACTGAACGATGCCGGCCAGACCGTGGTCATGGTGACGCACAACCCGGAGAACGGGGCCTACTCGGACAGGACCATCAACCTGAAGGACGGCATGGTGGTGAATGCCTAGCCTTGACAAGGTATCTGGTTAAGATAACCTGCTAAAACTACGGTCGGACTGTTTTTCAGCCAAGATCAGGAGGTATTGAATGGATGCAATGGACATTAGCGCTTCAGCCCTGACAGCGGAACGAACACGGATGAACCAGATTTCGTCGAACCTTGCCAACGCAAACTCCACCAGGACTGCCGAAGG
>JAJZTK010000074.1 GCA_021849045.1 Deltaproteobacteria bacterium | reverse complement strand
TTCCGATCTCCCTTCTCATGGCCGAAAAGCTCACTCTCCAGCAACGTGGCGGGAACAGCAGCACAGTTTATGGCAATGAACGGCTTTTCGGCCCGATTCGACTTATAATGAATCCACTTGGCCACCAATTCCTTGCCGGTGCCCGACTCCCCCTGCACCAGAACGGTCGCGGCCTCACTCTTGGCGATCTTGTCCATCATATCCAGGATGGTGCTCATGTGACGGCCCCGACCAACGATATTGGGCAGACCGACCTTCTTGTGCTCGACCCGAAGGCTCGCCACCTCCTTTCGCAGGTCGGACGTCTCCAGCGCCTTCTTGATGACAATGGCCATCTCGTCCAGGTTGAACGGCTTGTTCAGGTAGTCGTAGGCACCAAGACGCATGGCATTTACTGCAGTCTCCAACCCGCCGTGGGCGGTAACCATGATCACGATGATGTCTTCATCGAACTCCTTGACCTTTTCCAGCACTTCCAGCCCGCTCATGCCGGGAAGCTGGATATCGAGAAGAATCAGGTCCGGTTGATCCTCCCGGACAATCCGCAGGGCATCTTCGCCATTGCCGGCCGTAACGACCTCGTATCCCTGTTTTTTCAGATTCTGTTCCAGCGACCAGCGGATGAGATGTTCGTCATCAACAACCAGTATTTTTGTCCTACGCATAACAAGCTCCTTGCTTACAGGTAAATCCGGTTAATCAACAGGGTCGGTCTGTTTTGGCTCCAGCCGGGCTGCGGGAATTTCGATGGTAAAGACCGTCCCCTTGCCATCTTCGCTGGAGACCGAAACAATCCCTCCCTGCTGGCTGATCAGCTTGTGGCAGATGGCGAGCCCGAGTCCGGTACCCTGGGCCTTGGTCGTAAAAAAGGGAGTGAATATCTTGCCCAGGATCTGCTGCGGGATGCCCGGCCCCGTATCTGCAATGGCAATCCGCACCCACTCCACCCCCTCATGGTCAACGAGATCGGTGCGGATCGTCAGTATCCCACCGTCCTGCATTGCCTGGATGGCGTTGAGAATCAGGTTCAGGAACACCTGCTGTATCTGTTTGATGTCGACAAAAACCGGCGGCAGATCCTCAAAAAGATCGAGCACCTTGTCAATGTGCTTGCCCGAACCACCCCGGTGCTGGGCAGCGAACAGCAGTGTCTTTTTGATGGCCGTGTTCACATCCGCATGGGTAGGCTCCGGGGGAGTCGGTTTACCGAAGAAGAGCAGATCGTTGACGGTTTTGTCCAGCCGTTTGATCTGCTCAAGGACCTCGTAGAGGATTTCCGCACGGGGATCGCCCTGCTCCAGATCGTCCCTGATAATGGTGATGGCCGAAGCAATACCGGTCAGCGGGTTCTTGATTTCATGGGCAATGCCGGCGGCCATCTCCCCAACCGAGGCCAAACGGTCGGCCCGCTCCATCTGGTTGAAATGGTATTGGTCAAGCTCCCGCTTGGCTACGTCCAATCGTTCAATCATCGAGTTGAAGCTGCCGGTCAGCCGGCCGATCTCGTCGTTTGAGACCTGCTCCATCCTGACCGACAGGTCCCCTTTCTCCACCTCTGCCATTTTGTCGACCAGGAGATTGAGGGGGGTTCTGACGAAACGAAACATGACCATGGAGATGGTAATGGAGAGGAAGGCGATGGTGGCAATGGTGGAGAAGATGAACAGCTTGGTAACTTCGACCTGGCGCTGGCGGGTCTCCTGGAGCGAGTAGTTGATATTGAGGATGCCGATGACCTTGGTCTTGTGACCATGGCAGACATGGCACTGTTCGTCGTTGTAGATCGGCTTCAGCATCCGGAGGACTTCGCCTTTGTCTTCCGAATAGGTGACGCCTTCCTTCCGGTTATTGATATAGAGCTGGTAATCCTCGGCACTTACCGGTTTGCCGACCTCTTCACCGATGGACGACTTCAGCACTACTCCATGGGGATGGAATATCCGCACTCCCAGGAGCTTCTTGTTCTGCCCGACCATCTCCAGGATGATCTTGGTGTCCTCGGTGTTGCCGATGCGCATCGCATTGTAGATACTGCGCTCAATGGTCTGCAGGAGGAGTTCGGTGCTCTCCCGAGCCGCATTGATCAGCTGGGCCTGCTCGCGCTTGAAGTTCTGGAACGCGAAGGGGGTAATGCCAAAGGCAAGGAGGGTCATGCAGATGAGAATCACCCGGGATGTCAGACTTTTAAAGAACAACGGGCCTCCTCAGCAGGCATGGAAAGATGGGTCTCAGCGACTCCCCTGAGCTCCCTGACCGCCCGGTTGCTGCGGTGTGCCCGTACCCTTTTTGGTACCGGGCTTCAACGGACTGTAGACGAACTGCCACTCGCTGTACTTGGTCTTTCCCTCGAACTCCGCATACTCCTCAGGAAACCCTCCCTTTCGCAGTGGCTCATCATCACTGGTGCTCGCCACCCCGATGATCCCGCGCACACCGGACGGGTCCTGGATCACCTTCCATTCCTTGCCGGTAATCGGGTCGAGGTAGAGACGCCTGAGGTAGCGAATCTTGGCCATGGAGCGGGGGTCTTTGAGGAGGTCTTTCAGGTCCCGGAGGGGTGTGGCAATATGCTGGCCCGGTCGTGGCTTGTTCCAGCGGATAATGGCCTCACGGATCTGCCCGGCCCTAAAAAACAGCTCCTCTTCCCGCTCCCGCTTCATCACCGTCCGCCAGCTCTGGCCCACGGCTCCCAGCATGATCCCCATGATGACGATCATGACCAGGACCGCGATATAGGTGAATCCCGCATCTGAACTTGTCCGGGATCGTTTCACGCTTATTTCCTCGCCAGCACCTCGCGGGCCGCGACAACCAGGTCTTCGGGCATCAGTCCGAAGTATTCGAGCAGTTCTTCGGCCTTGCCCGAGGTGCCGAAGCGGTCTTTGATCCCTACACGGACCAGGGGAGCGGGGAACCGCTCGCCAAGGCACTCGGCAACGGCGCCGCCGAGGCCGCCAACAATGGAGTGCTCCTCGGCAGTGACAATGGCTCCCGTTTCCCGGGCAGCGGCCACAATGATCTCCTCGTCAAGCGGCTTGATGGTCGCCAGGTGAACCACCCTGGCCGAGATCCCCCCCTTGGCGAGCTCCTCGGCGGCTGCCAGCGCCTGGGCGGTCATGAGACCGGTAGCGACAAAGGTAAGGTCGGTCCCCTCACGCAGCTGCACCCCTTTGCCAATGGTGAACCGGTAGTCGTTGCCAAATATGGTCGGCACCTTGTTGCGCCCCAGACGGACATACACCGGTCCTTTGTACGCCGCAGCCGCCCGGATGGCCTGTTTGGTCTCCTCTCCGTCGGCCGGCACGATCACCGTCATATTCGGCACTGCGCGGGTAATGGCGATATCCTCGACCGACTGGTGGGAGCCGCCGTCTTCACCGACCGTGACACCGCTGTGGGTCGCCACGATCTTCACGTTGGCCTTGGGATAGGCAACCGACTGCCGCATCTGCTCCCAGGCCCGTCCAACCGCAAAAATGGCAAAGGTCGAGGCGAACGGAATCTTACCTGCAGCGGCCAAGCCGGCGGCAGTCCCGATCATGTTGGCTTCGGCGATCCCCATATTGAAGAAGCGCTCCGGGAACTTCCTGGCAAAGACCGCCGTCTTGGTGGAGCCGGAGAGGTCGGCGTCCAGTACCACCACATCCGCATTCTCCGCGCCGAGTTCGGCCAGCACCTCGCCGTAGGCGTCCCGTGTCGCAATCATTGTGCTCATGCTCGTCCGTATCCTTTCTGGCTAATCAACGATCTTCTCACAGTCCTCGAAACAGCCGAGACATTCCAGCGCCCGCGGCAGCTCCTCGTCTGACGGGGTTACGCCATGGTAGGAGGCCTTGTTCTCAAAAAACGCCACCCCTTTTCCCTTGACGGTCCGGGCAACGACCACCGTCGGCGCTCCGGTCAGAGTCTCGGCCCGGTCCAGTGCCTGGAGCACGGCTGCCATATCGTGGCCGTCGATCTCCAGGACATGCCAGCCAAAGGCCCGGAACTTGTCGGCAACCGGGGCAACGTTCATTACCTTCGCCACCTCGCCGTCGATCTGCAGACCGTTACAGTCCACCAAGGCGCAGAGATTGTCGAGCCGGTAATGGGGGGCTGCCATGGCAGCTTCCCACACCTGCCCCTCCTGCAGCTCGCCATCGCCCAGGAGGGCGTAGACCCTGCTGGCCCGGCCATCGAGCTTCAGAGCCATGGCCATGCCGTTGGCCATGGAAAGCCCCTGCCCGAGCGACCCGGTACAGACCTCCACCCCCGGCGTCACCTTGCTGTCCGGATGCCCCTGCAGATGGCTGCCGAGACGGCGCAGCGTCATCAGGTCCTCTTTCGGGAAATAACCGGCCTCGGCCAATGCCACATACTGTGCCGGTGCCGCGTGTCCCTTGCAGAGGACGAAACGGTCGCGATCGGGCCAGGAGGGCTCCTCCGGCCGGTGGCGCATCTTGTGGAAATAGAGGGCAGTAATCATGTCGATGGCCGACAGCGAGCCACCCGTGTGTCCCGATCGGGAGCGGTGAAGCGTCTTCACGATGTCGACGCGGAGTCTTCTGGCCTTTTCGGTCAAGGCCTGAACGGTATCGTTCACCAGAGGGTCCTTTCCTGCACCGGTGCGGTGCGTTACTTCTTCTCACCCGAGGTGAGGAAATCGAAAATGATGTCGTCAAGGCTCTGTTGCGCAGATGTGGATGCAGGCGTGGCGATGGAGAGCGGAAGATCAGCGACAGCAGGGGCGGAAGCAGGTTCAGCAACAGAGGCCGGCGATGCCGTTTTCGCTGCTGCCGCAGCCCCCACTTTGCCGGTCAGCCCCAGACGGTCGTCGAGTACGCCGGACTTGAGGCGGCGGAGCATCTCCTTGTGCTGCTCCTTCATCAACTCCTCCACCACCTGTTCCAGGTTGTCCATCTTCACGATGTCGGCGTAACTGGTTTTCTTGGAGGAGATGATGTTCCCGCCCTTATAGAGGAGCGTTATGATATGTGGGTTATTGATGCCGCTGTCTTCGGTCTGGATGTGGAACCCTTCCCCCTTGTACACGATATTGTGATTGAAACCTACGACCATTGTCCGTCCCTGTCCGCCAAATGACGTAATGGTTGCAAATTAGCACACGCATCAAACCGTTGCAAGGGCAAAGCAGCCGCTGGCCGCTGGGGGCAAGTCCTGTCCGCCGGCCGCTGTCAACGAGCCAGCAGGGCCTTTATCCGGGCCACCGCTTCCATGGCATCCTTGGCATAGAGATCCGCACCGATCCTGTCGGCGTACTCCTGGGTAACCACCGCTCCCCCCACCATGGTGAAGGTCTTGACACCGGCATCATTCAGCCTGGCCAGCACGGTTTCCATCTCGGCCATGGTCGTGGTCATCAGGGCCGAAAGACCGACGGCATCCACCTGCCGGGACACGGCTTCGGCCACGATCCGGTCGGCCGCAACGTTCTTCCCCAGATCGATCACCTCGAAGCCATGGTTCTCCAGCAGGGTACAGACGATATTTTTGCCGATGTCGTGGATGTCCCCCTCCACGGTAGCCATCAGTATCCGTCCGGCACTGACCATCTCCGCCCCTTTCAGCTCCTGCTTCAAACGGGCAAAGGCTGCCTGCATGGTCTCGGCGGACTGCATGACCTGGGGGAGGAACACCTGGTTCTTTTCGAACCGACGCCCCACCTCTTCCAGACCGGGCAAGAGCCCTTCGTTGCTCACCGCCATCGGGGTAAGCCCCTCGGCCAGCGCCTCTTCGACAAGGGTTGCCACGTTTTCCCGGTCACCATTGATCACCGCCAGGGACAGGCGGCCCCGCACATCCTGCGGCACGGTCCTGGCCGCTGTTGCCGGTGCGTCAGGGAGGGTTCCCGCGTAGGCGGCAATATACCCGGCAGCGTTGGCATCGCGGTTGAGAAGCACCATGGCCGACCTGAAGGCGGCCATCATTGCCTCTTCCTTGGGGTTGACGATCGCCGCATCCAGCCCGGCGGCCATGGCCATGGCAAAAAACGTGGACGAAATACGCGGCCGGGCGGGAAGGCCAAAGGAGATATTGCTCACCCCCAGCACCGTATTCACCCCCAGCTGCTTCCTTACCAGATCGATGGTCCGGATCGATTCCATCGCCTTGGCCTGCTCGGCACTCACGGTCAGGGTCAGGGCATCGATCACCACGTCGGACCCGTGAATTCCCAGCTCAGCCGCAGCGGCCACGATCCGGCCGGCCACGGCCAGCCGACCCTCGGCCGTTGACGGGATACCCTGCTCGTCGAGGGCAAGGCCGATGACCGCGGCCCCATATTTCTTCACCAGGGGGAGGACCCGCTCCAGGCTCTTCCTTTCGCCCGATACCGAGTTGACCAGCACCTTGCCGTCGGCAGACTGCAACCCCCGCTCCAGGGCTTCGGGGCTGGACGAATCGAGGACCAGGGGCACCTGAACCGCCCCGGTGACGCAGAAGACCGCCTGCTCCATGGCCGCGGCCTCATCGATCCCCGGAGTCCCGACGTTCACGTCCAGCAGAGTGGCACCGGCTGCCACCTGTTCCATGGCTTCACGCCGGATGTAGGAGACCTTGCCGTCCCTGAGTTCGGCCGCGAACCCCTTCTTGCCGGTCGGATTGATCCGCTCGCCGATGATCGCCACCGGATGGCCGCCGCCAATCGCCACATGGCCGGCCCGGCCGGACAGGAAGGTAATCCCGGCCTGCGGCCCCACGTCCCGCCAGGCCTGGTCACGGCCGGCAAGGGCGGTCTTGATGGCGGCGATATGGGCCGGTGTGGTGCCGCAGCAGCCGCCGACGATCCGGGTCCCCAACTCCAGGAGCCGGTCGTGGTAGGCAGTCATCTCGTTCGGCGTGCCGGGGAAGAGAGTCTTGCCGTCCACCAGAACCGGCAGCCCGGCATTGGCCTGGGCGATGAGCGGCAGACGCGTCACCCGCCGCATGGCCGTGAGTATCTCAAAGATGCCGTCGATCCCCAGGCCGCAGTTGGAGCCGACAATATCGGCACCGACCGCCTCCAGGGTAATGGCGGCCGCTTCGGGCGGAGTCCCCAGCACCGAGCGGCCGTTGTTGTCGAAGGTGAGCATGGCGATCACCGGGATACGGGGCGCCACCTCCCGAATGGCGATCAGTGCGGCCCGGATCTCCTTGATGTCCAGGAAGGTCTCCAGGGTGATCAGGTCGGCGCCGGCCTCTACCAGGGCAGCGGCCTGCTCCCGGAACAGGGCTGCCATCGAGGTAAAGGGCAGGTCCCCCACCGGCTCGACAAAACGGCCAGTCGGCCCTATGGAAGCGGCCACATAGGCGTTGTCGCCGGCAGCGGAGCGGGCAATGGCCACCGCAGCCCGGTTGATCTCGGCTACCCGATCGGCCAGGCCGAAGTGGGCCAGCTTTTCCCTGGTACCGCCAAAACTGTTGGTGACGATAATATCGGCCCCGGCCTGCACGTATTCGCGATGAACACCGGCCACCACCTCGGGCATGGTCAGGTTCAACTCCTCGGGCGACTGCCCCGGCTTCAGTCCCCGCTCCTGGAGCATGGTTCCCATGGCACCATCCAGGACCAGAACCCGTGAGCGTATGGCTTCCAGAAATTGCTGTTTCATCGGTTCGTTCCTTGTTCCGGTTGTATATGCTCCAGCTTCGGATCGGGCACCAGCGGCTGACGCAGGTCGATATGACCCTTGAGCGTCTGCGCCTCCTGCCCGTCCACCAGGAGTTGAACCTTCTTTATCTGCGGCACATTGGCCGTAACCGTGTTGACAATGGCATAGACTGCCAGCAGTTCGGCGCTGCTCCCGGCCGGCAGAGCCGCTACGGTCTCTTTCCCCAGGTCGATACGTGCCGTGTCGCCGGCAATCTGTACCCCATGAACAGTGGCAGCCGGCGGCAGGACCGGTTCCAGGTCGCCGACCGGGCCGTTGATCAACTCCTCGACAACCGACACAGCACACTCCTCCGGGCTCTGACACGCCTCGATCTCCCGACCTTCCCGCGTCAGACCGTCCCCGTCGGGGTTCGCGAAGAAAAGTGCGACCGACACACTCCCGGCCTGCTGGGTCTGGGGAGGCACTGCAGGCTGCACCCTCCGGCTCTCGTACTTGCGCAGCACCAGGAAACCGAGAAAAACAGCCAGAACGATGAAGGCAACGATCAGAAGCCCCGTGCCCCGCCGCTTGCGCCGATTCTTCATGACCTCGCCTCCGCCTGCCGTTCGTCATCCTCCAGGTTGACCTGGTAGACATCGCCGAGCCGCCCGCCGAGAAAGCGGTTGCCAACTTTGATGAACCCGGCCGGCACATCGGTGACATAGTAATGGTGGTTTCCCATCTCCGTTGCCGGGCGGAGCAGGTTGCGCCCGGCCAGGATATCGGCCACGGTCCGGGCCGTCTCCTCCGCTGAATCCACCAGGCGGACGTCCGGTCCCATGACCTCGGCAATGACCTTTTTCAGGAGCGGATAGTGGGTGCAGCCGAGCACCAGGGTATCCACACCGGCATCCCGGAGCGTCTGCAGATAATTAACGGTTGTCAGGCGGGCCACCTCGTTGTCGGTCCACCCTTCCTCCGCCAGCGGCACGAAGATGGGACAGGGTTGGGTGAGGACCTCGATCTCAGGGGCCAGCCGCTTGATCGCCCTGGTGTAGGCACTGCTCTTGATGGTACCCTCGGTACCGATAACGCCGACCCTGCCGCTCCTGGTCACCGCCACGGCCCTACGGGCGCCGGGTTCGATCACGCCGACCACCGGAATGGGAAGCTCAGCTTCCAGTGTCTCCAGGGAAACGGCCGACGCCGTATTGCAGGCGACCACCAGGAGCTTGATATCCCGACGCACGAGAAAACCCGCAATCTGGCGTGCGTAGCGGGTAACGGTCTCCGGCGACTTGGTGCCGTAGGGAACCCGCGCCGTATCCCCCAGGTAGATGGTATCCTCCTGGGGAAGGGCCTTGACGATCTCTTTCAGAACCGTCAGCCCCCCAACTCCGGAATCGAATATACCGATGGCTTGCCAGGCCACGCCAACCTCCGCCAGCGCAAGTATTGCGGGTGATAAAAAGAAATTATGGTAGGGGAAGGGTATGCCGATGTCAAGGCATTTGACCCTGAAGGCGGGAATCTCTCCATTGAAAAAACGATGGGTTTGTGTTCTAATGCGCCGGTGTGTGCTCAGGCCTTCATCGCCCTTGGCTCCAACCTGGGAGATCGGGAACTAAACCTCCTGCGGGCAGTCGCCGAGGTGGGGAAAATCCGGAATTCCCGGATCATAGCCCTTTCCGGCTTCTATGAGACGGAGCCGGTCGGGCCGGCAGGCCAGGAGAACTATATCAACGCCGCCCTCTGCCTGGAAACCTCCCATTCTCCCCGGACGCTACTCATTGAGCTGCAACGCATCGAGACCGCCATTTTCAACCGGAAACGGGATCTGCGTTGGGGACCGAGGACCATTGATCTGGACATCCTGCTGTATGGCGACACGGTGCTCGACGAACCGGAGCTGACCATCCCCCATCCGAGACTTCATGAACGCAGGTTTGCCCTGACCCCCCTGGCCGAGATCGCACCCGATGCCGTACACCCCCGTCTGGCCAAGACCGTTCAGCAACTGCTGGCAATGCTGCCACCCGGGGAGCGGGTGACAAGGATCGAGACATGATGAGATTGCTGATCTGGCTTCTGTTGGGGTACGTGCTCTACCGGATCGTCAAGGGATACCTTGTCCAGCGACCCCAGCAGGAGCCGCCGCCCCGTGGAGAGGAAACCCACCAGGACCCGGTGTGTGGTGTATATGTCACCGAGGATGACGCCGTCATCGGCAGGGTCGAGGGAGAGCGGATTTTCTTCTGCTCCATGGCCTGCCTGGAAAAATACCGAGAACAGCTGGCCCATGCCAGTGTGGAAAAAACAGGAGGAAAATAATGAAGTTTTTTATCGACACCGCAGATGTGAACGAAATCAAGGAAGCCCATGCACTCGGGCTGGTGGATGGCGTCACGACCAACCCGTCGCTCATCGCCAAGTCGGGCCGCAAATTCGAAGAGGTCATCAAAGAGATCACCGGTATCGTTGACGGACCCATCTCCGCCGAAGTCATTGCCCTCGACCACGCCGGCATGATCAAGGAGGGAACTGCGCTGGCCGCCATCCACGAGAACATCGTGATCAAGGTCCCCATGACCCCCGAAGGGCTCAAGGCGACCAAGGCGTTCTCCGACAAGGGGATCAACACCAACGTCACTCTGATCTTCAGCGCCATGCAGGCCCTGCTGGCAGCCAAGGCCGGCGCCACCTACGTCTCTCCCTTTGTCGGCCGCCTGGACGACATCTCCCATGACGGGATGAACCTGATCGGCGACATCCGGACCATCTTTGACAACTATGGCTATGACACGGAGATCATCGTCGCCAGCGTCCGCAACCCGGTGCACGTACTGGATGCGGCCCTCATCGGCGCCGACATCGCCACCATCCCCTACTCGGTCATCGTGCAGTTGGCAAAACATCCGCTGACCGATGCCGGCATCAAGAAGTTTCTGGAAGACTGGGAAAAGGTTCCCAAATAACCTTGTTGACCAACAGACGCAAAAAGCCCCGGGTGACATCCCGGGGCTTTTTGCGTTTCACCGAAATCAGTACAGCCTACCAGTAAGGATTCTTCTCAACGACATCCATGAGGTCAGCCGGGATCAGCACCACTGCAAGGGTATCGCCATTACAGACCCGCGTCACCTTCAGGCTGCTGTCAACATGACTCTGGACCGGCACCTTCAGCCAGTTGTCCCCCTCCAGACGATACCCCTTCTCCCGCAATGTATACAGTTCGTTACGCGACATGCTCAGCATTGCCCCCCCTGTCATCCCGCCCGGGGCACTCCGCATCCCCGGATCTAGTTGAAATCACGCATTCCTGCGTCATGGGGAGCCTATCGGCTGAACATTTGTTAACTTTAGCATTCTCATTATCTAACTGCGGCTGCAAAAAACATCAGGAGAGCCTGCTTCTTCGCTGCCGCCACACATAGACGGCAATAAGGATGCTGCTGAACAGCACGACCCCGATAACCGCCTGATGGGAGTATTGCATGATCAACGCCTGTTCCTGACCGATGATATAGCCGATCAGGGTAAGGACCGTACACCAGATGCCCGCCCCAAGAACGGTATACAGCGAGAACTTCCAGTGCTGCATCCCCGCAAGCCCGGCAGGGAGTGAGATAAGGTGTCGAATCACCGGCAGGAGCCGGCCGATGAAGGTGGAGATTTCACCATGGCGCAGAAAGAACGATTCGACCTTGGCGAATTTTTCCTCGGTAATCCAGACGTACTTGCCGTATTTCAGAAGCAGCGGCCGCCCCAGGTAGTGGGAGGCGAAATAGTTGGCATAGGCCCCCACCAGGCTCCCCACGGTACCGCTCAGAATAGCCACCGCCAGATTCATCTCCCCCCGATGGGCCAGGTATCCTGCCGGGGGCATGACCAGTTCGCTGGGAATCGGGATAACCGAACTTTCCATGGCCATGAGGAGAAAGATTCCCGGATACCCCATGGCACCGATGGTGTTGACCAGCCAGTTTATTGCTTCGTGTATCATCTGAATCCTCTCTTTGCAGGTTTGTCGTTTTGGCACAAGGAATGTCGACAGGCCGTTTGTTCCCCCTTGCCTGTCAATGAGTCCTGTAGTACTGTTAGCGCTGTCGTTACCACAGCAGTCAGAATCACCATGCGCCCGTAGCTCAGCTGGATAGAGTACCTGGCTTCGAACCAGGTTGTCGGCCGTTCGAATCGGTCCGGGCGCGCCAATAAAAACAAAGGCTTACGGTTTATTACGTAGGCCTTTGCTGTTATCAAAATAGATATTGTTGCCGTTTTGTTGCCGTTACTCTCATCGATTGACCTTTCCAATCCTCAAGAATAATTTGCCTCCCACATTGAGCTCCCCATCAAGGGAGAACAATGAAATACTATATACATATATCATAGTTTATACCAAACAGAGTGGAGCAAGTATGACCAAGGCTGATATTGTTGAAAAAGTTGCCGAACAATGCGAAATCTCAAAGAAAGATTCCATAGACATGGTTGAATCGGTCTTCAACGCATTGAAAACTACTCTTGAAAATGGAGAGGATATAAAAATCTCCGGCTTCGGTAAGTTTGAGGTCAAGAATAAACATGAGCGCAAGGGAAGAAATCCTCAAACAGGCGAATCCATCATCATCGATGCTCGGAGAATCCTTTCTTTCAAGCCGAGTATTATCCTCAAGAATGCTGTACAAGGCAAATAGTTCTAACAGACCTATCCCACCGTATTCGAATTAACGTTCCTTACCATCTAATTTCTGTCCGAAAACAACGGGCCGCTATCTATGTGAAAGCGACCCGTTGTTAAAGATAACTTGGAATTAGAACACTCTATCTCATCATGCCGCCACTCATTGGTGTCATTGGCGTCCCAGTATTACTCCAAAAGCTATTATGGCTGGTCATGTTGCGAAACATCCCCGAGTAGTTAGCAAATCCTCCGCCCATCGGCATTACACCTAATTGAGTCTGTATCTGGCTCATCATAGTGGTCATAAACGTGCTGCTCATACTCTGGCCATTCATAGCATTTGCTGCAATTCCCGGCATGTTACTGTTAATGCTCGCCATCATGCTATGATAGCGATTCATATATACACCAGTGCCATTCATTACTAATGCTGCCTGTCCCGCCATAAGTCCGACCATCTGCTGGGCAGTTGTGTGCATATTCTGGAACTGTACCATGTTAGCTCCTGACTGGGAACCGGATACATAGTCTGCCATCATGTTGGTCCCTGTAGGCAGATTCATTTGATTACGGAGTTGAGTCATTGCATCAGTCAAGGTCATACTTGGGTTGGCAGCCATCTTCTCCCTGATGAGGGTTGACATGGGACTTATAAAGTTACTGCTGATCGTTCCGGAAACAGCTGAAGCCGGCATACTGAGTAGATAACTGTTTGCAACGGCCTGATTGGTGTCCTTGTCAACGGTTTGCCCTTTGATTGCCATGGCAACGATCGGATATTTACCAATATCCGTGGCAGTAACGTTCAACGTATAGGTGCCACTTGCGTCTGTTGTAGTCGAGGGTTCATCGACATCCAGTTGGTAGTTGCCGTTTCTATCAAGAAATACTACTGCAGAGACGAGATAACCATCAGCAACCTTTCCTGATACTTGGGCAGGTTGGCCTTGCGTGTTCATACCATTCATATCCGTCCCGCTTCCGCTACAGCCTGAAATTAATGTTGCTGCAGCAACAATCGTTACTGCAAAAATTTGAATATTCATAAGGTGCTCCTTTAATCAGCAATAAAATTAGGCATCAAAAATCGTAATAGACCGCTATTCCCGTACCAACATCCGGACTTGATTTTGTGATGCCCTTGGCGAGATATCCTTCTATACCAACTTGTTTTGATGCCTGGTATCGCAACTTTACGCGTGCTTCAAGTAGGGGATCAATTCCGGCCACCGGTTCTGTAGAGCCCTTCAGAATAAGCATCGGCCGGAATGAGTCAGAAACCTGATAGCCAACGCCAGTGCTGTAATAGAGGTAGTTTTTTAAAGGGATCGATGATGACTTGCCCTGAATGGCATAGCCTGCTTCTGCAAAAGTCCCCCATTTTTCAAACCACTTCCAGAATGCAACAGCCACTCCTCCGTCGAATTCTCCAGTACCCAATGATTTATTCTTATCAGCAGTAGGAAATTTGACAAATACATTGGGGCGGATCTGCGGTAATTTATCTCCTTCCGGAAACATGACATAGCCCGCTTTCAGAGTTATATCCCCAATCCCGCCTTCCCCCATGCCGCCTCCGCCCATGCCTGATCCACTACCCATCATGGTGGTGCTGCCGGTTGACGTCTGGGAGTTGTGCATGCTTCCTCCCAGCCTACTGACAACATTATTGTTACTTTGATAGACAAAAGGCAGTTCAAGAAAAAAATCAAGGCGGTCGTTTGGAAATACCGCAACGCTTAATGGTACAAACACTGCGTTTGTTCTTGTATCTGTTCCATATTTTCCAGTGGAAAACTCCAGGCCAAGCCCCAGCGAGTAGTGTGGCTGGTCAGCATATGCCACCCCGGTCACAAATAAACTGAATAGCCCCAATATGCAGAGTGCTCGGCGAAACATTTTAATCATTATCGACTCCCTGACGAAATTATTCAGCGGCGCATCATACCGCCGCCTCGCATCATGCCGTTCCCTTGATGACGTTGGCCACCTGATTGACGATCATTCATCATCGGACCGATTCTTGCGCCATGCCAAACCGGTTCTCCCCGCTCGGTACGCAGCTCAAGCTGTGCCCCAGTAGTGCGGTTCTCCAGCTTGCGAACAAGCAGATAAAGCTTGCCATCTTTCCCTTGCGCCTTCGATCCTTTTGCTATGACATCATCATTCAGATGCAACACGATGCCATACTTGCTCCAATAGGAAGCAGGCCCGACGCAGAGCCGTAAAGTTTCATCACCACCTGTCATCTCAAATATGACAAATTCTTTTTCCGTCATGATCTGGGTGGAGGCAATTTTCCCCTGCCTGGTCGCAACCGTATTGACATCGTAACCATGATCGAGGTCAAGCCCGCTCTTGACCGCTAAATCTGCGCCATATGAAATGCTGGCTGCCATACCGAGCAGTATCATTGTCATTAGCATATGTCGCAGAACGGGCAGCCTCATAAAACCAGGTCTCCTTTGGTATCAGTTTCCAGCTGGTGTGCTGGGGGCTGGCGGTTGCGGTGCAGGTTGTGCCGTGCTGCCGGCTGCTGTGCCGGCACCCATCGTCTGGTGCTGACCGGCAGTATGCATCTGGTTTTGCTGGTTACTACCCTGGTGCATCGGCATAGCCTCGGTATTTCTCATCGCAGCACTCTGGTTTGTCCCCGCCATCATGCCACCCTGGTGCGTCTGAGAGCCCATATGCCGATTGCTGCCATGACCGCCACCGGACATCTGTCCTCCCATTGCAAACGCTTGCCCGGCAAAAATCGAACAGGTTAAAATGGTTACTGCCGCATACCGTACCGTTGTGTTCATTGTGACATACCTCCATGAGATAATTATGCTACTGCCAGAGTTATTCCACGAACCATGCCACAACAAATCAACACCATAATAACCAGTAATTACATACTGTTATTGTTTAACACTAAATAAGTATCACTATTTTTGGTGAAGCTGTCTGCACACCATGTGAAGTAAATTGCACCACTTCTAAATAAAACATCATGCATCAAGAAGTTCGAACTCTTTAAGTTTGTACTGAAGCGACCGCCGGGAAATCCCCAGATCTGCCGCCGTCAACCGCCGGTTATCACTATGTTTGCGCAACGCGGCGACAATCATCTCCTTCTCCACCGACTTTATGATTGCTTTGCTCTCATTCGGTCTGGTGACTTGGCTGTTCCGGACTGACTCAGGCAGGCTCCCAAGGCCAATATTCCCCTGTGACAGGATCACAGCCCGTTCAATGACATTTTGCAGTTCCCTGATATTGCCGGGCCATGCATAACCCT
Source organism: Deltaproteobacteria bacterium (assembly GCA_021849045.1). GTDB lineage: Bacteria > Desulfobacterota > Desulfuromonadia > Geobacterales > DSM-12255 > Geomobilibacter. The sequence goes on along the minus strand of JAJZTK010000074.1, from coordinate 4,536 downwards.
TCATTGCAGACAAAGCATCAGCATCAATGCCTGTCACCGGTTTACCCATGCTGTGGCTGTATTTACTGACAAAAAAATCAACCAGCTGCGGAAGCATTTCAATCCGGTTCCTGAGTGGCGGGAGTTGCAGAGGAAAAACATTCAACCGGTAAAAAAGATCTTCTCGAAACCGTCGTTCCGCCACCTCCACCTGCAGATCACGATTGGTCGCCGCAACGACTCTCACATCAACCTTTATTTCGCGATTCCCCCCAACCCGCTCAAACACACGTTCCTGCAGGACACGCAACAATTTTGCCTGCAAACCGATAGGCATTTCCCCAATTTCATCAAGAAAAATAGTGCCGTGATTCGCCAACTCGAACTTTCCCTGGCGTGTCTGAACCGCTCCGGTAAAGGCTCCTTTCTCGTGGCCGAACAGCTCGCTTTCAAGGAGATTTTCAGGAATAGCCGCACAATTGAGCGTAATAAAAGCGGCCTGTTTCCGCGAACTTAATTGATGGATTGAGCGGGCGACCAACTCTTTGCCTGTGCCGCTTTCCCCGCAAATCATCACATTTGCCGGAGTTCCGGCAACATCCTCCACCAGTTTGCGTATCGGCTGCATCGTCTGTCCGGCAAAGACAAGCTCCATTGGTGGTATCCCTGCCGATTCCATTTCCTTGAGAGAGGTGTATTCCCGTATGCGGGCTTGCCCTTCAAGAACACGCGCCACCAGCTCGCATAACACTTCCGGACGCTCCAGCGGCTTGGTGAGAAAATCTGCAGCCCCCTCTTTCATTGCCGCAACAGCCTCATCAACAGTGCCGAAAGCAGTCAGAAAGATAAAGCGCGGTGGAGCCTGCTCCATCTTTACCGTACGAAACAATTCGAGACCGCTTTTGCCAGGCATTTTAAGGTCGGTTATCACAAGATCAAAGATCTCACGCCGCAACAGAGTCAGTCCCTTGCTGCCATTTTCAGCGGTTTCCACCTCATAGCCTTCATCTTCAAGTACGGTACGAAGAAAGAGGCGAAACGAATCATCATCCTCAACCAGTAAAATTCGACCCTTCATCACACGCTCCTGCCAACACACAGAGGGAGTTTTACCGTCACACTGGTGCCTTGCCCTATGACGCTGTCAATTTGAATATCTCCGTTATGGTCTTCAACTATTTTTTTACAGAGAGCCAGGCCGAGTCCGGTGCCTCGTGCTTTGGTTGTGTAAAATGGCTCAAATATCTTTTTCAGCTCATCAGGATTTATACCATGTCCGGTATCCTGAACAGCGATGACGGCAGATGACCCAGTTCTGCTGCTGATGAAATGAAGTTCGCCGCCATCCGGCATGGCCTGAAGAGCATTTTTGCCAAGATTGAGGAAGAGCTGCACCAAACGATCACGGTTTCCGGTAATCGACAGCATCTCTGAATGATTGAAGATGATCTCAATATCAGACTGACCCGCCTCATGCCGCAACAATGCTACAGTCTGATCGACCACATCTCCGACATTGAGAACCATGGTGGTTTGCAGATCATTTCTGGCATATGCGAGCAGGTCACCAACCAGAGATTCAAGGCGTTGTGCTTCCATGACAATACGTCCGGCAAACTCTTCGTTTCGTACATCCTGCGGTTTTTTATGGATAAATTGTCCGAAACCTTTGATACCGGCCAGAGGATTACGAATCTCATGGGCCAGCATGGCGCCCATTTCGCCAAGTCTGGCAAGATTCTCACGGTGTGCCATGTCAAGTTTTCGCTGTTCTTCACGCCGGGTCGTCCGGTAAAGAGCACCAGCCAGAATCCATCCGGCGCAGAGCAGAGAGAGCTGAACCAAAAGATTCAAGCGCGCCCTGCGGATAACGGAGTCAGCCCGATAAGTATGCAAGGTCAGTTTGAGGGCAAGTGTTTCTCCGGCAACAACAACCGGCCCCACGAACTCAAATGCCTGTTCGCCGGAACGCAGCTTGACACGGGAGCTGGTAAATGTACCTTGGCTCAACACGGCTGAGGGGAAGACACCATCGAGACGGGTGCCAGTCAGATCAGGATTGCTATGGAACCGATAATAGCCATGCTGGTCAATCAGGGCAAAAAACGCGATTTCATGCGATTGAAAAGCGTTCAGAGCTTTCAGTGAGTCATCAGTGCTGGCAATGTTTTCTATGGCGGAACGGAGCGAAAGAGCGAGGCCGCGCAGATTTTCTTCGGCAAGCGGTGCGGCGCTGTGATAGGTGGTTATGGCAAACCAGAGCAGAAAAGCGGAGAGTAAAACTCCACTGAAAAGCAACAGCCTTTTCATCTATGCATCTGACTTCTTGAGAAACGCATCCTTGCAATGCGGGGACGGACTATAGTTTCGACGCGGATTCTGTCAGACAATGAAGTTGTCGTACTCATAAAACCTCCCGACTCTAGTCGCGGAACTTGGCGTGACATGTAGCGCAGACTTCTTCAACTTTTTTAAAGGCTGTTTTCGCTCCAGCAATGTCATCCTTTTTTATTAAATTAACCGTGGAAGTTATCGCTTCATCAAAACTGATGGCTATATCCACGAATTTTTTTCGTTGTTTGACATTTTTATGTGGTTTTGATTTCTTCAAATCAGGTACCGCAGCCTTAATCTTTTCAGCCTGAACCAAAGCTGCAGCTGAATCGCCTTTTTCAAGCGCTGTTTCCAATTCAGCAGATGCAATCGAAAACATTGGCATCATGGCGTGAAGCTTTTTCATCTGCGCATCTACAGTACCACCACTGGAAACTTTTCCATGAGCTGATGCTTTGGGAGTAATGAAAAATAAACCTGTTGACAGTACCACAGCGATAACTACCAATATTTTCATGGAATCTCCTCAATTGTGATCATAAAAGCTACGGCTTAAAAAGTGCCGGGACATCATTGGCCCGTCACTCTTATTGTTGCGTATCGTTATGTTGCAGGCTGGACCAGTAACGAAGAGGCATCTTTCTTGGCAACATCGCCGACCTTCACTTCACCTTTGACAACTTCAGCTTCAAAATAATGCTCACCAGTAAACGATAGCACCTTCACAGCTCCAACTTATTTTTCTTGATGGGATTTTACGGCCACCATTCAGTGCGGAGTGTCCTCCGCTAGCATATATTTATTGTTCGTGCTGTTTTACCTCAAGCAGCCAGTCACTATCACCCTCCGCCTGTCTGCCGAGTTTATCAACTACCTTCCAGCGCACCTTAATCGGCATGCGCTCCTTGAGCTGCGACGGGTCGTTCGGTTTGAGTACTGCTGCCATATCGAATACCGAATGATACAGATCACCTGCAAACGGTTGTCCATCCTTGGAGAGCAGCTTCAGTTCCTTGACTTCCACCGGTCGATCGAAAAAGGCATTCACCTCTTCGATGTCCCGGGCCCCTTTGTCCTTCATTGCCGTAACACTCAGAAGCCGTGGTGGTGATTGTTGCTGGACGGCACTGTCATCAACATTTTTTATCAGACCGCCTAATGGACTTTCCTTGCCTTCTACCTGCAGTCGGATATCCTTGACTCCCTTGAACTGTCGCAAGGTCAAAGCTAATGCACGAAGTTCTGCACTTTCAACCGACGTGTTCAGTTCCATATTAAAGTTTACCGTAACCGTTCCATGATCATCGTTAGTTGCTATCAAACGAATCCCGGTGGGAAAATGGATAAATTCTCCCTGGTAGCTTCCAGTCTCCATGCCACCCAAGAGGCGCTCGATGGCAACCTTTTTGATGCTTCCCTCGTCGAAGGTAAAAAACGGGAACGGAACAACCGTGCCGGGTTCTTTCCTGGAAGGGAAATAGATCACAAAAGCGTATGCCGTACCCTTGTCCAGCGACGGAGCGGGGCCGAAGTATTTCTGATAGGCTGTGGTCGCCACAACTTTTCCAGGTTTCTCAACCGGAATTTCCTTTTTCCGAAAGGTGATGGCGTAAATCAGAAACCCGACCAATGTTATTGTTATAATTATAGAGATTGTCTTTTTCATGGTAACCAGGTTGGAAAGTTTGAGGCGGGCTTTTCAGTCCGCCCCGGTTGGTGTGTTTAGTTTTTGTTCAGTTGATCCAGGATCTTGTTGGCTTCGTCCAGTTTGGATTTGAGCTTTTTCAGCGTCTTGGCGTCATACTTCTTCTCGCCCTTCGCAACCTCACTTTCCAATCGCTTAATCTTCTCTTGGAGTGATTCCGCTTGTAGAGCACACTGTCTTACACCCTCATGATCCATCTTCATTTCAGGGTGCTCCGCAAATGCCGGCATAGCGCCAAACAAACCTACTGCCATTGCAACTACCAATAATCTTTTCATAATCGTACCCCCCATTAGATATTTGGAGAAATTATATTCTCCCTTGTAGCGCTTTTAGCATGTTCTTTTATTTTTTGCAATTATCGTTACTTAACAGTGTACCAAAACTTGGCGCTACGTGTTTTACCATCTTTCAACAGAAACTTGGACATTACGCCGTATTTGCCCTTCTTGGACAAGTCAAAGTCCGCGCCGAAATGCCCCTGCATTCCCATCAGTTCCTTGCTCTGGTCGCTTTTG
>JAJZTK010000239.1 GCA_021849045.1 Deltaproteobacteria bacterium | reverse complement strand
CCAATATTCCCTGAGCCGCACCCGGCACCCCACTGCCTGCTTCGCGTCGATCAGGCTCGCGTCATTGTCGATGCTGAGACAGTCGGCACCGGCATCGACCATGGCTTCCCAGATTTTGGCGGTCTTGCCGCAGATGTGGAGCGTTACCCCCTTGCCGCGGCCGTGGATGTAGTCGATCAGCCGCTTAAGATAGGGAAAGGAAAACTCCCTGAACTGGCGGGGGCTGATCACCGTGGTGGATGACATGGCATCGGTCAGGCTCGGCGTGGCGCCGGCATCGATGATGGCAGCGACGTAGCGGAGACTTGTTTCCAGCGATAGTTCGCAGAGACGGTGCACGATCTGCGGCTCCCGCAGCATCAGCCGCGCCAGGGTCTCGGCGCCGACCAGGAACGAGGCGTTGGTGAACGGACAGGTCACTGCCCCGGTCACCGCCACCTCGCTGCCGACTGCATCAACGGCGATCCGCATCGCCTCCAGGTGGTGCGGGAGATTGCCGTCCCGGTAAGGGTCGGCCGGCTGCAGCCGGTCGATGTCGTGCGGATCGCCAAGGGCCGGGGCCGCCAGGTAGGCGGTCTCGTCCTCGGGATACTGCACGGTCGCGCCCATGGCCTCGGCCTGGGTGTAGAGATCGGTGAAGATCCGGATGATGTCGTAGCCGAACAGCCGGTAGGCCGCGATCTGGGCATCGGCGATCAGCCTCCCGTTCCCCCGGAACGCCCCGACCTTCGCACCGATCACCCTCGCGGCACTGTTCCCCACGATCGGCACGCAGGGGAGACGGTCGACAGGCTCCCCCTTGGCATAGGCGGCCAGCCGCTGCAGCGGCTTCATGGCGTCCGCGGCCATCAGGCGGCCGCCACGGCTGAGGCATCGGTCAGGCGCCTGGCCAGCCGGACAGCATCGGCGGCGTTGACCGCATAGCCGTCTGCGCCGATTCGGTCGGCAAACCCTTGGGAGATGGGGCCGCCGCCGATGATCACCTTGAACCGGTCGCGAAGCCCCTGGGAGTCCAACAGGCGCACCACCTCACCCATGCCGTCCATGGTGGTGGTCATCAGGGTGGAGAGGGCGATGATGTCGGCATTGATCTCCCTGGCGGTCTCCACGAAGCGGGCCGGTGGAATGTCACGACCCAGGTCGGTCACGTCGAAGCCGGAGGTCTCCAGCATGATCTTCACCAGATTCTTGCCGATGTCGTGGGTATCCCCCTGGATCACGCCGATCACGACCCGCCGCTTTTCGTCCACGCTATCCTGGCTGATGTGTGGTTTCAGCACGTCCATGCCGGCGTACATGGCGTCGGAACACATGAGGAGTTCGGGAATGAAGTACTCCTCTTCATCGAACAGCTGTCCGGCCCGCTCCATCCCGGCCGAGAGCCCCTTCTCGATTGCCTCGTAGGCGTTGAGATGCGTCGCGACCACCTCTTCAGCGGCGGCCACGACCTTGTCCTCGTCCATATCCACGACCGCGTCGGCCAATTCCTGGAACAGCTTTTCCTTAACGTCTGACATTGATATGACCTCCCGTTATGTAGGGGCGCTGCTTGCCGGCCCATGTCAAGAGCGGGCGCAGCAAGCAGCGCCCCTACGAGTTACCGATTCACCACAATGGCCCCGATCAGGTCTTCCGCCAGCCTCAGGCCACCACTGAACCCGGTGTACCCCCGGTCCAGCACTGCCCGATTGGCCACCGGAAAGGAGACCGACAGATGGGGAGCGCCGATCTGGTTAGCCAGTTCCCGCTCCAGAGAACTCCCCACCACAAAGGCGGGGCCAAAGGCGTTGTAATACTTCTCCCCGCTGGAACGAGGCCAAACCCGGTTCAGGTGCCCGATCACCTCGCTGGCATCGGTCTCGAAGGCCAGGTTGGTCTTGAAGCCGGATGAAAGCGTGGCCACCCGCCTAGCCAGCAGCTCCTGCTCCCCTTCCTTCAACTGATCGGTGCAGACGGTCAGTTCCGGCAGCCAACCGAGGTCGTCGGCCAGGAAGCGGGTCAGGGCAACGCTGTAGTTGGCGTCACCCACCACCACGGCGTAGCGCTGCAGGTCCAGGTCGTTCCAGCAGTCGGTGAGCGGCTCCAGGATCTGGTAGTACCGTTTTTTCTCCCGACCGATGACCGACTCTACCGCCTCACCGGGAAGCGACAACGCCTGCCCCACGGTCCGCAGGAACTCCTCCGAGGCCGACGGTCCGATGGGGAGCGCCAGGGTCACGAACGGCGTCGCGTGCCGCTCCTCGAACTGTCTGGCCGCCTCCTGGCCATAGATGTCGGAGACGACGATGTTCAGCTCGGCCTCGCCGGACCGACGGATATTCTCCAGACTGTCGGCCGGTGTGAAGAATGAGTTGACCTCAAGGCCCAGAAGCTCCAGGAGCTGTCGGGCGCCTTCCAGGTTCCCTCTCCAGAACGGGTCCATGTACGGGACCACCCCCCAGAGGTTTACCTTGCCCTTCACCTTGGGGAGGCCCCGCTCCAGGTAGTCCTTGACCAGCGCCTGCAGGACCAGGTCGTACCCCCAGTAGGAGTTGCCGCGAAAGCCACCGGTGATGGCGCCAATGACCGGCGCCCCTTCGTCGCGGAAGTCATTCACCACGGCAAAGATGTCGTCGCCGATCATCTCAGGGACACAGCCGGTCAGCACGACGTAGAGTTCACCGTCCACCACCTTCAGGGTGCTGTTGATCTGCTCCCGAAGCCGCTCCTCCCCGCCGAAGACCACCTCGTTCTCCTGCATGTTGGAGCTGGGGACCGTGAGCGACCCGCAATAGCCACCCACCTGCAGGCCGCTGCCGCCGTTCGGGGTCCAGGCGAAATTACCGGCGCAGCCGGACGCGGAGTGGAGTATCGGCACGCCGCCTGGAAGCGCGGTCACCGTGCCCACTGCCCCGCCCAGGGAGCACATGTACCGTGCCCATTCGACAAAATGCTCACTCATTGATCGCCCTCCCGCGGGTATTGAGATAGGAAAAGGGCTCGGCCTCGTACCAGGAATCGGTGTAGGGGAGCCGGATATTCCCGGCCAGGTTCCGGTTGTAGGCCGGGTTCTTCATCTGGCGATGGAGCCGCCGGGCAAGCTCGAAGACACCGCGGTAGCCGATGTAGGCCAGGCCGGTGTTGTAGATGACATGGGTCGGAATGCCCAGTTTTGAGGCGGTCATGTTGCCGTTGGCGTGGCCGAGGAAGAGGTCGGGCTTGAGCCGCCTGAGCAGGTTGGCCTCCTCGAACGGCTGGACATTGGCGATATCCACCACGTAGTCGCTCTTGGCATCCCTGGCCAGCTTCTCGTACTCCACGTCAGCGAATTCGTCGTGGTGGAAGGAACGGATACCCACCACCTCGAAGCCGATCTCCTGGAGGAGGCGTGCCGTGGCTAGGGCGCGGAACTCGCCGGCGCTGATGAAGACCTTTTTTCCCTCGAACAGGGGGCGGAACTGTTTCAGCGCCTCCTTCAGCTCCGCTTCTTCGGCGGCGATCAGCCGCTCGACCTGCTCTTCCTCGCCAAAGACCGCGGCGATGTCCCGCAGCCAGAGGGAGGTATTCTCGATCCCCAGCGGCATGTGTCTGATGATGGAGGGAACATTGAACCGCTCCTCCAGATAGCCGAGGAAGTAGTCGTCGTGGGTCGGACAGGTGCTGATGGACAGCGCCGCCCGGGTCGCTCTTACGAATGAGTCGGGGTGGGAGAATACCGGGAAGACGTTGGTCTCCAGGCCGATGGCGGAGAGGAGCCGCTCCAGCTCCAGTTCGTCGACCCGCCCCATGGAGGAGACGTTCATCAGGTTCACGGTCCGTTTAAGCCGCTCCTGCTCCCGCAGT
>JAJZTK010000073.1 GCA_021849045.1 Deltaproteobacteria bacterium | reverse complement strand
GGGTGGGTGAAGCTGCAACCAGCGGACTTCGTGGCAACTTCCCCCCCACCATCACCCTCCCCCGCCAGGGGGGAGGGGATTTTTTTCAAGCGGGCGGAAGATTAGTGCTAATCAGGAAGTTCTTTATCTGCCCAACGCAGCATGGATCAAACATTACAATCTGAACGGTTTAACCATTGAGGAACTTGAACTGCAAAAGAATTACAAATACGATCTCTCCTTTATTGGAAACCTGAGTGCTGACCGTTTTCCTGAACACAAAAAACGAGTGGCTTTTCTCAAGCAGTTGGAAAAATATTTGGTTGAGATGGGTTTGAACTACATTTTTATCGATAGCTTCAGTCTCACTAAGCCCCCATCCCTGGCGGAGCAGATTGCGGTGATTCAGGGGAGCAGGATAAACCTGAGTTGTGTTGCTGCTGCTGATTCTTCTGGGGTTATGAGCTGGGGTATGACTGAGAGGAGTTTTGGTGTCCCGTCCTGTGGTGGTTTTTTGCTTTCTGAGGAGAGGGTACATTTACAAGACTGTTTTGATCTGGATCGCGAGGTTGCAACGTACCATGACTTGGAAGACTGCAAGCGGAAGATTCTCTACTATCTTGAGCACGAGCAAGAGCGTAAGCGTATTATGGTCAATGCACACAGACGAGTTTTGCGGGAACACACCTATATGGATCGTGCAAGAACGCTTGAAATGGCGATAGCAAAAATGAAGAGATGAGGTGTCCTGTCAACAGTCGACACTCCCGTCTCAAGTGACGGCAATGGCAGCGGCCCGCGGGGGAACGGCCATGTCGTCATTCAGTCGCCGATCTCCTGTACCCGCTGTTTCCGCACCAAGTGCGAACGGGATGAGGAGTGCAGGCGAAGTATTACTGTCGAGATGGTGATGAACGGGATGAGGAAGTTGATTGGATGAGTACTGCACTGGAGGGAACACAGTAATGGTGATATCCGTCGTTCTCATAACCAAAAATGAGGAAAAAAATGTTGCCCCTTGTTTGGAGAGTGTTCGTTGGGCAGATGAACTAATAGTCATTGACTCGTTTAGCACGGATCAGACTGTCGAAATTTCAAGAAAATTTACCGATAAAGTCTTTCAGCATGAATGGCCAGGGATGGTTGGCACACAACGGAATGTTGGTTTAGGCATTGCCGTATCACAATGGGTACTTTTTCTCGATGCAGATGAAAGGGTAACTGATGATCTTAAGGATGAAATTCTTGGATTCATTCACTCTCCGTTGGCCGAGACTTATGCAGCTGGAGAAATTCCTCGAAAGAATTATTTTTTTGGTAAATGGTTGGAATGTTCATATCCTAACTATACGCGAAGGTTATTGAAAAAAGGAGCTGGTCACTATAACGAACAGCCCGGTCTGGGGTTTGATTCCATGCTGGTAGACAGAGGTTCGATATATCGTTTTCATACCCCCCTAGAACATTTGACTTCTGAAACACTTGCACAGCGGTGCAAAAAGATTGATTTTGATTCAAGCCTACAGGCTGACGAAAAATTTAGGGCCGGGAAGTCAGCAAGTTTTGTAAATATTGCTATTAATCCATTTACAAATTTTATAAAAGTATACTTTGTGAAAAAAGGGATATGTGAAGGTGTTCCAGGATTTCTCTATGCAGTCTTAACTTCGTTCAGTACCTTCCTGAAATACGCAAAACTTTGGGAACGAAGACACTCTATGTAGGGTGTTCTAGTTACTCAGTTACCATATGAAAAATGATTTCAATAATAATCCCAGTATATAACCAGCTCCATTACACTAAATGGTGCCTTGATAGTCTCTCTGTAAATAAGAGTCTTGATGCTCAGATTCTTGTGATAGACAACGGCTCGTCTGATGGAACGGCAGAGTACCTGACAAGACGTACGGATGTCACGGTCATTTCCAATCAGCAAAACCTAGGGTGCGCCGGGGCTTGGAACCAGGGAGTACGTGAGACCGTATCAGAATGGCTTCTTTTTCTGAATAATGATGTTCTCCTCTCTCCTAGTTGGCTTGAGGAGTTGCTCGCTTTTGCGGAGGATAGGGGATTCGACGTGGTCAGCCCTGCAATTAGAGAAGGCGACTATAATTACGATATTAATACCTATTCTCGGGATTTTGTCGGCCGAATGGCTCGTTTTACACGGGAAGGAGTGGCCGATGGCATCTGCTTCATGGTCCGCCGCCGGGTCTTTGAAACCATTGGCCTCTTTGACGAGAATTTTCGCATTGGGCAGTTCGAAGATACGGATTTCTTCCGGCGTGCCAGGGCGGCCGGCTTCTGCCTCGGCACCACTGGTCGCGCGTTCATCCATCACTTCGGCTCGATAACCCAGAATTCGATCCGTAAGAGCAAGCAAGCGAGACCCTACGAGGCAGAGAACAGAGCATATTATCGTCGGAAATGGAAGCTTACCTGGTGGCGGCGGTTTTGGGAGAAGCGCCTTGCCCGTTTCCGGGAGTTACTCTGGCGCACTGTCGAACTGACCTGCCAGGGACATACATTGAGGGAAAAATGGCTTGGGGGGAGGCTGCGCTATTATTAGAAGGCTGGATACCTGTATGCCGACCGCACCATCGTTTCTGATAGTATCATTACGCTACATTGGAGACCTTTTTGTCACCACTGCCCTGGCGCTTTCCATCAAGCGCCGCTATCCCGAGGCGCGGGTGGAGTATCTTGTCTTTGCGGGGACTGAAGCTGCCCTTGCGAAGAATCCGCATGTCGACAAGGTGAACGTTATCCCCCGCGGGAGCAGAAGTCCCTTAGACGCTATGCGGCTCTTCAGGAAATTCGATTATGCCCTGGCGACAAATCCTTCCGACCGGACCACTATTTGGGCCACGTTGGCCGGCAGGAAGACGCTCGGCTTTACCCACCGCCAGCGGAGCGAATGGTGGAAACCGTTGCTCCTGACACGTACGCTTCTCTATGACGACCGCCAGCATGTTGTGCATCAGATTCTTTCCCTGCTGAAGCCTCTTGGCATACCAAAGGTCCCTGAAATAACTATGTATTTTGACAGGGCCGACGAGCTGTATACCCAAGCAAAACTGCCGTACTCAAATTATATAGTAATGCACCCTTACAGCCGCGGCCCGTACAAGTACTGGCCTGCCGAGAAGTGGGGGAAGCTGGCTTGGTTCGTACTCGCGAAGACCGGCTGCGTGCCGGTCTTCACTGTAACTGGCCATACGGCCGACAGGGAATACTTGGAGTCGGTCCTTGCCCATGCCCCCGAAGGGTGCCAGATGTTCCCGGAGCCCTTTACTCTTTCTCAGCTAGCCGCTGCACTACATCGAAGTGTCATGTACGTGGGGATTGACACAGTAGTGACTCATATCGCTGCATCTGTCGGGACGAAAGTGATTGCCATTTTCGGCCCATCGTTCACTCGTTACTGGGCACCATGGCCACTGGACTGCACCGATGTGTCGCCGTTTGCCGTCAACCGGGGCGTGCAGCAGGTGAACAACGTGACGGTAGTTCAGAAGGATTGGAATTGTGTTCCGTGCAACAAGACTTTTTGCAGGATGAGTACGCGATGCAGATTTGAATGTTTGGAAGCGACTGAACCGGCAGAGGTGTTTAACGCTATGCTGCGGTATTTACCAGCTTTGCCATGAGCGAGAAGACACCACTTAAGTATCTGTTTGCCAAGAGCTTATTAGTAAACAATGGAAGGGTAATGTCAATGAAAAGATTAGTTTGTTACGCTCATTTTGATGATAAAGGTGAACTGAAACCGTTTGTCAAGCATTCTATTGCCCAAATGAAAGAAGTTTGTCATACAATTGCATTCGTCTCTAACTCAATACTGTCAGATAGTGATATCAATTATTTAAATAACATATGTGATTACGTTAAAATAAACGACAACGTTGGGTATGATTTCTACATGTGGAAAACTGCACTTAATGCAATCAATTATAAGGGGTACGATGAAGTTATTCTTATGAATTCAAGTGTGTTTGGGCCTCTTTATGGTATTGGTCCCATGTTATATGAAATGTCTTATAGAAAATGTGATTTTTGGGGAATGACAGAATGTTTCCAGATCCGTCCTCATATCCAAAGTTATTTTCTCGTATTTAAGAAGCCAGTAGTTGAATCGGATGCATTTGCGCTTTTCTGGAATTGTGTAATGCCATATCATAATAAACATCTGGTAGTACTGAAGTATGAGATTGGATTATCCCAATGGCTGATTGAATCTGGATTCATGGCTGAAGCATATTTCAGCTTTGTTAAGATAGGTGATTATTGCAGGAAAAACAAAATAAAATTACGTGTTAAAGATAATTATTCTGTAGAACATGCAGTCGAGCTGTTGGCTATGGGTAATCCGTTTTTGAAGGTAGATCCGATAAGAAAAAATAGCATAAATTTACCATCAGTCCATGCCCATCTAGAAGCCAATGGGTATCCATTCGAGTATCTTGAGCTTGGTGTCAGGAATGATAATTGTTGTCCGATCTGCGGTTCTCATGGGAAAATCTATTACAAAAATCTTAAGGATAGGTTAAACCTTTATAACACAGGGCGCTACACCTACTATAGGTGCAGAAACAGGAGTTGCGGAACTTTATGGATATATCCGGCACCAAGTGAAGCAGATATCGAGTTTTTCTATCATAATTATTATACTAATATCGAGTCCGTATGCCATAATGCAGGCTCAACTAAACCGTTGATGCCTATTGTCTTAGTTCTCAGCCTCCTGAAATTAGTAGGAAAGATGCTGGGATTTTATCGAAGAAGGCGCAGTTATTACTTACACGAGCTGGATAAAGTGCGCCCGGGGAAGTTGCTAGAGGTTGGATGTGGAAGCGGAGACCGACTGATAAAATTGAGACAACTTGGTTGGGATGTTGTTGGGCAAGAAGTTGACAAGAATGCATTGATTAAATTGAGAGAAAATAATATTGATACAGTTGAGGGACCATTAGAGTCTAATAATTTGGCATGTAATCAATTTGATATAATATTACTTTCACATGTAATCGAACATGTGACTGACCCAAAGAAATTGTTGTCAGAATGTCTTCAACTGTTAAAGCAAAATGGGAGGGTAGTCTTATCTACTCCTAATTTCGATTCGATGAATCATTTTCTTTTTAAGAAATACTGGCTTGGAATAGATGCGCCAAGGCATTTTTTTATTTTCAATAATAAAGCATTAACTTCAACGTTATCATCTTTAGGCTACGGCCAGATTAAGGCAACAACCGTATCCTTAAATACCGAATTGTTTGCAATGCATAGTATTGATATTCTGCTGAGAAAATGGACTTATTTGTTGTCGGGGCCGCGTATTGGTAAAGAATTAATTCCTATGTTGTTACAAGTAGCTGGGTATATCATAAATAAGATTACTGGAAAATTTGGTGACGAATGTTTTGTTATTGCTGCAAAGAAATGAATTAGCGCCAGGCAATGTAATGGGGCCAACCACAGCGGGCTGGACGACAGCGCATACCTTACGGTGAAGAACGTCGGAAAGCCGTGTGCGGGAAAACTGCATGCACGGTTTTGATCTATCTGAAGAATCTGTTTACCGAATCCCTGGCGGGCAGAAAATATCTGTTTGAGCTTTTTCCTCTGAGCTTTCGTGAATTTTTCAGATTTAAAAACGCCTCCATGGATATCGATGTTCTGGGGCGCGTCGTGCCGGAAGCGGTCCACGACATGCTCAACCGCCATTATGAGGAATACCTTCGTTACGGAGGGTTCCCGGCGTGAAAGCACACGAGAAAAGGAAATGATGCTGGATGACATCTTTTCCTCATATTTTCAACTTGAGGTTACCCAACTCGGTGATTTCAGGAAGACAGGGGTTATCCGCGATCTGATACTGCTCCTTATGGAACGCAGCGGATCACGGCTTGATATCCAGAAGCTCTCCAAAGAGCTGGGGGTAGTAGCACGCGAGACGATGGGCAACTTCTGGAAAGCACCTATTTTATCAGCCTGATACGTCCTTTTAGCAGAAACCGCGATACGGAAATCAGAAGCATGCCCAAATTCTATCTCTGTGACACCGGTCTGATCAGGCGATTTAGCTGGGCCGGCGATGGCTCTCTGTTCGAGAATGCCGTTTATTCTGCGATCCGCGGACAGGGCGCGGTCAATTACTATCAAAAGAAGAGCTGTGTTGAGATCGACTTCATCCTCAACGAAAATGTCGCGTACGAAATCAAGCTCACGGCCGAAGAAAAGAACCTGAGGCGACTGACAACCTTATGTAATGAGTTGGGGCTGACCGATTATCGGGTCATCGCACGTAAATTCAGCCAACTGGAAAACGTGACCTATGGATTCATGCTATGAATGAGATCTGGCAGCGAATGCGTGTCCTGGTCATCAAGAAGGTCCTTGGAGGAGGCGCATGAAAATCGCCATCGTCAGACTCTCCTCCCTCGGGGACATCGTCTTCGGCATGGCCTCACTTCCAGCTCATCCGGCGCGTTTTCCCCGACTGCTCCATTACCTGGATCGCGGACAGTCGCTTCGCCGATATCCTCGACGGTAACCCCGATCTGGAGCGGATCGTCAAGCTCGATCTGAAGAAGCTCAAGGGGCGGTTCTCCCTTAGGGGACTACAGGCGCAGTTGGCCAAGCTGGAAGGACTTGGACCATTCGATATGATCATCGACCTGCACGGTATGCTCAAGTCGGCCCTGATCGCCCGGCGCCTGGGCGGGGTGCGAACCGGTTTTCACCGAAGCGTGGTCAAGGAGCCACTGGCGACCCTTTTCTATACCAAGACTTTTAATGTTCCGCTGAGCGAACCGGCGGTCAACCGTTACTGTGCCATGATTGCCGCAAGCCTCGGCGTTTCGCTGGACCCCGGAACCTTGGCCGGCAAGGCTCCTTTTCTGTTTTACCTGCCGGAGCATGCTGCAATAACGGCCGATTATTTCCGGCATGACAGGAAAAACATCGTGCTTGTCCCGGAGACCAGCATCGACTACAAGAATTACCCGAAGGATAAATGGGTGGCAGTGGCCACTGCCCTCAAGGAAAACATTCTGGTCTGCCACGGGTCTCACGCCGAACTGGCGACGGCCAACTATCTGGCCGAGCATTCGCCGTACGTGACGATTCTTCCCCGCCTCAATCTGAACCAGTTGAAGGCGGTCATCAGCAGGGCCGACCTGGTGATCGGCGGCGATACCGGGCCGACCCACATGGCTTGGGCCTGTAACGTGCCGTCGCTCGCCCTCTTCGGGGCTACATCCATTCCGTATGGGATGGGGCAACGACATCGGGCTTTAACGTCCGGGAGCGCCGTGAATCGGCGTAGGCCTGACAAACGTGACTTTTCCATCGGTCGGATAGTTGTGGACGAAATAGTCCGCCAGGCAGAAGAGTTGCTGGCAATTGGCAATGACGAGAAGAGTAGAGAGTGACGTCTCCCCGGTCAGCCTGGCAACTCCCGGAATTCCAAAATGATCAGCTTGGCAAAATTGATGAAAGAGCAAGGTTAGACCATTTCAATCAAATGACATAAAAATCATGCGAATTAATAGGTCGCCGTCTGCGGCGAGCACGTTTACGCTGCCTTTAAGCGCTCTACCTTCAGTTTCTTGCATTTTAACCCGGCTTTCCAGAGATCATACTGCATCTGCTGGGCAAGCCAGCTTTCAGGAGTGGTATCGAAGGCAATCGACAATCGGAGCGCCATCTCCGGTGATACGCCTGTATGGCCATTCAACAGTTCGGAAAGTGCCTTTCTGCTGACATCGAGTGCTCTGGCAGCATCGGAAACCGATATGTCGAGCGGCTTAAGACAGAGTTCACGGATGATCTCGCCGGGATGTGGTGGGTTGTGCATCATGAAAGATACTCCTTAATGGTAGTCAAGGTAATCGACCAGGATAATGTCATGCCCTTCGAACTGGAAGATCACTCGCCAGTTGCCGCTCACGTCCACTGCCCAAAAGCCGGAAAACTCGCCTTCCAGTTTATGCAATCGCAGCCCTGGAAGGTTCATGTCTCGTGGTTCTGCAACGACGTTCAACCGTGCGAGGATAAGTCGCAATCGATCAGCATGCTTTGCCTGTATTCCGGCTTTGTTGCCTGTCTCGAAGAAATTCTTAAGGCCTTTGTGTCGGAAACTGATAATCATGTGACAAATATAGGCTGTAACCTGGTGGGTGGCAAGAGAAAACCAGAAAGGCAAGGGGGCTTGATCTGCGTAAATAGGAACTCATCTTGGAGTACGCAGCCATAAAGGTTGGTGTGCGTCGAATTCACGAGAATTTTTTGACCATCAGGCAGACTTTCTCTTGTCATGGCGACTGCACGAGGTCATTTCTCTGCCGTATTGCCGGTCTTTTTCAATGGCATCCAGTAAATCATCAATCGGTTCTGAGCCCCCTTCGCTGATTTCAAGCCATGATTGCATGGTCATGAGGTCCGCTTTCCGCTCCAGCCGGTCCTCTTCGAGCAGTCGTTGTGCGCCAGCCTTGAAAAGCCATTGGGGGGTTCTTTGTTGCCCCGGCAGTATTCATAGAATTTTTCCCGAATTGGCAGCAGGATGCTGTCGATCCGGGAAGAGGGATTGAAGGCGTACACGAATGCGAAAGGTGATGTGCCGTGAATGCCAACCGATCGATTTGTACGGAGTCACGACGACGAATGAAGATTGCCAGAAGATGGGCGATGACCCGGATGCATTGACAGTCCGCAAAGTCGCATATAATATGTCTACATCAAACAAGACATATTGGAGGCGTCATGAACGCATCGATCATTGATTTACGTTACAAAACAAGTGAAATCCTGGCAGCCCTGGAGAAGCAGGAGCGGGTGACCATACTCTATCACGGCAAGCCCAGGGGGACCATCATTCCCGTGGGGCAGGAGAGCGCGGCAGAACGGGTCTGTGAACACGATTTCTTCGGCATGTACGGAACAGAGACGGAGGCCGTTGACAGGGTTATGGAGCGCCTGAGGGGCGGCCGCCATGATCTTTGACACCGATATTTTCATCTGGGTCCAGCGTGGCAACCTCAAGGCGGCTACCCTGATCGATGGGGCGAAGGAACGCTTCCTCTCGGTCCAGACCTACATGGAGCTGCTTCAGTGCGCACAGGACAAACGGCAACAGCGGCTGGTGAAGCGCTTCATGGCTGATTTTCATTTCAACGTCCTGCCGTTGACGGAAAATATCGGCCATCGGGCGTTGATATATGTCGAGGAGTATGGCCTGTCGTCCGGTATGCGGGCAGGCGATGCCATCATTGCCGCAACAGCCACCGAGAACGGCATGCCGCTGGCAACCGGGAATGCCAGACACTTCAAGGCAGTGAAGGATCTGGAGCTGAAGGTGTTTCGGCCATGATGCCCGGTTACGCGTGCAAAGGTTTCGGCATCGCGTGTTGCGAAGATGCAGGGCGAGTACAAATTATTACGTTTCTCATGCATGCAAAGGAAACAGTATCGTGAAATACGAACCAATTGATTTATCCAAAGTAATCACCTATCCCATAGCCACCCGTTCCAACAAAACGATCATGAAGCGGGACAAGGCCGGTGAAATAAAGGCCGGTATGTCCGTGGCCGACCTGTTGGCTGCCATGCCTCCCCAACTGGGGGCCGACGCGCTTATCGGCGTGATCGATGCCATGGTTGCCGCTCGTGAAAAGGGGAAGCCGGTGGTGGTGGCCATGGGCGCCCACGTCATCAAGTGTGGTCTCCAGCCGGTGCTGCGAAGCCTGGTGGAAGCGGACGTCATTACCGCCTTTGCCCTGAACGGCGCCGGCTCCATCCACGACTACGAGATCTCCCTGATCGGCGAGACCAGCGAGGACGTGGGTGCCGTGCTTCACTGCGGCACCTTCGGCATGGCCGAGGAGACCGGCCGGGACATCAACCGGGCGCTCAAGACCGGGGTGGCCAAGGGGCAGGGGTACGGCGAGGCGGTGGGGCGGTTCATCATCGAGCATGACAACCCCCATCGTGACTGGAGCCTGCTGGCCCTCTGCACGGAACGGGACGTGCCGGTAACCGTGCATGTGGCGCTCGGGACCGACATCATCCACCAGCATCCGGAGGCCGACGGTGCCGTGATCGGCGAGGCCACGTTCACAGACTTCAGAATTCTGACCTCCATTGTCAGCGAACTGGGGGACGGCGGGGTCTACCTGAACCTGGGGAGCGCCGTGCTCCTGCCGGAGGTGTTCCTCAAGGCCCTATCCATTGCCCAGAACCTGGGGCACCACGTGGATCACTTCACTACGGCCAACTTCGACATGCAGCAGCACTACCGTCCCCTGCAGAACGTGGTGAAGCGGCCCACCTCGGGCAAGAGCCGCGGCTACACGGTCACAGGTCACCACGAGATCATGATTCCGCTGCTGGCGGCAGGCGTGCTCGACAGAATCGGTTCGATGTTCGAGGTTTGAGGTGAAAATCAATCGATTCGAGGATATCGAGTCTTGGAAGGTAGCCAGGATGTTGGTGAAAGAGGTGTACGGTTTTCTTGTTTCCTGCCAGGACAGAGGATACAAAGACCAATTGCAGCGGGCAGCGGTATCGGTTATGTCGAATATTGCCGAGGGGTTCGAGCGTGGCAGCAACCGGGAGTTTGTCCAGTATCTGGTCATTGCCAGAGGTTCGGTTGCCGAGGTCAAAAGCCTTGCATATGTGGGCAAAGACGTTGGCTATCTGGACAAAGCGACTTTCGACAAAGTTTTGGAACGGTGTATGGCATTGTTGAATCTGTTGAACGGCTTCATAACCTTCTTGAAAGCATCTGACCGCAAGAGGTAGGTTGTTCTCGAACCTCGAACCTCGAACTGGAGTTAACATGGAAAGAAAAGATATAGAGTCGCTGTTTGCAAAAGCGCCGGAGATCCGTGCCCTGGTCATCGGCGACCTGATGCTGGACGAGTACCTCTGGGGCAAGACGGAGCGGATCTCCCCGGAGGCGCCGGTCCAGGTGGTGGACGTGTTGCGTGAAGACCTGCGCCTGGGGGGGGCCGGCAACGTGGTCAACAACCTGGTGGCCCTGGGGTGCCGGGTTGGGGTCTGCAGCGTCATCGGAGCCGACGACAACGGCACGCTGCTCCGTCACGTCTTCAGCGGCAAGGGGGTCGATACCGATGGAGTCTTCGAGGATCCGGACCGCCGGACCAGCAAGAAGACCAGGGTGATCGCGGCCCACCAGCAGATCGTCCGGATCGACCGGGAGTCGAAAGAGGAGATCGGGCGGGATCGGGAAGAGGCTATCATCCGCTTTCTGGAGCAGGAAGGGGCTCGGTATCAGGTTTTCGTGGTCTCCGACTACCTGAAGGGGGTACTGACGCCGCGTGTATTGACAATGATCATCGAGACCGGCCACCGCCTCGGCATCCCGGTCGTGATTGACCCCAAGGGAAACGACTACCTGAAGTACCGGGGTGCGACCGTCATCACCCCGAACCGCAAGGAAGCTGAACAGGCTGCGGGCGTTCCGATCCGTGACAACGAGAGTCTTAACCTGGCAGCGGAAAAACTCATGGCTGAACTTGACCTTTCCTCGCTGCTCATCACCCGGAGTGAAGAGGGGATGTCCCTCTTTTTCCCCGCAACAGAACCGGTGCATATCCCCACCGTTGCCCGGGAGGTGTTCGACGTGACCGGTGCCGGGGATACGGTGCTGGCACTGCTGAGCCTGGGGCTGGCAGCCGGCGTCGGGATAGCCGACGCGGCACGGCTGGCCAACACTGCTGCCGGCATCGTGGTGGGCAAGCTCGGCACCTCCACGGTCTCCCCGGCCGAGATCCTGGAAGAGGCGGGCCGGAGTCACCGGGACAGCGACACCAAGATCAAGAACCTGGATGTGCTGTCAGGGATCATCGAGGCGGAAAAGGCGCGCGGCAAGCGGGTGGTCTTCACCAACGGCTGCTTCGATCTCCTCCATGTGGGACATGTGAAGTACCTGCAGCAGGCGCGGGCCTTCGGCGACCTGCTGGTGCTGGGGCTGAACAGCGACGCCTCCATCCGGCGGCTGAAGGGAGAGAAGCGCCCGCTGATCGGCGAGGAGGAGCGAGCCCATGTACTGGCGGCCCTTGACTGCATCGACTATGTCGTCATCTTCGATGAGGATACGCCGCTCAGGCTTATCGAGACCCTGCGGCCGCTGGTGCTGGTGAAGGGGGGGGATTACACCCTGGAAGGGGTGGTCGGCCGGGAACTGGTGGAGTCGTACGGCGGCAGAGTCGAACTGGTGGCGTTCGTGGACGGGAAGTCCACCAGCAATGTCATCGACGAGATCCTGAAGCGGTACGCCTGATAGATGGAAACATATTTCCATTTTTATCATTAGATTAAATTAGATTGAAAATGAACCGAGGTTAGGGTACGTTTACAAATTCCATAACCCCTGTTGAGAGGTGTGCATGAAGAAGGCGCTCATTACCGGCATCACCGGCCAGGACGGCTCATACCTGGCGGAACTGCTCCTGCAGAAAGGGTATGAGGTGCACGGCGTCATCCGCCGCTCCTCGTCGTTCAATACCGGCCGGATCAATCATATCTACCGCGACCCCCACGAAACCGGCGTCCGCCTCTTCCTGCATTATGGCGACCTGAACGACGCCAGCTCCATCAACAAGGTGCTGCGGGACGTGCAGCCGGACGAGATCTACAACCTGGGGGCACAGAGCCATGTGCGGGTTTCCTTCGATGTCCCCGAGTACACCGGCGAGGTGGATGCCCTGGGCGCGGTCCGCATCCTGGAGGGGATCCGGGAAACCGGGCTGAACACCAAGTTCTATCAGGCCTCCTCTTCCGAGTTGTACGGCAAGGTGGTGGAGACCCCCCAGAAAGAGACCACCCCGTTTTACCCCCGGTCCCCCTATGCCTGTGCCAAGGCCTATTCCTTCTATATCACCGTCAACTATCGCGAGAGCTACGGGCTCTATGCCTGCAACGGCATCCTTTTCAACCACGAATCGCCCCGTCGCGGAGAGACCTTTGTCACCCGCAAGATCACCCGGGCCGCGGCCAGGATCAAGCTGGGGCTGCAGGAAAAGCTCTTCCTGGGGAACCTGGATGCCAAGCGGGACTGGGGTTTTGCCGGCGACTACGTCGAGGCGATGTGGCTCATGCTCCAGCAGCAGGAGGCGGACGATTACGTGGTGGCCACCGGCGAGACCCATTCGGTCCGCTCGTTCGCCGAAAAGGTCTTTGCCCGACTGGACATGCCCCTGGCATGGCAGGGCGACGGACTGACCGAAAAGGGGATCGATACCCGGACCGGGCAAGAGCTGATCGCCATCGACCCCAGGTACTTCCGGCCGGCAGAGGTCGACCTCCTGCTGGGGGATGCCACCAAGGCCCGGACGCAGCTCGGCTGGCAGCCGAAGGTTGACCTGGACGGTCTGGTGCAGCGGATGGTGGACGCCGACTTTGAACTGGCCGAAATGGAGCGCCGGGCACTTGGATAGTGAGGGGTAAGGAGTGAGGTGTGAGGAGGAAGCATCATGATCTGCAGGCGTGGCAAGAGGCTATGGGCTTGGTCAAGGATGTTTATCGGATCACCTCGGCTTTTCCCCGCGATGAAGTTTATGCGTTGACGAGCCAGATACGAAGAGCTGCCGTTTCTGTGCCGAGCAATATTGCCGAAGGGGCGGCGCGGATGAGTGACAGGGAATTCTTGCAGTTCCTTGCCATCAGTCGCGGGTCGCTAAGTGAGCTGGAAACGCAGTTGTTGATCTCTGCTGATCTTGGTTATATGGAATCTGTAAGCGATATCATGAAAAAAATTGATCTACTATTCGGATTATTGGGTGGCCTCATAAAGGCAATTCAGGGCAGGACCTCGAAATGACTCCTTACTCCTCACCCCTCACCCCTCACTCAAGAATCTATGTTGCCGGTCACCGGGGTCTGGTCGGTTCGGCCATAGTCCGGAAACTCCGGGACGAAGGATATGACAACTTGGTGCTGCGGACCAGCAGCGAGCTGGACCTGCGCGACCAGCGGGCCGTTGCCAGCTTCTTTGCCGACGAACGGCCGGAGTATGTCTTCCTGGCAGCGGCCAAGGTCGGCGGGATCGTGGCAAACAACAGCTACCCGGCCGACTTCATCTACGACAACCTGATGATCCAGACCAACGTGATCCACCAGGCCCATCTCCACGGGGTGAAAAGGCTCCTGTTCCTGGGAAGCAGCTGCATCTACCCCAAGCTCGCCCCCCAGCCGATCCGGGAGGAGTGTCTCCTCACCGGCCCACTGGAGCCGACCAACGAGCCGTACGCCGTGGCCAAGATCGCCGGCCTGATTATGTGCAGGTCCTACAACCGTCAGTACGGCACCAGGTTTCTTGCGGCAATGCCGACCAACCTGTACGGACCAAACGACAATTTCAATCTGGAAACCTCCCACGTGCTGCCGGCCCTGATCAGGAAGTTTCATGAAGCGCGGCTTCGCCAGGTAAAGAGTGAGGAGTTAGGCGTTAAGAGTGAGTCCTCACCCCTCACCCCTCACCCCTCACCCGACCGCGAAGCGGTCGTCATCTGGGGAACCGGCACACCATTCCGGGAGTTCATCCATGTGGACGACGTGGCCGATGCCTCACTCTTTCTGATGACGCTTCCGGAAGATACGGTCTCCTCACTCCTCACTCCTCACTCCTCACCGGGGTTCGTAAACATCTGCACCGGCGAGGAGCTTACCATCCGGGACTTGGCTTTGCTGGTGAAGGAGACGGTCGGCTATGCCGGGGAACTGGTCTTCGACAGTTCCAAGCCCGATGGCACCCCCCGCAAGCTGTCCGATCCCGCCAGGCTGCAGGCGCTCGGCTGGCGCCACCGGATCGGGCTTCGCGAGGGGCTGGCGGATACCTATCAATGGTTTCTGGCTAATCAACAGGCGTTCAAGGGGTAACCAATGGCAACTCATAATCGCACCATCTCGGTTGTTGGCCTTGGCTACGTGGGGTTGCCGGTGGCCGTGGCTTTCGGCAAGGTGAGAAAAACCATCGGTTTTGACATCAATGCGGTCCGGATCCGGGAGCTGAAGGACGGCATCGACCGGACCGGTGAGGTGACTGCCGAGGAACTCCGTTCGTCCGACATCCTCTATACGGATCGGATTGACGAGTTGAAAGGGGCCGATTTTCATATCGTGGCGGTTCCCACACCGGTGGATGAGGCCAACCAGCCGGACCTGACCCCCATGCTCAAGGCCTCGGAGACGGTCGGCAAGGCGTTGAAGAAGGGGGATGTCGTGGTCTTTGAGTCCACGGTCTACCCCGGCGTGACCGAGGACGAGTGCGTGCCGATTCTGGAAAGAGTCTCCGGCCTCACCTGCGGCACGGATTTCACGGTGGGGTACTCCCCGGAGCGGATCAACCCGGGCGACAAGGAGCACACCTTTACCAGGATCAAGAAGGTCGTGGCCGGTCAGGATGCGGCGACCCTGGAGATTGTGGCCGCGGTCTACGGCTCGGTGGTGACGGCCGGTGTGCATAAGGCGGCTAGCATCAAGGTGGCCGAGGCGGCCAAGGTCATCGAGAACACCCAGCGGGACCTGAACATCGCCCTGATGAACGAGCTGGCGCTGATCTTCGACCGACTGGGCATCGACACCAACGATGTCCTGGAGGCGGCCGGCACCAAGTGGAACTTTCTCAAGTTCAAGCCGGGGCTGGTCGGCGGGCACTGCATCGGGGTCGACCCCTACTACCTGACCCACAAGGCCGAGAAGATCGGCTACATCCCCCAGGTCATCCTGGCGGGCCGCCGGATCAACGACGGCATGGGCAAGTTCATCGCCCAGCGGGCGGTGAAGGAGATGATCCGCGCCGGCCACAATATCCTCGGCGCCACGGTCACCGTGCTCGGTCTCACCTTCAAGGAGGACTGCCCGGACCTGCGCAACTCCAAGGTGATCGACATCATCAGGGAGCTGCAGGATTATGGCATCAATGTTCAGGTACACGACCCCTTGGCCGATGCAGCCGAGGCGCGGCACGAGTACGGCGTCACCATGGTGCCGTTCGAGCAGTTGAGGCAGGCCAGTGCCGTCGTTGTTGCGGTATCCCACCAGCCATACCGGGAGTTCACTCCGGACCAGCTGAAGGCGCTGATGGGCGACAGCCCGCTCCTGGTGGATGTGAAGGGACTGTACGAGCGGAGCCGTATCGAAGAGAGCGGCATCCGTCTCTGGAGAATGTAGCAAGGCGGTAAGGAGTGAAATGAATACCTCTAAAACTGCGCAAAAAATTCTCGTGACCGGCGCGGCCGGGTTCATCGGCAGCCATCTCAGCAGACGCCTGCTGGCGCGTGGGGACGTAGTTGTCGGCCTGGATAACGTCAATGACTACTACGATGTCCGCCTCAAGCATGACCGGTTGAATCTGCTGGAACCGGAAAATAATTTCCGGTTCGTCAGGATGTCCCTGGAAGAGCGGGACGGGATCGCCGACCTCTTTGCCCGGGAACGGTTCGACGTGGTGGTCAACCTGGCGGCTCAGGCCGGGGTCCGTTACTCCCTCCAGAATCCCCATGCCTATATCGACAGCAACATCGTCGGCTTCATGAATATTCTGGAAGGATGCCGACATAACGGGGTGAAGCACCTGGTCTACGCTTCTTCCAGCTCGGTCTACGGTGCCAATACGCGGATGCCGTTCTCCATCCATCACAACGTGGACCATCCGGTATCGCTGTACGCCGCCACCAAGAAGGCCAATGAACTAATGGCCCACACCTATTCGAGTCTCTATAACCTGCCGACCACCGGTCTGCGGTTCTTCACCGTCTACGGCCCCTGGGGCCGGCCGGACATGGCGCTGTTCCTCTTTACCAAGGCGATCCTGGAGGGGCGGCCGATCGACGTCTTCAACCATGGCAAGATGCAGCGGGACTTTACTTACGTCGACGACATCATCGAAGGGGTCATGCGGGTGGCGGACAATGTGTCCAAGCCCAACAGCGGCTGGAGCGGCGATACCCCCGACCCGGGAACGAGTTACGCCCCGTACCGGATCTACAACATCGGCAACAACAGCCCGGTGGAGCTGATGCGGTTCATCGAGGTGCTGGAGGAATGTCTCGGCAGGAAGGCCGAGAAGAACCTGCTCCCGATCCAGGCAGGCGATGTCCCGGCCACCTATGCGGACGTGGATGACCTCACGCGGGACGTGGGGTTCAAGCCGGCCACCTCCATCGAGGAGGGGATCAGGCGGTTCGTGGAGTGGTATAGGGGCTATTATGGATGTTGAAAGGATAATCGGGGAGGTCAGACAGATTATCCTCCGCCACACCAAGCCCGAGCGGATCTGGCTCTACGGTTCGCGGGCCACTGGCGAGGCTGCCCCGGCCAGCGACATCGACATTGCCTATGACGACAGGGAATTTAAGGAACCGTGGCTCATTGAGGAGGAGGTTGAAAAGCTGCCCACACTCCTCAAGGTCGATGTGAAGAACATCGCCCAAACGGAAGAGCGGTTCCGGCAACGGGTCATCGCCACCGGGAGGGTGCTTTACAGTGCCGACAAGAAACTCCGCTTTGAAGACGGACTCTACAATTACCGTCGTGCACTCGATCGGTTTTGCGAAGCCCTTGATCGGCGGGAAACCTTGGAGGGTGAAGGGTTTGGTGATATCTTCCTCGACCTGGCGGTCAAGCGTTTCGAGTTCACCTTTGAGATGGCCTGGAAGGCGATCCGGCGATGTCTTGATTTTCTCGGCGTGGAGGCGAAGTACCCCCGTGCCTGCTTCAAGGAAGCATATGCCATTGGTCTGCTCACCAATGAACCTGTCTGGCTGGAGATGATCGAACAGCGAAATCTGACCAGTCATGTCTATAACCAGGAAGAAGCCCGCGGCATTTTGGCCAGGCTCGACGACTACAGGCATAATTTTGAAGAACTTCTGAGCCGACTCGACGAAAAGCTCTTGTGAAAAAATATATCTGTCCCGGTTATGTACGGATGCTGCTAGCCTGCCGCATCGAGAAAGGGTAGTGGAGATGGCGTGGGACGGCAAAGGGGATGCCCTTGGTTCGTCGGTCATGCCGGAACGACCGGTAGAACTCCTGCGGGAACTCCTTGAAGGCGAATCGCTGCTGGAATTGGCGGTCCTGATCGGAAGTCAAGCTGCTGGTCAACCTCACCGGGGCAGTGACTGGGATATTGCCATCCAGTGGCAGAGGGGAGTCGGTCTGCTTGAGCAGTTGGGCCGGACTGAAACCCTGCGCCGGCGACTGGCGATTCTCCTTGGGGTAGAGGAAACTGCCATAGACCTGATCGACTTGCCAGCGGCCCGTCTGGCCATGCGTGCCGTAGTTGCGGAAGAAGGTGTCCCGCTTAAGGGTGAGGATAGCCTCTCCTGGCAACATTTCCTTAGACGAACATGGCGTGACCTGGAAGAGTACTACTGGGAGCAGACCTATGCGGCTTGACCTCTATCAGGCGGAGATGCGTTTGCAGTGCTCTGCCGCCGGGACGTCATTACCGATGCCGATTTGTCGGCCTGGAATGCCGCCATTGGCTTGCGCAACCGGATCGTGCACGATTACATGAATATCGACATGCCATTGGTTCTGGAGTTGGTGCGTTGCGAGCAGTACCGCTTTGTCACCTGTTTTCTGGAGACCCCGATTGTTTCCGGGTAGCAAGGTGGTAGAAGTAGCGACCACGGAATTAAAGAGTTGCTTGTCAGGGCTGTGCTGTGTACAAAAAGGGGACATACAGAAAGAGGAAATAAATCTGTCGCGGTTATGTACGCGGAGGAGTGAATGGAGCGTCTTGTCAAAAAGCTACCGGAAGGCGTTTATCTTGCCACGTCGGAGGATATCCATGGTTTGGTGGCTCAAGGGCGTACCGTTACCGAGGCCTTGGAAATTGCCCGAGACGTTGCGCGCAGGTTGTTGGAAGCTCAGGCTGAGCGTAAAAATGCTCCGAAGCTGAAACCCATCAAGAAAAGTTTTGATTACCGAATGGTAGTCTGGAACTGAATAAAATTGGGCGGTTGTCAGGTTTTTTGATGTCCCTGGAACTCCCTAAAAAAAGGATAGAGTTTCGCGGGCCAGGACGACCGAGGAAGTTGGGAAAATAAAACTGTCTCGCTTTTGTGTGTAACTAACTTTCGCCAGGGGGGCGTATGCTATCTAAGAAATTACAGAGCGAAATCGTCACCCGTATTGTCGATGAGATACACCCGCTCAAAATAATTTTATTCGGATCGTATGCGTATGGAAATCCTGCCCCTGACAGCGATATCGATCTTGTCGTAGTAACGGAGACCCCGCTACCGAAGCGTCAGACAAGTGTAGCCTTGTGGAATTTGCTTGGAAATATTCCATTGCCTAAAGACATCATCGTTGCATCTCGTGATGAATTCGATTTTTACAGTCACGAGGCCGGTTCGGTCATGCGGACTGCCAATGAAAAGGGCTTGGTCATCTATGCCCGCTAGTTTCCCCCGCCAGTATGAGTTGATGTATCAAAAGGGTACTTCAGACCTTGCACTGGCAACCCATGCCCTTGCCATTGATGATGTCGAAATAGATATTGAAATTATCTTCTTTCACCTCCAGCAGGCTGCTGAAAAATACCTGAAAGCCATGTTGTCATTTCATGGTGTCCATTACGAGAAGATCCACGATATCCGTCGGTTGCTCGAACTCTGTCAGGCCAACTCAATAGAATTGCCTGATCAGACGGAAAAACTGGTTGATCTAAACCCCTTTGCGGTTGAAGGGCGATATGCGGTTATCGCAGATGATTTGTACGATGCTCAGGAATTCATTGATCTCTTGCGGAAGATGAAAGGGTACGTGGCCACCAGGATTGGCAACAATGCCTTGTCATGAAGATTTTGGTCTCGCCCTCGACTTTCCACAGTTGGGATCTTGGAAGCCTGACGCTATTTACTATTCCGGAGACCCCGATTGTTTCCGGGTAGCAAGATGGTAGAAGTCACGACCACGGAATTAAAGAGTTGCTTGCCAGGGCTGTGCTGTGTACAAAAAGGGGACATACAGAAATTGAAAAACCTGATTAGTACCAATCTTCCGCAACACACTCTCCCCCTCCCTTGACGGGAGGGGGGCGGGGGGGTGGGTGAAGCTGCAACCAGCGGACTTCGTGGCAACTTCCCCCCCACCATCACCCTCCCC
>JAJZTK010000072.1:6364-20190 GCA_021849045.1 Deltaproteobacteria bacterium | reverse complement strand
ATTAGTGTTCCAGATTACCAAACGCCCGTTCGGTACGGGTGGAGGTCGCCAGGCCGATGGTTGCGCCCCGTTCTTTGAGATGGGTCAGCAGCTCGACCGCCCCCTTCTTTACCGGCAGGCCATACCGTTCCACATACCCATTCCTGATGGCAACCGCCCGCTTCGTGACGCCGTCGATCCCGACCCCGGCCGGCACGAGGCGGCTCAGGAATGCTTGGGTCCCTTTCATGTCCACCCCGATCACCGCTTCCAGGGTCTCCCGCGCCACATCCACCCCATGCTCGCCGAACGCCGCCTGCCAGGAGTCGAGGGCAATCCGTTCGGTGTCGAACAGGGTGCCGTCCATGTCGAATATGGCGGTCGTAAAGTTCATGACGCTACACCAACGTGCCGACGATCTTCAGCCGATTCAGGATCGCGCCCTTGTGGACAAAAAGATCCGAGACGTCGTTGCCGGGAGTAACCCCGTGGTGCCTGCCATCCCTGAACAGATGCACACCGCTGATGTCGTAGACCGTGCCATTGATCGCGATATAGGCCGGAGCGCCGTTCTCGCCGTGGAACTCGCTCAATTCGGTGCGTGTAAGTACCCTCTGTTCCGCATCCTTTTGGTTCTGGTTCGCTTTCACCTGTCCGCTCATTTCAACCTCCTTTTACTTTGCGTGGCGTGGTCACTCTCAGACCCGGTCGGAAAAGAGGACGCCTGCCTTGGCGATGTTATCCCGGTCGATTTCGTTGATGAAGATGGTCACCGCCTGATCCGGCGCCTTGGTCACTTCCGTGATGGTGGCCGTGATCCCCTTGGCCAGGGCTGTTTTCTGCTCCTTGGAAAGCTTCGAGGCAACGTCGATTCGTACAATTGGCATGGTCTTCTCCTTCTGAGGTGGTTTTGGTGATGCTCCTTCATCCTGGATTCGGCAGTTGAAGCCATCCTCCGCTCGCTCAAAGGTCCTGTTTTTATGGCTCTACGGCTCATTTCACGCAGTCGATCAACTCACCCTCCGGGTTCAGACAGGATCGACTGCTTTTGCTCCATTTCGCCTAGAGCCATCACGAAACAGAACCAGATCGCTATCTACGGATAACTCCAACTGCCGGATTTAGGTTAACATCTGTTTCTTCCGTTCGACCAGGTCGGTGATCAGGTCCACCGCCTTCTCGAAGCCGGTGACTGCGGTGTTGATACAGAGGTCGTACTCCACCGCGTCGCGCCAGGCGATGCCGGAAACCGTTCGCAGGTAACGTTCCCTGTTCCGGTCCATCGATTCGACAGCAGTCTGGGCCTCCCGGATGCTGGGTAGGCCGTACAGCTCCATGAGCCTCCTGGCACGGAATGCCAGCGGCGCATGACAAAAGACCCGCAGGAGCCCCGGATGTCCCCGGAGGATGGTCGCCGCTCCATGGCCGATGATGACGGCGCTGTTCTCCTGTACGGCCTTGCGGATCACGGTCGTCTCGGCCGAAAACAGATCCTCGTCCTCTACAAACGGAAAGGGTGGTGGCGCATATCCGGTGTCCGGGGTGCCTGCCGAGAACGCACCCAGAACCCGCTCCCAGAACGAGGAACGGCGCTCGTCGCGGCCGCTCAACGGCGCCTCGTCCTCCCGGAGCAGCTTTGCCGCGCCGGTCAGCACCTCCCGGTCGAGTAGCGGCAGTGACAGCCGCTCGGCAAGCAACCGGCCGACATACAGTCCACCGCAGGCGGTCATCCGTTCAATGGTAACGATCACTATGCCTGACAACCGTTTTTCCTTTCAGGTTTCCGGTACCACATCATCTATGCTGGCCCTTCCTTTCAGGAACAGGGTCAAGGGAAGCAGGCAGATGAACATAACGGCAAGTACGGAATATATCCGGCTGTACGACATCATGGCCGCCTGACGCATCACCAGCTTCTCCAGGATACGCAGGGCACGGGCAGTGGCAGTGACATGGTCGGCCCCTTTCGCGGTCATGCCGGCGGTAACCTTGGCGATCCACTGCTGGGCAACTGGGTTGTACACAGAGGTCCGTTCTGCCAGATAGGCCCGGAATGTGGTCTGACCGCCGGTAAACTGCGTTGCGGCAAGCGCTATCCCGACGCTGCCGAACACCTGCCGAAAGACGTTGTACAGTCCGCTGGCGGACATGATCCGTGTCCGATCCACCGATGCGAGGGCGGCGGTACTCACCGAAACGAAGGTCATACCAAACCCCATCCCCTGCAGGGTCTGCAAGGCGAACAGTCCACCGTAACCCAAGTCCAGAAAACGTCGAGACATGAGAAAGCACGTTCTTGCCTAGCATACGAGCCCGGTCGCAACGAGATACCGAGGCCCTACACGGTTATACAACCTTCCCGCCACCGGAAGTGTCAGTCCCGTGGCGATGCTGCGCGGCATCAGGGTCAGACCGGAATCGATCGCAGAATATCCCAGCAGTTGCTGCAGAAAGAGCGGCAGGAGAAACATGCTGGCGAAGAGCCCCATGCCGAGAATCCCGCTGATGAAGATACCCGAGGCAAAGTTGGCATTCCCCAGCAGAGAGAGATCCACGGCCGGCAGATCGACCGTCATTTCGCGCCAGACGAAGAGGATCAGACCGGCCACGGCCAGGAACGCCAGCATGACGATGAAACTGGAATCGAACCAGTCATAACGCCGCCCCTCTTCCAGAAAGAGCTGGAGCGAACAGAGACTGAGAACCAGAAGCGCCACCCCGGCAAAGTCGATCCGGCCCCGCTCCCGGACCAAGTACGGAGGGTCATCCAGGTAGCGGAGGACCATCAGGCAGTTGAGCACCCCGAATGGCACATTGATATAGAAAATCCAGGGCCAGGAGAAGTGATCAACCAGCCAGCCGCCCAGCGTAGGACCAAGTGCCGGTCCCACCACCACCCCCAGACCGAAGATCCCCATGGCGGTTCCCTGCTCATGGGGTGCGAAACGCTCGCGCATGATCGACTGGGACAAAGGGCCGAGCGCTCCGCCGCCGATCCCCTGGATCACCCTGGCAAGCACCAGCAACGGCAGGGTGGTAGCCAGGGCGCAGAAGATGGAACTGACGGTGAAGATCACGATACTGTAAAAGTAAAACCGTTTGCGCCCGACCCGGGAGCTGACCAGGGCGATGAGCGGCGTTACGATGACGTTGGAAAGTATATAGCCGGTGGTCACCCAGGCTATCTCCTCCACCGATGCACCAAGGCTCCCCCGCATGTACGGGACCGCCACATTGACGATGCTGCTGTCGATGGCATTCATCATGGTGCCGAGCATCACGGTCAGGGTGAGGAGCCATTTGTTGGTAGCGGGTGTGGTGGTCATGCACCGGCCCTTCCGGCAGCGACTCCGAATGCCGTCTCGTCCAGAACAGTGCCGGGCTGGATGGTGATGAAGTCGTCACTCTCCCATGGTCCGTTCACCAGTCGTTCCAGCCAGGCCGATCCGCCATCCCGTTCGGCAAAGGAGAGGTCGAGCAGTTGAGCCAGCTCCTGCGCCGCGGCCAGATGTTCGGCCTCCCGGGGGTGATCGGTATGGATGAAGACCAGCCGTCGGTAGGCGTCGAACATGGTGGACATGACCCGCCTCGCCTTCTTATCTCCGTACTTATCCCTGACCCGCCGATACTCGGTAAAGACGGTTCGCTCCCCCTCCAACCAGCCTCCGGAGACGAAAAAGGTCCCCTTCTCCTCGTCCCGGAGCTGTGCATGTGCCTCGGACGAGCCGAGCAGGAGCGGTATGCAGTCATGGACCCGCGGGATCGTGAGCGGCACCCCGGGTGCGGGGAGTCCGGCAGCCGCCCCGCCGCAGAGGCCGAAGGCGAGCACCACCCGCTCCACGCCGGAGATCTCGGCCAGCAGCCTGAGCAGTTCCTCCCGCAGCCTTTCCGGCCAACGGTGGAGCCCCATGGAGACAAAATGAAAGGTTACCGGCTGCTCTACCCGGACCTTTTTCAACTCCTCCCGCATGACCTCACAGGCAATGATGGCGTTCATGGGCGAATTTCCTGAAGTGTCATGTCAGTCTTCCCAATGTGCAGCCTGCCTCAGCCGGCCAACCGAAACCGTTCCAGGGGGAGCCGGCCGAACTCCCGCACCGCATCCACCAGGGCGTGGACGTTGGCCGGCGGAGTATGGATCGGCATGCCGCAGCCGACCGCCAGGATGAAGCCATGCGGCGAGTCGCCGGCCGCGGCGATACACTCCCGGACATTCTCCCTCACCTGTGCCGGGCTCCCAAGGTACATGCTCTCGGTAGGGCGGACATTGCCGACCAGGACGGCACGGTCGCCGATCGTCGCCTTTGCCGCGGCCAGGTCCACGATGTCATCGAGGGAAAGGAAACCAGCCCCGGTGTCGGCCATATCCGGCCAGATCTTCTTCGTATTGCCGCAGATGTGGAGCAGGGCCGGATATCCAGATATCCGTTCCATGGCGGCAATCAGCTCCCGTTCGTATGGCTGGGCTAATTCCCGGTAGTGACGGGGGCTGATGAGGCTTCCCGAGGCCACCGGGTCGGAGGTGCCGAACCGGACACCGAGCCCTTCGGCCGCCTCCAGCACCGGGATGGTACTCTCAAGGGCAAAGCGGAGCAGGCGGTGGGCAAAGGCTGGACGATAGACCAGATCGCGCATCAGCTCTTCGCCCCCCCGAAGCGTGGCGGCGGTGCTGAATGGGGACCTGACGTTAAGGGAGACCGGAACCTCCCGACCGATCTCGGCGCTGATGAGTGCCACCGCCTCCAGGTAGAGGGCGATGCGCGGATCGCGGGGATCGGGTGGCGCAAGCCGGTCCAGGTCTGAGGTCTCGCGGATGGCGTGCTCTACGATGTACGGGGCCGCCTGCTCCGGATAGGTAAATGTCGTGCCGAGGCATTCGACGATCCCCAGCACAGGGCCGACGCCGACCCAGTCATGGCCGTAGCGGCGCCAGGCGGCGATCTGTGCTTGGGCCATCTGCAGAGAAGACTGGTGATACTCGGCGACCGTGATGCCGAGCACCGTGGCGGCGTGGTCGCCGATAAAAGGATGACAGGGGATCCGGTCGTACTCCGAGCCGTTCAGGAGGGCGTCGATCCGTTGCCTCGGTGTCATTTCGTCGTGAAAGGTGGTGGACATGGAATCTCCTTCAGCCGTTGAAGGGGCTAGCTCGCCTTACCGAGGCGATCAGGGTCAATGGGCCACCGGCCGTAGGTCCGGGCTGCGTCAACAAGGGCCAGGATATTCTCCGGCGGGGTGTCGATGGGGAGTCCGCAGCCGAGACCGAGGATGTAGCCCTTGGGGTTGTTCCAGGCCTTGGCCAGACACTCCTTTGCATCAGCCCGCACGTCGTTCGGCGTCCCCAGGTACATGCTGGCCGTGGGACGGATGTTCCCCAGGAGTGCCACCCTCTCACCCACCTGAGCCCTTGCCTCGCCGATATCGACGGCGTCGTCGAGGGAGAGGACGCTGGTGCCGGTATCTGCCATCTCCTGCCAGATCTTCTTGGTGTTGCCGCAGATGTGGAGCGACGGAGCCGCTCCGGCCGCGGCGGCGATGGCGGCCACTACCTCCTTCAGGTACGGCAGGGCGAACTCCCGGAACTGTTTCGCGCTGATCAGGGTCCCGGAGGCGGTCGGGTCGGCCAGGCCGATACGTACCCCCACCTCCAAGGCGGCGGCTGCAAAGGCAATGATGCTGTCCGTGGCGAACCGAAGCAGACGGTGGACAAACCGGGGGTTCCGGTGCAGGTCCCTGAGAAACTCCTCGGTCCCCCGGATATTGGCGGCAGTGGTGAACGGCCCGGCCGTGGTCATGGAAACGGGCACCTGATCGCCGATCTCCGTGATCACGATGTCCGCCGCCTCCAGAAACAGGGGGAGCCTGGCGTCCCGGTACGGGTCCGGGATCTTGAGCCGGTCCAGGTCGGCCTCGTTCTTGACGACGAACTCCGTCACATAGGGGGTGCTGTCCGGAAAGGCGACCTTGCTGCCGATCGCTTCCGGTATCCCGCTCAGGCCGGGGCCGGTATTGACCATGTCCATGCCGTACCTCCGCCAGGCGGTGATCTGGCCCCTGGCCAACAGCTCGGCCGAATTGTTGTACTCTCCCACGGTGACGCCGATCACCCGTGCCGCATGGTCGCTGATCAGAAGATTGACCGGGATCCGGTCAAAGGGTTTTCCGGTCAGCGCTGCAATGGTGCGCTCCTTGGCAGTCATGGTTTCGGTGAACGTTGCTCCTGACATGACAGACTTCCTTTCTCTAAGGTTGGTTATCTCATTGAAACCCAAGGCTTCACGATTGAGGTGATGGTTCATCCCCGTCGGAACTGACGGAACAAGGCCGAAGAGGGTCGTCCGTCAGTATCCTCCCCAGCCGGGCGTACCTGGTAAGTGCCCTGTCGATGGAACCGTTCACGGCAAACACCATGATTCCCCGCCGGCGAAACTTTTCAGCGACCCGATGATTGATCCGGCTCACCAGGACCGCGGTCACATCGCCCAGTAGCAACGACGCCGCCAGCGGGGAGCGGAACATTTCTCCGTAACCGGGAAACTGCCGCCTGCCGACGAAGCGGTAGCCCCCTTTCTCGACGACTTCATACATCAGGAACTCACCGGCTTCGCCGAGATGCTGGTCAATGGTGATCCCGTCACTGCTCGCCACGGCGATCAGGGAGATCACGTGCCTTGTGTCCATAGGGAATCTGCGGACTGCCTACCTGCATCCTTTCGAGGAGCAGCCGCATCCACCGCCACCGCCGCCCGTTCCGCACTGGCTCACGCCCGGAATATGGTTCTCCAGGAGCGTTCGTCGCTTGCCATAGGAGGTGAGGGCCTTGTCGATGCTCCCCTTCAGGCTGAACGCCCTGATCCCCTTTGCCTCCAGCGTCCGGACCGCGCCTGGGCCGATCTGGTTCACCAGTACCGCTTCCACGTCGGACAACTGCTCCACCGCTGCATCGGATGGATGGGCCGCCGCAGCCTCTCCGCCACAAGAGCAGTGAGGCGTTATCGCCCGGATCTCCAGTTGCTGGTAGGTTCCGTCATCGGCTACCTCGTAGATCAAGAAATCCTGTGCCCGGCCGAAGTGCTCATCGATGTTCGTACCGTCCGTACTTGCCACTGCCACGCGTGCCATGTCATGCCTCCTTTGGGTTTTACGATGCCAACAGTTCCCGGCCGAAGGGAGAGATGTCCCGTAGCCGCTGGATTATGGGAGGGAGCTCCCGGATCACCGTGTCGATCTCCTCGTCGGTGGTATACCGCGACAGCGAGAACCGGATCGAACCGTGGGCACAGGTAAACGGCACCCCCATGGCCCGGAGCACGTGTGACGGCTCCAGGGAACCGGAGGTGCAGGCGCTCCCTGACGAGGCGCAGATCCCCTTCTCCGACAGAAGGAGCAGGATGGCCTCCCCTTCCACGTATTCAAAAGCGATGGAGAGTGTGTTGGGGAGCCGCTCGGCACCGTCGCCGTTGATCTGCGCCGCCGGAATCAGCCGCAGCAGTTCGCTCTCCAACCGGTCACGCAACCCTTTTACCCGGCTGTTCTCGTCCTCCAGCCATCGGCCGGCCAGTTCACACGCCTTGCCCAGGGCAATGATCGAGGCGGTGTTCTCGGTGCCGGCCCGACGGTTCTTTTCCTGATGCCCGCCTACCAGGAGCGGTCGGTACGGCACCCCTTTGCGCAGGTAGAGGACGCCGATCCCCTTGGGGGCATGGAGCTTGTGGCCCGAAAGGGAGAGCATGTCGATGGTGGAGGTCGCCAGGTTCAGCGGGATCTTCCCCACAGCCTGTACCGCATCGGTGTGGAAGATCGCCCCCTCTTCCCTGACGATCGCCCCGATCTCCTCGATGGGGAAGACCACCCCGGTCTCGTTGTTGGCGTACATGACGGAGACGATGGCCGTCTCGTCGTCGATGGCGCTCCGCAGATCGTTCAGATCCAGGCGGCCGGCACTGTCCACGTTCAGTTCCGTGACCAGGTAGCCGTGCTTGGCCAAGTTGCGGACCTGGGTGAGAACCGCCGGGTGCTCCACCCGGGTGGTGATGATGTGCCGTCGGCCGGGCAACACCTCCAAGGCCGAGCGGATAGCGGCGTTGTCGCTCTCGGTGCCGCAGGCGGTGAAGATAATCTCCGACGGATCGGCACCCAGAAGCGCTGCCACCCTCCCCCGCGCCTCGTCCACCTTCCGCTGCACCTGCCCCCCGAAGTAGTGCATGGAACTCGGGTTGCCGTACAGCTCCGTGAAATAGGGGCGCATCTCCTCGAAGACTGCCT
Organism: Deltaproteobacteria bacterium; assembly: GCA_021849045.1. Classification (GTDB taxonomy): domain Bacteria; phylum Desulfobacterota; class Desulfuromonadia; order Geobacterales; family DSM-12255; genus Geomobilibacter. Next base: position 11,946 of record JAJZTK010000072.1, on the reverse strand, counting down.
CGTCCACCCTGGTCGTGGCGTTGTTGTCCAGATAGATCTCTTTCATCTGTTCCACTCCTCCCTTCATTCCGCCCTGACCCCGACAACGGTCCGCAGTTCCTCGCCATCGACGGTAGTGGTGCGAAGCGCCTCACCATCCTTGACCGGCGACAGCCAACGACGCATCCGTTCAAGGATGAGGCCAGCCAGGAGGGCAATGGCCGCATTTCCCCAAATCGTCAGCACGGCTGCCAGCGCCACCAGTAAGAACTCGCCGGCGTCGACCGGCTTCTTGCCGCATCTGACCATCTCCAGGGAGCTCCAGAAGAGGAGCGCCCCCAGGGAGGCCATGGGGACAAGTGCCAGGAGACGGGCACCGAAATCGGCAAAGAGAGTACCGATGAGCAGCAGTCCGGTGCCGAGCATGATCGGAGCTAGACCTGTCCTGGCGCCGAAACGGTAATGACTGGCCAGGCCGCCGGCTCCGTGGCACATGGGAATGCCGCCCATGAACCCGCTTATGCAGTTGGCAATCCCCATGGTCAGGGTAAGTCGCCGGGGCGTTGCGCACAGGTTTCCGGGAAAGAACCGTCCTGCCAGCAAAGAGGTGATGATCACCGAATTGATCAGGGTCAGTGACAGCTGAGGTAGACCGATCCTGATCGTTCCCCGCCAGACATCATTCCATCCCGGCACGGCAAGCGCTGGGAGCTGCAGGTGCGGCGTACAGGCCGGCATCGACGGCACCCCGTCCACTCCCCATGTGAGCAGCAAACCGATCAGGAGCCCGACCAGGGCCTGGGGGAGAAGGCGATTGAAGCCGAGCGGCACCATGACCACGAGGGTCGCCAGACCGATGAGCGGTTCCCGGAAGACCATCTGCAGGCCGAGGAAACCGAGCATGATCCCGAGACCGGTCTGAATGCCGGTCACGGCCGCCGCCGGAATCCATCGTGCGAGACGTTCCGTAATGCCGGACAGGCTGAATAGGAGCAGGATCACCCCGATGACAAGCGTGGCACCGGAAAGTTCGGCAGTGGTGACCGTACCGGTGAGCAGCGCTGCTGCGGCCACCTTCATCGGCTGCACCGGCACCGGAAGCCGGTAGACGAACCCAGTCGCCAGATAGAAGAGACCAAACAGGCTGAAGACCGCACCGGGGTTGCAGCCGGCAACGGCAATCCCTCCCAGCACCAGCGGCAGAAAGGTGCCCAGGTCACCGAGGGAGCCGGATACCTCATGGGCAATCTCCTGAAACTTTTTCAACGTAGGCTTGTGCACGGTTCACCTACAGACGTCGTTGAAACAAAAAAAACCGGAGGTATCCCTAGCATCGCTGCTATTTGGGCACCTCCGGTTTTCCGGTCAGCATTTTTAGTCTACAGATTTTATAGTTTTATATAACAATTGAAGCCGCGTGTCAAGGCGTTTTTCTTATCTTAGTGAGTTACTCAATTTAAGACAAAATCAAACTGTTTCTGAATCTTCATAGGTATTTTATCAGCGGGGGTTGAAGATATTCATCCCTATCACCTCAGCACCATCAATTCTACCAGACTTGAATTCTAGCCTTTCCTTACTCGCACAGCTTTCCACCTTGGCGATGATTGGCTGCCGATGAGGCAACGAGATCTCAGCGGGGTATGGGAGCCTCCTCCCTAGCGGTCTTCAGGGCCTCATCCCAACTGACTACCATCCCCCCGTTCGCCTTCACGAATACCCTGGCGGCGGCATCGGTAGCAAAGGCCCATTTTGGCTGCTGCGTCATCACCCCACGCTTCTTTCCTCCCACGACCCAGATTCCTTTCTCGGCGGCCAATAGCGACCGGCTGTCCCGGTCGGCTACGAACAGTGCCTTGACCGGCCGCCCCTTGTTGGCGTCAAGCTCCGTAACCGCACAGTGCAGGCTGCAGAGCCCAACCTGACCGCCGTCAACATATTTCACCAGCATCCTGCTGTAGCCGTATGCCTTACGGTCCATGCCACAGTGGGCGCAATTACGGTGGCTATCGATATCATCCCGGCCATGGGCAACGGCGCCGACAACGCCGAAGAAGATCATGGCCAGCATACTGACGAAAAATATTGTATGTCTCATCTGAACACTCTCCTTGAAAGTAATGTCCTGCCGCGTTAGGGCAGGCTGGCCAGGACAGCCTGTAGCCGGGTACCATCCTTGTAGTCTTCATTCAGAAGGATCGTCCCACCACTGTCGATGACCACGGTACTCCCCATGGTGCCCTGAAATCCGAAGAGTAAATGGTTGCCGATATCCGCCAGGGTGGTGAAACCACTGTCGGCGAAACCGTCTGCAATCATGGCGCTCCGGGCATCTGCCACCGTGCCGGAGACATAGTCGACCAGGTAGAAGCCGACCGTCGGGAAGCTGGGAATGACTTCCTGCAGATTGCTCGCGTGGGCATCACAGATCGGGCACCACATGGTGAAGTAGAGAACGATTGCCTTTCTGTTGGCCAGTGCCGATGTGAGGGTGAAAATGTTGCCGTTCGTATCGGCGACGCTGAAAACGGGCGCCTGCTGGCCGACAGCAGGACCAGTAGTGCCGGTCTGAACGGGCGGTCTCTGGTCCTCGCCGGAGGGGAGCAGATTGTCACCACAGCCGGCCAGGAGCGACAGTGTCAGTATCAGGCTGCAGAGTCTAACGAAATACATAGCGTACCCCCACGGTGATGATGTCGGTGGTGGGAAAGTTCTTTCCCCAGCCGTTTTCCTGGATCGCATGGTTCCACGCCGCCCGGATGCTCCAGTCGCGGTCGGTGTTCGAGTAGGTGAGACCGCCGCCGAACGACTGTTTATGAAAACCGCTCGTTCTGTCCGGACTGCCGTTGATGCTCGCATCACCCTCGTGCAGGTAGACGTAGCTCGCCGTGCCGGTCAGGGTGTCGCCGCCCGCCCCCAGATAGTAGTTGTACCCAACGGAAAGGCTCCCCGAGAACCGGTCCCCCAGCTGTTTGTGGTACGGCTCCACATACCTGCCGTACTCCCGGTTGACGGGACGCTCGAAGTGGGTGCCGTAACCCAGCTGAAGGGAAAGGTTCCATGGCTGGACCGTCTTCTCGATGAGCAGGTTGCCGTCGAGACGGTAGAAGCCTCGGCCGGTCACGTCGAAGCTGCTCGTCACGTCATCATACGGGGAGATGCCGGTGGGGAGCAGCAGGGAGAGCCCCAGCGTGATCCCGGGGATCAAGTCTTGGGGATGGCGGATTCGCCAGGCCGAGTTGTCAACCAGTGCCTCATACCAAAGGCTGACCGTGGTATCGCCGAGGCCGTTGCTCCGGGAGGAGAGACCGGAATAGCTGTTGTCGTTCCAGACATAGGGAAGCGTGACACTAGCCTGCCAGTCGGAGGCAAACCGCTGGGCATAGCCGAGATTCAGCCGGTACTGTCTCAGGTCGCTCCCGGGTGGGTCAGACTTGTGGGTGCCTTCCTGGTTCCAGTAACCGTCGTACAGCTCGGTATCGAATGAGAGGTCCGCCACCCCCCAGGCGTACCTGGGGACCAGGAGCGAGGTGGCCGAGCCTCCGCCGCAGCAGGAGCCGGCTTGGACCGGCAAGGGAGAAAGGGCGGCAGCCCCCGCCAAAAGGGCTGCCGCTATTGATGTCGAAAATGCATGTCTCATGATGGCATGTAGTGTGGTCATTGCGGTTCAGGGGGTCACGGTGAAGGACTGAACCCCATTGGAGGTCGTCGCATCGGAAGAGTCCCAGGCCGCGCCGGTATTGGCATTGGTGTAGGTGGTGCCGTTGATGATCAGCCTGACATAGACCTTCCCCTGGATTCCCCCGGTCAGGCCAAGCCCGCTGGCCGTAAACTGCCCAGTGGTGCCAACCGGCGTCAGGTCGACCCAGGCAGTGCCGTCATAGGCCTGCACCTTCACGCTGCTGAGGGCAAGCGGAGCCGTTGTCCATGACTGACCGGGATACACCGGATAGCCGTTCGAGGAGGTGATTGATCCATAGCTGCCCGATCCGTCGGTCGTAGAGAGAAAGACGGTTAAGTTGTACTTACCGCCTGCGCCGGCGCTCAGACCGTCTCGCCAAAGCCGGTATCTCCGCTTGCTCGTGCCGGTGGTCGTATCGCTGCTGTTATAAAAGCTGACCGAGACGGTATCCATGTTGTCGAATGCCGCCACACGCGGATAGAAGAATGCCGTCTCCGAGCCGACAAAAACGTACAATTTCCAGTACATGTCCAGCCCCCAATAGGTCTCCATGCTGTAGTGGACCGTACCGCTATAGACGCCGGGGCTGATTTCGGTCACCGCGTTCGGCCAGTGTGTCCCCCCGCCCATCGCCCCCATCACCATGTATGGATTGAGGACAATGCTCGACGCAAGGCCGGTTGCCGGCGTTCCGTCGATCCTGTTGGTGATCTTCAACTGGAAGGTGTCGGCCGAGACGAATTCACCACCTGTTGGTGGGACATACTCGACCCGGTAGGTTGGGGTCAGAGACACCTTGCCGGAAATGGGGACATTGATCTGGGCCGGTGTCAGCTTGGACTTATTGCTGCTGCTATTCTGGAAGCTGATGAGCGCGGCATTGTACTGGTTGAGTATGTCTTCAGGGATGGTGAAGTTGGAGGCGGTCTTTACCACCGTACCGCCGCTCTTCCTGCCGTCCAGTACACCATCGGACAGGTCATCGGCAATTGCCTGCAGCAGTTCGAACTGTTTGGCTGCGCCACCAATCCCGGTAGAGGTGGCGGGATCTTTGAGATCATTGGTCAGCTGGCTGAAGGCAGCGGCGCGAAAGCCCGCCAGACGCTGGGGGGTGGTTGCAGCGCTGGAGACATTGGCAAAGGCCGGTCTGATGGTGAAGTCAGGCTTGTAGCCGAAGGAGGAACTGAAGGCAGTAAAGGCCGCAGTTCTCGTTTTCCCGCCGGCAATCAGCTTCTGGACGATGGTGCTGGACGGATCAAGGGTCACGTTGGCACCGGCGAACAGGGTTCCGGCCGGGACAAAGACCGAGAGCGTTCCCAGGTTGGTGGAGGCGCCCGTTGCCTCATCGGTAAAGGTGGCGCCCGCGCCGCTCGTCTCGAAGATCAGGTCGCCGGCAAGGGCAGCCGTGGGAATGGCGATGCTGAACGCCCCGTTGGCATCCGCTGCAACGCTGGTGGTAGCCACCACGACCCCGGCAGTCGTTTTTGCGGTAACGGTTGCACCAGTGGCAGGCCCGGCAAAGACCGTTCCGGTAATGGTCGTAGTCGGCACGGCAGAACTGCCTGAGCCGCCACAGCCGAACATAGTGAGTAACATCGCCATCAGCATAAGAATAGGCATGAACCGTTTCATCTTGGTCTCCTTTGGATATGTTAGATTCGTTTCTAAGCTCCGATTTGGAAGCTGGAACTATCCAAATAACTCGCTTAAAGCCATCTGGAGTGGGCTCCGAAGCGAGCGAACGTGCCTAGTGGACAACACCGGCAGAGTGGATACAGCTATAGTGCTGATTGCCGTGCCAGGCAGATCCGGAGCTGCGGAACCAATTGTCAGGAGAGCTAGACCAGTTTCGGGGGAGGATCGGGGGGATCGCCATGACGCTCTGTCAGGCGTTTTGGAGGGTTTTGTGCGCTGATGTTCT
>JAJZTK010000072.1:0-6354 GCA_021849045.1 Deltaproteobacteria bacterium | reverse complement strand
ATGATGGTTGATGATGGAGCCGTTGAAATGATAGGGCAACAGCTCGTCCTTGTCCGTACCTGAGAAGGCGATCAGCTTCCCGCTGCCGCACGGGCATTCCGAGATGGTCACCTTTGCAGAGCGACTCTTTTTCTTCTTGCAGCAGTCGTCTTTCTGTGCCTCCTGCTGCTTTTTCGCCTCCTCCTGTTTTAGTATTTCTGCCAGCAGCAGCAGGTGCGTGTAGCACTCCGCTCCGGTGAACAACCGCAGATCCGGCAGTCCTGTGCACACTCTCCGGTCAGTGCATGGGCGATGGCAGGAGAATGCAGTGCCAAAGGCGCAAGCGGACTCAATGCGATCACCAGATAGATCACAGTGAGGACAAGAGCCGTTATGTAACGCCGGGATATGCGCATGCCGTTGAATTACCAGTTTAATGATACAGAGATGCAATGATGCTCATGAACAAGGTACGGTCGTTCGCCACTCCACGACAGCCGGCAGCAGCAGCTGCAGACCGGGAACCGTTATCTCTTCCACATGACCCGAGATGGAGCCGTCATCGGTCCGTACGTGCAGGTGCAGGTTGCTGTCCCGCGGCGTGAAGATTCCCCGGTGTTCGTGCGAATGGAAACCGATGATCTCAACCCCGGTATGTTCGACCGCAAAATGGACCTTGGCCTTTTCATGAAGCTCAGGGGTATGGGGCAGCCCATCGGTCTTGTTGAGAATGTGAAAGTCGATCCGCGCCGGACGCCCTCTGAGGAGAAAAGGAAACGGCAGCTTGGGATCGATGCCGTTTCTGGCGGCAAGTTCCGGAAGGACCGCTTCCAGGGTGGCCAGGTCCCTCACCTCGTCCGGCAGCGGCACCCCACGCCAGCTTGCCACCTGAGAGTAGACTAGGAAGCAGGCCCGGTGGTTGAAACCTGCTTCCACGGAAACCCGCTTGTCCTCTTGCACGCGGGAGATGGAAGGCTCCGAGTGAAGAATGGTGATTTCCCCCTTCAGCTCCTCAAGGGGGCCGAGACCGTAGAGATGCGACTGTCCGGCGAGCGGTGCGAGAGGGACATGGCCCCGGATATCTCCTCCAAGCACCATCCGCTGGGCACCTGCCCAACGAACCTGAAACAGACCTTTCCCACTCTGGCATCCACAACTGTCGGTCCGACAGGTTATCGTACTCTGCACCACTGCCATGCGTTCCTCCCCTGTGTTTCTGTCAACTTATTCCGCCAAAAATGCGGTTCTGTTCACCCTCTGAGGGAAAAGCTGGTGAACAGTACCGGCCAGGTCGCCACTGCCGTTGAGACGACAATAGCGATGAGTGCCGCCAGGGTAAGCCGTTTGGTCAGCCGGGGAATCATCCCCCGCAGGCTGGCAACGGCCCTGAAGGGGAGCAGCATCCCCACCCCGAGCCCGGATACACCGGCAACCAGGATGGCTATATAGAGCGGATAGCCGACAAAGTGATACTCCTTCTGCAGGATACAGAAAGGACAGTGATGGGAGGGCATCTGGTAGATATAGAGGGAGATGACCGAGATGACGGCCACCATGGCTACCAGAAAGTTGAGACCGCTCAGAACGGCAAACAGGTACCCCCCCCTCCCCTTCAGCAGATACAGGACACCAGCGACCGCAGTCACGGCGGCGCTACCGTAGTAGATCACCAGCATCGGCAGTGGCGGGGCATTGGCGATCTCGGTGGCGATCCCCCGGCTGGTCGGGCTGAACAGGCTGCCGCAGCAGGAGGTGATGATATCCGGCTTCAGCCCCAGGAAGAAGGCCCCCTGGACCACGGCCTCGGCGAGGATGAGGGGGGCCATGAGCAGCAGAAAGAGGTATTTCTTCCTGATCAGGGGGTAGTCGTACCCCTGGCTGTCGGCATGGTTCAGGATCAGCCAGAGGCCGGCCAGGACGAAGTTAACGATCTTGAGCAGCAGGGTCGGATAGCCGTAGCCGTTGACGGTCAGGGTACCGACGGCACACATGGCACCGACAAACAGGTTGCAGATGCTGTCTGCGGTGTAAATGAAGAGGAACAGTGACACCAGTTGAAAGGCAAGAAAATAGCTGACAATGGTGGAGATCAGATAGGTCTTTCGCTCCAGAGCCAGCTGCTGCTCGCTGCCGCTTGAGAGGTCCCAGTTCCGGAGGATCTGGACGCCATAGACAGCCGAGTAAAGAACCATCAGACTGATGAGAAGCGATGAGACAAAGAGCGCCAGCACGCTCGGATGGAGGATCATGAGTTCTCCCGGGCGCTCACCACCCGGCCGTCCCGCATCTCGATGACCCGGTCGGCCAGGTCCGAGTCATAGACAATCGGGTCGTGGCTGGCCAGGATGATCGTCTTCCCCTCCCCCTTCAGCCGGCGCATGATGGCCATGAATTCGCTGGAGAGCCGGGTGTCCAGGTGGGCGGTCGGCTCGTCGGCAATGATAACCGACGGGTTGTTGATGAGTGCCCGGCTGATGGCCACCCGCTGGGCCTCGCCGCCGGAAAGCCACTCTATCCTGGCGTCGGCCTTGTGTTCCAGGTTGAACATGGCCATGGTCTGCAGCGCCCTTTTTTTCAGAGACGCGTACTTTTCACCGGTCGGGTAGGCTGGGGCCATGACGTTTTCCAGGGCGGTGAGCCCCTTGATCAGGTTGAACTGCTGGAAGATGAAACCGAAGGTCTGGCGCCGGATGCCGGTCAGGAACCGCTCCGGTAGGCTAGTGATCTCCCGTTCGTCGAGGAAGATCCTGCCCGAGGTGGGACGGGCCATACAGCCGACGATGCCGAGCAGGGTGGTCTTGCCCGATCCGCTCGGTCCCTTGAGGACGGTCACCTCATGCAGGTCGATGGTCAGGGAAACCCCGCGGAGTGCAGTGAATTCGTTGGGCCGCCCAGCGTTGAAGGTCTTGGTGATATCGTGGGCCTTTATCATCGCATCACCGCATCCGGGTCAATGGTTGCCGCCCGCCACGACGGGATGATGGTGGTGATGGTGTACGGAACGACCGTGAGAAAGAAGATGGCCGCCAGGTGGCCAAAATCAACGAACGGCACGAGCCTGAATTCCGGGTAGAGGGTGGACCACCCCTTCAGTACCGGCACGAAAAGGATCGACGAGGTGAAGAAGACATGGCCGTAGGCCAGGGCGATCCCCACGAAAAAGGCGGTAAGGGAGATGGCGAGACCTTCCCAGAACTTCATCAGGAGGATGTCGGAGGTCTCCCAGCCGATCGCCTTCAAGATGCCGATCTCTTTCCGCTCCTCGGCGGAAAGGCCGGTCGCCTTGTCCCAGGCAAAGATGACAAAGGCCAGGGCCGCAACACCGAAGATGACAATGATCACCCCGGCCCGCCAGTTGAAGAGGGCATCATAGGTGCGCAGGATTTCGTTCCTGACGATCGGCCGGGTGTCCGGGAGGAGTCTGGTGATCTTTTCGGCAATGGTGGTGAACTCCTTGGGGTTCTTCACCTTCAGGACCAGATCGGTCGCAAAGCCGGACGGAATACCGGAAAGCGAGCGGTAATCAGGCTCCGAAATGAGGATCAGATCGGCGGAGACCAGTTGCGACTCGTCACTGAGGATCGAACCGATCGTGAAACTCCTCGGTTTGCCGTCAAAACCGGTAAAGCCGACCGTGTCCCCCTCGAACGCCTCGCGCATCCGGGAGATGCCGGCACCGATGCCGATGGTCCCTTGCTTAGGCGGATTATCGCCCGGAACCACCAGGGTGTAATTGGCCAGGAAGTTGGCATCGTAATAGTATCCCCAGAGCCGTGGCCGCACCGATATCACCCCGCGAATCCCGCGAATCCTGTCGCCATAGGCAACGGGAATCGGCGCGTAGCGGCCGGTCAGGGTCCGCTGGACGATGATCTCGGGAGAATCGCGGAGCACCAGTGCCGCCTCCTGCCGCAGGGCATGGGTAAAGAAGAGGACCGAGGCCAGGAGAAAAACGATCAGGGTGTAGACCGCCAGCAGGGCGCCGTTCTTCCCCTTGCGGCGCAGGAGCGACGAGAGGGTGAAGTCCATGATGTGCCTCTGACGCTCAATTGCGTTGGCCATGGCTCCTCACGAGGCGTTCGGGGGGGCTGACCAGGGCACCGGTCGGGAAATGCTCGAAGGAAAATGGCGCGTCCTGGAACGGCGTATTCAGGTCGGTCATGGCAAGGTGACGGGTGTAGCTCGCCTCGGTGAAGAGACAGAGATCGGTCAGTTCCAGGGTCCGCACCAGCTCCGCCTTGCGATCGAGGACTGGAAGTGCGGCGGTACGAGCATAGACGGAATGGCCCAACATGGCGATGAACAGGAGAAATAGCGCAGCGGTTCCTGAAAGGAAGAGTGTGGAGTTGCGCAGAGCCATCAATCGAGCTCCTTGACGATGGCGGGAGTGATATCCTTGAATCTGAGGAGCGACTTTCCCTTGTGGTCCTTCATGAACTCGCGGGCGTCAGCCTCTTCCTGGAAGGGGATCAGCTCCCTCCCCATCGGTCCGAACACGTCGCTACCGGCAACAAACCAGGCAGAATAGGCATCAATGGGGGCCAGGGAGTAGTAGCCGGTCACAAAGATGGCGACAATGTCACCCTGTTTCCTACCAGGGCTGTAACGTGGTAGGTTCTGGTAACACTTGAAAAGGTCCTTGGTCCCGTCAAAGTGGAGCACGGTCCCATTCCTGAACTGGACTTGGGCGGCAAAATCGGGATACTTGGCAACGAACATGCCGCAGACCGGGCACTTGTCGCCATTGGCTGGCTTTCGTGCCTTCAATCCCGCTGCATCGGCCGAAATGGCCACAAGGGTCAGCAGAGTAATAAAACTGACTGCAAGGTTTTTCATATGGCCTCCGTTAGATGTCAAAGATAGCGCCGGATAAACGTTTCGAGTCGTTTGTTATCCACAACGCCAATCAGTTTCTCCTTGAGAATACCGTCCCTGCCGATGATGAAGATCGTCGGCAGGACCTTGATGCCGAACCCCTTTTTGCCTATGGCCAGATCATTGTCAAGCAGCACCTGGTACGGAAGCTTGTTATTCCGGATGAACCGTTCGGCAACCGTTTTCCCCTGCCCTTCGTTGATAGTGACAAATGCGAACGGGTTGTCCTTCAGACCGGCAATGAACGTGCGAAGCGCTATCAGCTGTTCGGCGCATCCGCAGGCGTCGGTCCAGAAATAGAGAACCACGGTCTTACCTTTCAACTGACCTGTATCGAACTGCTTCCCCGCGAGATCGGCAAGCCGGACAGCAGGAACCGGCTCGCCTATGCGCAGGGACTTGGCTTCCGCATGTACAGAGAAGAGAAGCAGCATGGCAATGATTGCGAAAATACGTTTCATGACGTGGCACCCTTCAGTTTCAGGTAATCCTCGCTACCCTCGGCATTCCAGACCACGACCCGTTTTTCGACCAGCCGTAAGAGAGCGTCGGTAACCACGGCAAGCAAGGTGATGACCGTTGCCCCGGCAAAGATCCGCGTGATGTGATAACTCTCCTGGCTCTGGACCACGAACCAGCCAAGACCGTTACTGGCCCCCATCATCTCCGCCGCAATCAGCATGATGAAGGCGTAGCCGGCGGCCAGTCTGAGGCCGGTAAAGACGGACGGTGCCGCAGCCGGCAGAATCACCCTGAGGAACAGCCGCCAACGACCGAGTCCGAAGGAACGGGCCTGCTTCAAGAGCGTCTTGTCGACCGTGCGGATGCCGGTGATGGCGCTGAAGGTGATGGGCCAGATGCAGAGCCAGCCGATGATGAAGATCCGCGCCGACGGGCCGATGCCGAGGAAGAAGATGATGATGTGAGCCAGAATGACCGGGTTAGCCTGGGCGAAGAGTTCCATGAGCGGTTCAGTTGCCTGCTGGATACGCGGAAACCAGCCGCCCAGCAGAAGTCCCAGCGGCAAACCGACCAGGATGCCGGCCAAAAGCCCGTAGATGGCTCTTTGCAGGCTTACCAGCGTGTGCTTCACCAACTCTCCGTTACTGTACAGATCCCTGAGAGTGGTAACCACGCTGGAGAGTGGCGGCACAAACAGCGGGTTCAACACCCCGATCCTGGGAAACAGTTCCCAGAGTGCCAGGAAGGCTATGATGGCCAGAGCTTTCTTCAGTGTCGCGTATCGGTTTTCCATAGGTTGCTCTCTTTGTCAAAAGCCGTTGTTGTCCACCGGGGTGCCGAAGTGGCGGGAGTGGGAACCCGGCTCGTTGGATACGTCGGCAGCCTCCCGATTGACTTTCAGCACCTCGACCCCGCCATAGACCAGGATGAACAGAAGCGTTGCTCCGGCCATAGCCGCCGTAAGCCTGCCAGGCTGCCACGCAGACTTGGTTTCCTTGACGGGACGGGAGCTGAACGAATACTCCTCCTGAGATCGGA